>JAKFDF010000001.1:0-61274 GCA_036676275.1 Lysobacter sp.
AAGATGGCGCCGTACATCTTCGGCGCCCGCGGCAAGATCCACATCATCAACCTCGAGAAGACCGTGCCGCTGTTCGGCGACGCGATGAACTTCATCTCGGGCATCGCGCAGAAGCGCGGCATGATCCTGTTCGTCGGCACCAAGCGCTCGGCGCGCGATGCGGTCAAGGAAGAGGCCGAGCGTTGCGGCATGCCGTACATGACCCAGCGCTGGCTCGGCGGCACCCTGACCAACTTCGCCACCGTCAAGAAGTCGGTGTCGCGGCTGAAGGAGCTCGAAGCCGGCGAGACCGACGGCAGCTTCCAGAAGCTGGTCAAGCACGAAGTGCTGGGCCTGCGCCGCGAGCGCGAGAAGAAGCTCGCCTCGCTCGGCGGCATCAAGGAAATGAACCGCCTGCCCGACGCGCTGTTCGTGATCGACATCGGCCACGAGGACATCGCCATCAAGGAAGCCAAGAAGCTCGGCATCCCGGTGATCGCGGTGGTCGACACCAATTACGACCCGGCGCTGGTCGACTACCCGATCCCGGGCAACGACGACGCCATCCGCGCGGTGCAGCTGTACGCGCGGGCCGCCGCCGACGCCGTGCTCGAGGGCAAGGCCGCCGCCCCGCAGGCCGCGACCGTGCGCGAGGACGAGTTCGTCGAACTCGATGCCGAGGGCAACCCGACCAAGGCCCCGCGCGGCCGCGCCCCGGCGAGGAAGGCACCGGCCAGGAAGCCTGCCGCGGACATCGAAGCCACCGCCGCCAAGGCGGAAGCCGTGGACGCGCCGGTCGCGGAAGCCGCCGGCGAATCCGCCGCCGCAGAAACCCCGGCCGCCGAGTAATCCGGCCGTCATGCGGCCACGCCATGGTGCGTGGCCGCTTCGCCCACTGTTCCTGCGGGAGCGGCTTCGGCCGCGGGTTTTCGCTTTCCGGCATATCCCGCCAAAAGCTCGCCGCCGAAGCGGCTCCCACAAAAAACCATTCGAAATTCTTGAGGTTTTCCCCATGGCAGAAATCACCGCATCCCTGGTCAAGGAACTGCGCGAGCGCACCGGCGCCGGCATGATGGAGTGCAAGAAGGCGCTCACCGAGAACAACGGCGACATCCAGGCCTCGGCCGACTGGCTGCGCAAGACCGGCCTGGCCAAGGCCGACAAGAAGGCCAGCCGCATCGCCGCCGAAGGCCGCATCGCGATGGCGCAGGACCAAGGCCGCGCCGTGCTGGTCGAGATCAACTCCGAGACCGATTTCGTCGCCAAGGACGCGAACTTCCTCGCCTTCACGGAGGAAGTGGCGAAGGCGGCGCTGGACAGCGGCGCACAGGACATCGAGGTGCTGAAGGCGACGAAGACCGCTTCGGGCACGACCGTCGACGAAGGCCGCCAGGCCCTGGTCGCCAAGGTCGGCGAGAACGTGCAGGTCCGGCGCATGGCGCGCATCGAGAGCGGCAACACCGTCGGCGCCTACGTGCACGGCGGCCGGATCGGCGTGCTGGTCGAGGTCAAGGGCGGCAATGCCGAGCTGGCGCGCGGCCTGGCGATGCACATCGCGGCGATGAATCCCCCGTACATCTCGCCCGCGCACGTGCCGGCCGACTTCGTCGCCCGCGAGAAGGAAATCGCGCTCGCCCAGGTCAAGGACTCGGGCAAGCCCGCCGAGATCCTGGAGAAGATGATCTCCGGCAAGATCGCCAAGACCCTGGCCGAGGTCAGCCTGACCGGCCAGCCCTACGTGCTCGACACCAACATCACCGTGGAGGCCGCGCTCAAGGCCGGCGGCGCGCAGGTGTTGAACTTCGTCCGCCTGGCCGTCGGCGAAGGCATCGAGAAGCAGGTCGACGACTTCCACGCCGAAGTCATGAAGCAGGCCGGCCTGGCCTGATTTCCGGCGCCAGCGAGCCGAACAAGGAACCCGCGGGCGATCGCGGGTTTTTTGTTGCCTGCTGGATTCCTTACGGCAAGCAGTTGCGATCAGCGGCCGCTGATCGCCTCGCGCACCGGCATCCGCGTCGGCCAGCCGCCGGCCATGGCCCGATACAGTGCCACCACGCTCGTGGCGCAGCGGGTCCGCGCAGCGGCGAACGCATCCTGCGCCTGCAGTTGCGTGCGCTCGGCATCCAGCACCTCGAACAGGTCGGCGGCACCCGCCTCGTAGCGGACCCGCGCCAGGCGCGCGGCGTTCGCGCTGTCGATCGCCGCGCGCTCGCGGTGTCCGTCCTCGATCCGCGCGCGTCCGTGGCGGACCAGCGCGTTCTCGGTGTCTTCCAGCGCGAGCAGCACCGACTGCTGGTAGCGCGCGAGCTCGCCTTCCGCATCCGCATCCGCAGCGGCGATCCGGGCGCGCACGCGACCGATGTCGAGGAACGACCAGTCGATGCCGAGCGCGACCAACCGCGTTTCGCTGTCGCGTTCGAACAGCGCGCTGCCGTCGATCGCCTGGCTGCCGATCAGTCCGCCGAGCGTGAAGCGCGGGAACAGGTCGGCGGTGGCGACACCGATGCGGGCGATCGCAGCGTGCAGGCGTTGTTCCGCCGCGGCTACGTCGGGACGGCGTCGCAGCAGTTCACCGGGTGTGCCCGGGTCGGGCTTGCCCGGCAGCGTCGGCAATGGTGCCGGGTTCGCCAGTTCTGCGATCAACGCGTCGGGCGTGCGGCCGGTCAACACCGCGAGGCGATGCATGGTCACGGCGACTTCGGCCTCGAGCGCGGGCACGTTGGCGAGCGTGCCCTCGAGCTGCGATCGCACCCGCGAGGTATCGAACTCGGTGCCGCGACCGGCGTCGAAGCGGGCCTCGACCAGCCGCAGGGTCTCGCGCTGGTTGTCCGCGTTCTCGCGCGCCACGCGCAGGCGCTCCTGCATTCCGCGCAGCGTGAGATAGCTGTCCGCGACCTCGCCGACGATCGCCACCTGCAACGCGGAAAGGTCGGCGGCGCTGGCGGCCGCCTCGGCGCGACTGCCTTCCACCCCGCGACGCACGCGGCCGAACAGGTCGAGCTCCCAGGACGCGACCGCAGCGATGTCATGGCTCCTGCCATCGCGTGCGTCGCGCGCAACGCCCGGCAGGTGGTCGGCGCTCGCTCGCGCATCGCTGGCGTCGCCCTGCGCGGTGAAGGTCGGCAGCCTGTCGAACCCGGCACCGCGCAGCAGCGCATTCGCGTGGTCGTAATGCGCCAGCGAGATGCGCAGGTCGTGGTTCGCGGCGAGTGCATCTTCGACCAGCCGCGTCAGCAACGGGTCGTCGAACCCGCGCCAGAATTCGGCATCGGCATCGGCCACGACGGTGGCGGCTGTTGCCGCCATTGCGTCCCCCTGCGCGAATCGCGCCGGCTCGGCGTACGTTGGCCTGGCGTAATCCGGGCCGACGGTGCAGGCGGCGAGCAAGGCCGACGCCACCGCCGCGGTCAGCAGGCGCGTCACCATGGCAGCACCTGGCCGAGGTGGACGAAGCTGCCGCTCGCGCCGGCGGCGTCGAGCAGCGCCATGGCCACGCTGGTCTTCGCGCCTTCGACGACATCCAGTTCGCCACTGCTGTTCATGTCGGTCTTCACGGGGCCGGGGTGGATCGCATTGACCTTGATCGCAGTGCTGCGCAATTCGTGGGCCAGGTGCGCCGTCCACGCGTTCAAAGCGCTCTTGGAGACGTTGTACGCGGGCACCTTGAAGTCGTGGATCGGCGACGCCGGGTCGCTGTGCAGGGCCACCGAGCCGAGTTCGCTTGAGACATTGACGATGCGCCCGCCCGGCGATTCGCGCAGCAGCGGCAGCAGCGCCCTGGTCACGGCCACCACGCCGAAGACGTTGGCCTCGAAGGTGTCCCGCCACGTGTCGAGCGTCTGCTCGGACGGCATCTTGGCGAAGTCGTCGATGAAGATGCCGGCGTTGTTGACGAGGATGTCCAGGCGCCCGTGCTTGCGGGTCACCTCGGCAACGGCCGCGGCGATGCTGCCGGCGTCGGTCACGTCGAGTGCGAGGGCTTCGACCGGCAGCCCCTTGGCCTGCAGCTGCAGCGCAGCGTCGACGGCCTTGGCGCGGTTGCGACCCGCGAGCAGCGTGTGGACGCCGGCTTCGGCCAGCTGGCGCACGGTTTCAAAACCGATGCCGCGGGTGCCGCCGGTGACGAGTGCGATCCTGGAATGGGTTTGCATGGGAATCTCCTGGGGATGCAGGTCAGGCCCGCACGGCGGAAGGGCGGGTGGCGACGTTCGCCGGCATGCCACGCGTGACCAGCTTGCGCAGCGCGACATAGAACACCGGGGTCAGGAACAGGCCGAACAGGGTCACGCCGAGCATCCCGGCGAACACGGTGATGCCGGTGGCCGAGCGCACCTCCGCGCCGGCGCCGTGCGAGAGCACCAGCGGCACGGTGCCGGCGATGAACGCGATCGAGGTCATCACGATCGGGCGCAGGCGCAAGCGGCAGGCTTCCAGCGCCGATTCCACGATGCCCCTGCCCTGCAGCTCGAGCTCGCGCGCGAACTCGACGATCAGGATGGCGTTCTTGCACGCCAGTCCCATCAGCACCACCAGGCCGACCTGCACGAACACGTTGTTGTCGCCGCCGGTCAGCCACACGCCGAGCAGCGCCGAAAGCATGCACATCGGCACGATCAGGATCACCGCCAGCGGCAGCGTCCAGCTCTCGTAAAGCGCCGCCAGCACCAGGAACGCGAGCAGGATGGCGAGGGGGAACACCACCAGTGCCGCGTTGCCCTGGGTGGACTGCTGGTAGCTCAGATCGGTCCACTCGATGGCCATGCCGTTGGGGAGGACGTCGGCGGCCAGCTCCGTCAGCGTGTCCATCGCCTGGGCCGACGAAAGCACGCGCGGGTCCGCCTCGCCCGCCAGGTCGGCGGCCGGATAGCCGTTGTAGCGCAGCACCGGATCCGGACCGTAGGTCTGGTGGATCTCCACCATCGAGCCGATCGGCACCATCTCGCCACGGTCGTTGCGGGTGCGCAGGTTGCCGATGTCCTGGACGTCGTCGCGGAAGCGCGCGTCGGCCTGGGCGATGACCTGCCAGGTGCGGCCGAACTCGTTGAAGTCGTTGACGTAGGCCGAACCCAGGTAGGTCTGCAGGGTGTCGAACAGTTCGGTCAGCGGCACGCCCTGGGCCTTGGCCTTGACCCGGTCGACCTCGGCGTCCAGCTGCGGCACGTTGGCCTGGTAGCTGGTGATCGGGAAGCCCATGCCGGGCGTCTGCATGACCGCGCCCTGCATCGCCGCCACCGCATCCTGCAATGCGCCGTAACCCAGGTTGCCGCGGTCCTCGATGAACATCTGGTAGCCGTTGCCGTTGCCCAGGCCGAGGATCGGCGGCGGCATCAGCGAGAACGCGAAGCCCTCCTGCAGCCCGGCGATCTTCTGGTTGATCTCGGCATTGATCTCGGCAGCGCTGCGGTCGCGTTCGCTGGCCGGATCCAGCGGCAGGAACACCACGCCCGTGTTCGGCGTGTTGGTGAACTGCAGCGCGTTCAGACCCGGGAAGGCGATCGAGTGCGCGACGCCCTCGGTGTCCATCGCGATGTCTGCCACCTGCGACAGCATGGCGTCGGTGCGCGCGATCGAGGCGCCCTCGGGCATCTTCACGCCGGCGATCAGGTACAGCTTGTCCTGGGTCGGGATGAAGCCGGCCGGCACCGCCTTGAACATCAGCCCGGTGGACGCCAGCAGCACCGCATAGACCAGGAACACCGCGCCGCGGCGGCCCAGCGCGCGCGAGACCACGCCCTGGTAGCGGCCGGAGCCGCGCTTGAAGAAGCGGTTGAACGGCCGGAACACCCAACCGAACAGGCGCTCGATCAGTCGCGACGCCTTGTCCTTCGGCGCGTCGTGCGACCTGAGCAGGCGCGCGGCCAGTGCCGGCGACAGGGTCAGCGAGTTCACCGCGGAGATCACGGTGGAAATGGCGATGGTCACCGCGAACTGCTTGTAGAACTGACCGGTCACGCCCGACAGGAACGCCATCGGCACGAACACGGCGCACAGCACCAGCGCGATCGCGATGATCGGGCCGGACACCTCGCGCATCGCCTGGTGGGCGGCGGCGAGCGGGCTCAATCCTTCCTCGATGTTGCGCTCGACGTTCTCCACCACCACGATCGCGTCGTCGACCACGATGCCGATCGCCAGCACCAGGCCGAACAGGCTCAGCGTGTTGATCGAGAAGCCCAGCAGGTACAGCGCCGCGAAGGTGCCGACGATCGACACCGGCACCGCGATCAGCGGGATGACCGAGGCGCGCCAGGTCTGCAGGAACAGGATCACCACCAGCACCACCAGCAGCACCGCCTCGAGCAGGGTGGTGACCACGGCCTTGATCGAGTCGCGCACGAAGATGGTGGTGTCGTAGACGGCCTCGTACTTGATGCCGTCGGGGAACCGCTCCGACATCCCGTCCATGGTCGCGATCACCGAATCGCGGATCTCCAGCGCGTTGGCGCCGGGCGCCTGGAAGATGCCGATGCCCACGGCGTTCTTGCCGTCGAGCTTTGAACGCAGGGTGTAGTCGCCCGCGCCCAGTTCCAGCCGCGCCACGTCGGACAGGCGCACGACTTCGCCGTCGGCGCCGGCCTTGAGCACGATGTTGCCGAACTCCTGCTCGGTATGCAGTCGGCCCTGGGCGTTGATCAGGGTCAGGAAGTCGCTGTCGGGCATCGGCTCGGCGCCGAGCTGGCCGGCCGAGACCTGCACGTTCTGCTCGCGCATCGCGCGCACCACGTCGCCTGCCGTAAGGCCTCGCGACGCGATCTTGTCCGGGTCCAGCCAGGCACGCATCGCGTAGTCGCCGCCGCCGAACACCTGCGCGTCGCCCACGCCGGTGATGCGCGACAGCGCGTCCTTGACGTGCAGGCGCGCGTAGTTGCGCAGGTACAGCGTGTCGTACTTGCCGTTGGGCGAAGTCAGGTGCACCACCATCAGGAAGGTGGGCGACTGCTTCTGGGTGGTCACGCCCTGGCGGCGCACGTCCTCCGGCAGTCGCGCCAGCGCCTGGCTGACGCGGTTCTGCACCCGCACCGTGGCGTCGTCGGCGTCGGTGCCGGGACGGAAGGTCACCGTCATCTGCAGCACGCCGTCGGAGCCGGCCACGGACTTGGTGTACATCATGTCCTCGACGCCATTGATCGCCTCCTCCAACGGCGTGGCGACGGTCTCGGCGATCACCTTCGGGTTGGCGCCGGGATACACGGTGCGGACCACCACCGACGGCGGCACCACCTCGGGGTACTCGCCGATCGGCAGCAACGGGATCGCGATCAGCCCGGCGGCGAAGATCACGATCGACAGCACCGCGGCGAAGATCGGCCGGTCGATGAAGAACCTGGAGAAGTCCATGGTGTATTCCCTTCCTGCTTCGCTTACTTCACCGCGACCGGTCGCGCGGGCGACGGTGCGGGCGCGCCCATGGCGATCGTCTGGGGGGTCACGGGCATTCCCGGCATGAACACCTTCTGCACGCCGCGCACGATCACCTTGTCCTCGGTGGCCAGGCCGGATTCGACGACGCGCAGCCCGTCGATCATCCGGCCGAGCTCGACGTCCTTGCGAATCGCCTTGTTCTCCGGGCCGAGCACGTAGACGTACTTGCGGTCCTGGTCGGTGAGCACGGCCTTGTCGTCGATCAGCATGGCTTCGAACTCGCCGCTGCCCTGCACCTGCACGCGGGCGAACAGGCCCGGCGTGAACACGCGGTCCGGGTTGGGCAGCACCGCGCGCGCGCGGATGGTGCCGGTCGCCGGGTCGACCTGGTTGTCGACGAAGTCGACCGTGCCTTCATGCGGGAAGCCGTTTTCGTTGGCGAGGCCGACCCGCACCGGGTTGCTCGAACGCGTGCGCTCGCCCTTGCGCGCCAGTTCGGCGTACCGCAGGTAGGTCTGCTCGTCGCTCTCGAAGTACACGTACATCGGGTCCTGCGACACCAGCGTGGTCAACAGCGTCTGGTCTGCCTGGGCAAGGTTGCCCTCGGTGACCATGGCGCGGCCGATGCGGCCGTCGATGGGCGCGCGCACCCGGGTGAACTGCAGGTCGAGCCGGGCCGCCGCGACCGCGGCCTCGGCGGCGCGGACGTCGGCGTCGCCCTGCGCGCTGGCGGCCTTGCGCGCCTCGAACTCCTCGCGCGAGATCGCCTTGGCCTCGATCAGGGTCTGGGCGCGCGCGTCCTGCGCCTGCGCCAGCCGCGCCTGGGCGTGCGCGCGCTGCATTTGCGCCCGGGCCTGGTCGAGCGCCGCCTGGTACGGGCGCGGGTCGATCACGAACAGCAGGTCGCCCTTCTTCACCTCCCGGCCTTCCTCGAACGCCACCCGCTGGACGTAGCCGCTCACGCGCGGGCGCAGGTCGACCGATTCGACGGCGGCGACGCGACCGTTGAACGAGTCCCACTGATGCACCGCCCTGTTGACCACGGTGGCGACGCTGACCGCGGGCGGTGGCGGCAGGTTCGACGCTTCCTGGGCGCTGCTGTCGCAGCCGGCAAGCGCGACTGCGATCGGCAACGCGGACGAGAGCAGCAGCCAGTGCCAGGCGGCGGCAGAGCGCATGTTCGCCTTGCCGACGGCGGGGAGCTTGCGGAGTTTCATGGGGAACCTCGATCGGGAAGGGGGAAACGATTGACCCACCCGCGGGACTTTCCTTCCCGGATATGGGACGGTAGCCAATGCACCAGGGCCAGCACTGGCAGCAGCATCGGCAAGCCAACGACGAACGCGAGAATCCACGCCATCAGCACGCCTTCGACGGCACCCACCGCCAGCGCGGCCCGCAGCGCGATTCCCGCCAGCCATGCGAGTAAGACGCCGGCCAGCAGCACGGCGGGAATGAGGGAGAGGATGGCGATGCGCCGGAAGGACACCGGGAATTCCTGTGGATGCGAGGCGCACACACTAGGGCCCGGGACGGCACTTGATTAGACGGCAAATCGGGGAATAATTGTCCCAACTCCGGGCCAATCGGCTCACAACCCCAAGGAAGGCCGCCATGGCCCGCGATCTCAACGACACCCTGGTCTTCGTCAAGGTGGCGGAACTGGGCAGCTTCGTCGCCGCGGCGCGCGCACTGCGCCTGCCCAAGACCACCGTCAGCCGCAAGGTGCAGGAACTGGAGACGCGGCTCGGCGCGCAACTCCTGCACCGCACGACCCGCAAGCTCGGCCTGACCGAAGCCGGGAACATCTACTTCGAGCATTGCCGGGGCATTGCGCGCGACCTCGACGAGGCCGAAAGCGCAGTCAGCCAGCTGCAGGACGGCCCGCGGGGCTGGTTGCGCTTCACCGCGCCCTACAGCGCCGGGGTGATCTGGATCGCGCCCTTGCTGGCCGAATTCCGGGCCCGCCATCCGGAAGTACGGGTCGAAATGATCCTCACCAACGAGAAGCTCGACCTCATCGACAAGGAGATCGACATCGCCCTGCGGATCGGCCCGCTGGCGGATTCGAACCTGGTGGCGCGGCGGCTCGGCCAGTTCCGCACCCATGTGTTCGCCAGCACCCGCTACCTCGACCACCATGGGGAACCGCGGCACCCCGACGAGCTGTCGGCGCATCGGACCTTTGCGTTCCCGAAATTCCGCCGCAACGGCAACTATTACTGGCCGCTCAGCGACGGCGAGCGCGAAGTGGACTACCGGGTCGATCCGGTCATCGTGGCCAACGACCCCAGTGCGCTCACCGAACCCTTGCTCGCCGGCGAGGGACTGATGCTCCTGAGCGAGGTGAGCGCGAAGCCCTACGTCGAAAAAGGCCTGCTGCAGCGGGTCCTGGCCGGCTGGAGCGGGCCGATGATGGATTTCAGCGCGGTATTTCCGCGCGGCCAGGCGCAGGCGCCGAAAATCCGCGCCTTCGTCGACTTCCTGGTGGAACGGCTCCGGTTCGAAGTCGCCTACATGCGCGCCGCGTGTCCCGACAGCTGCGGCAAGTCGCTGGCGCCGCCACGGGGCCGATCCGCATCGGAACTGGCACACGCCGCCACGCAAAGGGCGATCGCGGCAACCGGGGAGGACGCGGAGGTGGAGGAGCCCGCCGAGGCTGCCTGATACCCGGCGGGGACCATCGGCTAGAATTCCGGGCGCGGCAACCTGCCGCCCGGAGCCGTCCATGTCGCAACTCGCCTATCGCCGCATCCTGCTCAAGCTGTCCGGCGAGGCGTTGATGGGGGACGAGGACTACGGCATCGACCCCAAGGTGATCGGGCGCCTGGCGCGCGAGGTGATCGAGGCCCAGCAGGCCGGCGCCGAGGTCGCGCTGGTGATCGGCGGCGGCAACATCTTCCGCGGCGCCGGGCTGGCGGCCGGCGGCATGGACCGGGTCACCGGCGACCAGATGGGCATGCTCGCCACGGTGATCAACGCGCTGGCGATGCAGGACGCGCTGGAGAAGCTCGGCGCCAAGGCGCGGGTGATGAGCGCGATCAAGATCAACGACGTGTGCGAGGACTACATCCGCCGCCGCGCGATCCGCCACCTGGAAAAAGGGCGGCTGGTGATCTTCGCCGCCGGCGTCGGCAGCCCGTTCTTCACCACCGATTCGGGCGCCGCGCTGCGCGCGATCGAGATCGGCGCCGACCTGCTGCTGAAGGCGACCAAGGTCGACGGCGTGTACGACAAGGACCCGAAGAAGCACCCGGACGCGAAGCGCTACGGCCGGCTCAGCTACGACGAGGTGATCGCGCGCAACCTGCAGGTGATGGACACGGCCGCGTTCGCGCTGGCGCGCGACAGCGACCTGCCGCTGCGCGTGTTCGACATGTCCCAGCCCGGCACCCTGCTGCGGATCCTGCGCGGCGAGGACATCGGCACCCTGGTGCAGGGCCGCAACTGACGCCAATGCGGGAGCGGCTACAGCCAGCCGCTAACCCTTGTGCCTCCGCACCAGGCTGCTCCCGCAGGCTGGACCGGCACCAGCGACGGAATGGTGTCCGTATCCGGCACATGCCACGATAACCGCATGCACGGCCACGACCACTTCCACGGTTCGGCGACGCGCGCCTTCGCCATCGTCACCCTGGTCAACCTCGCCTATACCGGGGTCGAGGCCGGTTACGGCTTCGCCACCGATTCGCTGGCGCTGCTCTCCGACGCGCTGCACAACCTCGGCGACGTGCTCGGCCTGGGCCTGGCCTGGGGGGCCACGGTGATGGCCAGGAGCCTGCCGACCGAACGCCACACCTACGGCTGGCGCCGCGCCACCCTGCTCTCGCCGTTGGCCAACGCGCTGCTGCTGGTCGGCTTCGCCGGTGCGCTGTCGTGGGAGGCGCTGCGCCGGTTCGGCGCGCCGCCGCAGGTCCCGGCGCTGCCGGTGATCGTGGTCGCCGCGCTCGGCATCGCCGTCAACCTCGGCACCGCGTGGCTGTTGCGCGAGGGCCACAGCCGGGACCTCAACCGCCGTGGCGCCTACCTGCACCTGCTGGCCGACGCCGGGGTGTCGCTGGCGGCGATGCTGGCCGGCATCGGCATGCTGCAACTGGGCTGGCGCTGGCTGGACCCGGCCACCGGGCTGCTGGTCGGCACCGTGGTCGCACTGGGCGCCTTCGGCCTGCTGCGCGACGCCTTCAATGCGGCGATGGACGCGGTGCCGGCCGCGATCGACCAGGCCCGGGTGCGCGCCTGGCTCGGCGAGCAGGACGGGGTCAGCGCCGTGCATCACCTGCACATCTGGTCGCTGGGCGCGGGCGAAGTGGCGATGACCGTGCACCTGGTGCGTCCGGCCGGCGCCGACCACGACGCCTTCATCGACCGCATCAGCGACGAACTGGACCGCCGCTTCGGCATCAACCACCCCACCCTGCAGATCGAGCACGGCAGCACCTGCGAACACGACCGCCACGACCGCGCACCGCACGCGCACTGAGCCGCGGGCAGTGAGCCCGGGGTCGCCGGGCAGCGCGCGCGGGCCCCGCTATACTGGGCGGCGGACGATTCCGGTGTGGAGCCAGCGATGATCAGCGATATCCAGAACGACGCGCAGGCGCGCATGGCCAAGAGCGTCGAGGCGCTGCGCCACGACCTCACCAAGGTGCGCACCGGGCGCGCCTCGACGGCGCTGGTCGACCACCTCAAGGTCAACTACTACGGCACCGACATGCCGCTCGCGCAGGTCGCCAGCATCGCCGTCACCGACGCGCGTTCGCTGACGATCACGCCATGGGAAAAGCAGATGGTCGGGCCGGTGGAGAAGGCGATCCTGGCGTCCGACCTGGGCCTGAACCCGAACACCGCAGGCACCGTGATCCGCATCAACCTGCCGGCGCTGACCGAGGAGCGCCGCAAGGAACTGTCCAAGCACGTGCACGGCGCGGGCGAGGACGCCAAGGTCGCGATCCGCAACATCCGCCGCGACGCCAACCACCAGGTCAAGGAACTGCTGAAGGACAAGCAGATCACCGAGGACGAGGCCAGCCGCGGCGAAGCCGACATCCAGAAGCTCACGGACACCGCGATCAAGGGTGTCGACGAAGTGGTCAAGGCGAAGGAACAGGAGCTGATGGCGGTCTGACCGGCGCCGTCCGCATGAGTACCCCGCCGCCTGCGCCGACGCGCGTCCCGCGCCACCTCGCCGTGATCATGGACGGCAACGGCCGCTGGGCGCAGCAACGCCGCCGCCCGCGCATCATCGGCCACCGCGCCGGCGCGCGCGCGGTCAACCTGTGCATCGATTTCTGCCTGGAACAGGGCATCGAGGCGCTGACCCTGTTCGCGTTCTCCAGCGAGAACTGGGGCCGGCCCGAGGACGAAGTCGGCGGATTGATGAAGCTGTTCATGAACGCGCTGGAGCGCGAGGTCGGCGAACTGCACCGCCGCGGCGTGCGCATCGGCTTCATCGGCGACCGCAGCCGGTTCCCGGACGCGATCGGCGCACGGATGGCCCAGGCCGAGTCGCTGACCGCCGGCAACACCGGCCTCGCCTTGAACATCGCCGCCAGTTACGGCGGGCGCCAGGACATCGCCGCCGCCGCGCGCAGCCTGGCCGCCGACGTCGCCGCGGGCCGGTTGCAGCCGCAGGCCATCGACGAGACCCTGTTCGCCAGCCGCGTGGCGCTGGCCGACCTGCCGCCACCGGATCTGTTCATCCGCACCGGCGGCGACTTCCGGATCAGCAACTTCCTGCTCTGGCAGCTGGCCTACACCGAGCTGTGGTTCACCGAAACGTTGTGGCCGGAGCTGGATGCCGCCACACTGCGGCGCGCCCTCGACGACTACGCCAGCCGTGAACGCCGCTTCGGCCTCACCGGCGCGCAGGTCGCAGGCTCCCAGGACGAGACTCCCGCATGACCCGGACACGCGTGATCGCAGCGCTGGTGCTGACCCCGTTCGCGATCGCCGCGATATTGCTGCTGCCCACGCCCTGGCTGATGGCGCTGTCCGCGGTGGTCTTCCTGGTCGGCCTGTGGGAGTGGTTTCGGCTCGCCGACATCGACGACACCCTGGCCCGCAGCGTGCTGCTGGTGGTCAACCTCGCATTGATGGTGGCGATCGTCTGGGCGTCGCGCACCGACCACGGCTTCAGCTACGTGCTGCTGCAGATCATGGTGGTGGCAGGGGTGGTCTGGTGGCTGCTGGCGGGGCTGTGGCTCAAGCATTACCGCTTCGCCTCCGACCACGACACCCACGCGCGGGTCTTCAAGCTCGCCGCCGGGACGCTGGCGATCCTCCCCGCATGGTGCGCGATCGGCGTGATCCACGGCGGGCAACCGTTCGGCCATCGCTGGCTGTTCGTGGCGCTGGCGATCGTCTGGGCCGCCGACTCCGGCGCCTACTTCGTCGGCAGGCATTACGGCCGTCGCAAGCTCAGCCCGCGGATCAGCCCGAACAAGACCGTGGAAGGCCTGGCCGGCGGGCTGGCATGCGGGCTCGCGGTGGGGCTGGCGTTCGCGCCGCTGGCCGGGGCCACGCTGGCGCAATTGCCGGCAGTCGCGCTGGTGGCGGTGGTGGCGGTGGGCTTCTCGGTGGTCGGCGACCTGTTCGAGAGCCTGCTCAAGCGGCACGTCGGCGCCAAGGATTCCGGCGACCTGATCCCGGGCCACGGCGGCATCCTCGACCGGATCGACGGGGTGGTCGCGGCGCTGCCGGCGTTCGCCCTCGGGAAGGCCTGGCTCGGGTTCTGAAGATGACGCGGTCCGTGGATATCCAGGCAAGGGGCGCCCGCGAGGTTGCCGTGCTGGGCGCGACAGGCTCGATCGGCACCTCGGCGCTGGACGTGATCGCGCGCCACCCCGGGGGCCTGCACGCCAACGTGCTGGCGGCCGGACGCAACGTCGAGGCCTTGCTGGCGCTGTGCCGCACGCACCAGCCGCGGCACGCGGTTGTCGCCGAGGCATCGGCATTCCCGGCATTGCGCGACGGGTTGCGCGACGCCGGCCTGCCGACGCAGGCGCATTGCGGCGAGGCCGCGCTCGAGGCGCTGGTCGGCGGCGATGCCTGCGACACCGTGGTCGCGGCGATCGTCGGCGCCGCGGGGTTGCCGTCGACGCTGGCCGCCGCGCGTGCCGGCAAGCGGCTGCTGCTGGCCAACAAGGAGTCGCTGGTGCTGGCCGGCGAACTGCTGACCGCTGCGGCGCGCGACGGCGGCGCGCAGGTCGTGCCGATCGACAGCGAGCACAATGCGATCTTCCAGTGCCTGCCCGATGCCCACGCGCGCGCCGGGCTGCGTCGCATCTTCCTGACCGCCTCGGGCGGCCCCTTCCGCGGCAGCAGCCGCGCGCAACTGGCCGGCGTCACCCCGGCGCAGGCGGTCGCGCACCCGAAGTGGTCGATGGGCCCGAAGATCTCGGTGGATTCGGCCACGCTGATGAACAAGGGCCTGGAAGTGATCGAGGCGCACCACCTGTTCGGTCTTGCCGGCGACAGGATCGGCGTGCTGGTGCACCCGCAAAGCCTGGTCCACTCGCTGGTGGAATTCGTCGACGGCTCCACCCTTGCGCAGCTGGGCCTGCCGGACATGCGCACCGCGCTGGCGGTCGGCCTGGGCTGGCCGCAACGGATCGAATCCGGGGTCGCCGGGCTCGACCTGCTGGCGCATGGCACGCTGGAATTCGAGCCGCCGGACATGGACGCCTTTCCCTGCCTGCGACTGGCCTTCGAGGCGCTGGCAGCCGGCGGCACCGCGCCGGCCATGCTCAATGCCGCCAACGAAGTCGCGGTTTCATCCTTCCTTCAGGGCCGGATCGGTTTCCTGTCCATTCCCGCGCTGGTCGAGGACACCCTGGCCGCGCTCCCCGCCGCGGCCGCGGACTCGTTGCAGGTGCTGCTGGCCGCCGACGCGCGGGCGCGCCGCCATGCCGAACGCGCGATCACGCAAGGCGTCCCCTCCATGGCCAAGCTTCGATGAGCACGTTCCTGGGTTCGGTGTGGTGGATGATCGTCAGCCTCGGCGTGCTGGTGACCTTCCACGAATTCGGCCACTACTGGGTCGCGCGGCGCTGCGGCGTCAAGGTGCTGCGGTTTTCGGTCGGGTTCGGCAAGGCGCTGTGGTCGCGCCGGGGTCGCGACGGCACCGAGTACGTGGTCGCCGCGCTGCCGCTGGGCGGCTACGTCAGGATGCTCGACGAACGCGAAGGGGACGTGGCCCCGGGCGACGCCCCGCAGGCCTTCAATCGCCAGCCGGTAGGCCGCCGGATCGCGATCGTGGCCGCCGGCCCGGTCGCCAACCTGCTGCTGTGCGTGGCCCTGCTGTGGGGCATGTTCGTGATCGGGCGCCCGGACTATGCCCCGGTCGTGGGCCAGGCCGAGGGCATCGCCGCGGCCGCAGGATTGCAGCGTGGCGACACCCTGCTGGCGGTCGGCGAGCGGCAGACCCCGACCTGGAGCGAAGCGGCGCTGGCGCTCGCGACCGCGGCGATGGACCACCAGGACACCGTCCTGCGCGTGCGCACGCGGTCCGGCAGCGAGGCCACGCGCACCCTGCGCCTGTCGCGCTTGCCGGCCGAGGCCGAGCGGTCGCACGCGATGGCCGGGATCGGCCTGACCCCGCGCCACCAATTGTTGCCGCCGGTGATCGGGCGGATCGAACCCGGCACCGCCGCCTGGGGAGTGCTGGCCGAGGATGACCGGCTGACCGCCATCGATGGCACGCCCATCTCCTCCTTCGACGAGATCGGCCCGCTGGTGCAACAGGTGGGCCACCGCAAGACCATGGTCGAGGTCGAGCGCGATGGCGACCGGCTGGCGCTGGAACTCATGCCTCGGCGCCGCGTCGATCCGCAACGCGGCCCCTACTGGGCGCTGGGCATCGCACCGGCGATGGCGCCGCTGCCGCCCTACGACGCCGCGCTGCATTACGGCCCGCTGGCGGCGGTGCCGGCCGCGCTGCGGGAAACCTGGAAGCTGGGGCGGGATTCGGTGGCGATGATCGGGCGCCTGGTCACCGGCCGCGCCTCGGTCGAGAACGTCTCCGGGCCGATCACCATCGCCCGTTACGCCAATGCCTCCGCACAGCTCGGGCCGGCCTGGTTCCTGAACTTCCTGGCCCTGCTTTCGCTGAGCCTGGCCATCATCAACCTGCTGCCCATCCCCGTCTTGGACGGCGGCCACCTGCTGTATTACCTTATCGAGCTGGCCAAGGGCAGTCCGTTGAGCGAACGCGCCATGGTCGCCGGGCAATACGTTGGGCTGGCGCTGCTGGCCGGGCTGATGGGCCTGGCGTTCTACAACGACATCCTGCAACTGCTGCGCTGATGCCCGGCCGCCAGAAGACGAACAAGCACCACCGCGCCCGCGATGGTTTCGATCCCCAACCGGAAGTGATGATGACGCGACTCCCCCCTCGCCGCCTGCTCGCCCTCGCCCTGACCTCGGCGTTGGGCGCGACGGCGCTTCCCGCGTTGGCACAGACGGCCAATCCGTTCGCATCTCCGGCAACGCCCGCAGCGGCCGCCGCCCCGGCCACGGCGCTGCCCGGGGCGTTCACCGTGGCCGACATCCGCATCGACGGCCTGCAGCGCATCTCCGCCGGCACCGTGTTCACCTACCTGCCGATCGAGCGCGGCGACAGCATCGACCAGAGCCGCGCCGCCGAGGCGATCCGCGCCCTCTACAAGACCGGTTTCTTCGAGGACGTGCGCCTGGACCGCCAGGGCGACATCCTGGTGGTGACCGTGGTCGAGCGCCCGGCGATCAACAAGCTCACCCTGGTCGGCAACAAGGACATCAAGACCGAGGACCTGATGAAGGGCCTGGCCGACATCGGCCTGGCCGAGGGCGAAACCTTCGACCGCATGAACCTGGACCGCGTCACCCAGGAACTGGTCCGCCAGTACAACAACCGCGGCAAGTACAACGTCGTGATCACCCCGACCGTGACGCGGCTGGACCGCAACCGCGTCGACGTCAACATCGACGTCAAGGAAGGCAAGGCGGCCAAGATCCGCCACGTCAACCTGATCGGCAACGAAAAGTTCGAGCAGGAGGCGATCACCGACACCTGGGAATCCAGGCAAGGCAATTGGCTGAGCTGGTACAGGAACGACGACCAGTACTCGCGCGAGAAGCTGTCCGGCGACCTGGAGAAGCTGAACTCCTTCTACCTGGACCGCGGTTACGTCGATTTCAGCCTCGACAGCACCCAGGTCGAGATCAGCCCCGACAAGCGCGACATGTTCATCACCGCGGGGCTCACCGAAGGCGAGCAGTACAAGATCTCCGAGGTCAAGGTCACCGGCGACACGGTATTGCCGAAGGAGCAGGTCGAGAAGCGCCTCCGGATCGTCCCGGGGCAGGTGTTCTCGCGCCGCCTGCTCGACCTCACGTCGGATGCGATCAGCCTCTCGCTGTCCAACATCGGCTACGCCTTCGCCAAGGTCGACGTGCAACCCGAGGTCAACCGCACGGATCGCACCGTCGGCATCACCTTCAACGTCATTCCCGGTCCGCGCGTCACCATCCGTCGCGTCGAATTCAAGGGCAATACCCGGACCTCCGACGAAGTCCTGCGCCGCGAGATGCGCCAGTTCGAGGGCAGCTGGTACTCGCAGGCCGCCCTGGACCGCTCCAAGATCCGCCTGCAGCAGCTCGGCTACTTCGAAACCGTCGACGCCGAGAATGTCCCCGTGCCCGGCAGCAACGACCAGGTGGATGTCGTCTACACGGTCAAGGAAACCACCTCCGGCAGCTTCATGTTCGGCATTGGCTACTCGCAGCTGAGCGGCATCAACACCTCCGTGCAGCTGTCCGAAAACAACTTCCTGGGCACCGGCAACCGCGTGTCGATCGCCGCGCAGCGGAGCACCTACCAGAAGCGCTACGACTTCTCGTTCACCAATCCGTACTTCACCGACGAAGGCATGTCGCTGGGCTACAACCTGTGGTGGCGCGAGTTCGATTACTCGAACTTCAACGTCGCCCAGTACTCCACCAACAGCGGCGCGGCACAGGTGGTGATGGGCCTGCCGATCACGGAATGGGACACGGTGTCCGCGTTGTTCGGCGTCGACAGCAACGAGATCTTCGCCTTCCCGGGGAGCACGCCGCCCGAGATCATCGATTACATCAACGCCGTGGGCAACCGCACCTTCCATACCTGGCGCGGGCAACTGGCCTGGGCCCGCGACACCCGCAACGACTATTTCATGCCGAGCGTGGGTACCTACCAACGCATCTCGGCCGAAGTCGCGCTGCCCGGCTCGACCGTCGA
This sequence comes from Lysobacter sp., assembly GCA_036676275.1. Lineage (GTDB taxonomy): Bacteria > Pseudomonadota > Gammaproteobacteria > Xanthomonadales > Xanthomonadaceae > Cognatiluteimonas. The sequence goes on from JAKFDF010000001.1 coordinate 18,599, forward strand.
GTACTACAAGCTCGAATACGAATTCTCCAAGTACTGGCCGCTGAGCCCGGCGCTGATCCTGCGCACCGGCTTCAACCTGGGCTACGGCGACAGCTACGGCGATCCGTTCGTTCGCGACCTGTGCTACACCCCGCCCACCCCGCCGACGACCAGCAACCCGAATCCGCCGGCACCGCCCCCGCCCAGCGATCCGTGCATCGCCGGCACCTCGCCCGATTACATCAAGACGGTGACCGCGGACGGCTTGCCCTTCTTCGAGAATTTCTACGCCGGCGGCATCATCTCCGGCGGCCGCGTGCGCGGCTTCGTCGACAACACGCTCGGTCCGCGCACCGCGAGCGCCTTCGGTTTCAGCCGCGCCATCGGCGGCTCGGTAAAGACGGTCGGTTCGCTCGAACTGTTCTTCCCGCGGCTGTTCGACACCAAGGCCGCGCGCATCTCGGCCTTCGTCGACTTCGGCAACGTCTACAAGGACTGGGCCAGCTTCGACGCCGGCCAGCTGCGCGCGTCGACCGGCGTGGCGCTGCTGTGGCGCTCGCCGATGGGGCCGATCTCGATCAGCTACGCGATCCCGCTGCGGACCGAGCCGTTCGACGAGACCGAGCGCCTGCAGTTCTCCTTCGGCGGCCAGTTCTAGCCGCGGCGGCGCCATGCAGTTCAGCGCCGCCGAGCTCGCCCGACGCCTGGACCTGGCCGTGCGTGGCGATCCCGACACCCGTGTGTCGGGCGTCGCCACCCTGGCCAGGGCAACGCCTGCGTCGCTCGGCTTCCTCGCCAACCCGCGTTACCGGGCGCAGCTTTCGGAAACCCGTGCCGGCATCGTGGTGATGGGCGCGGCCGACGCCGAGGGCTATGCCGGCACCGCGCTGATCGCGGCCGATCCGTATGTCGCCTTCGCCAGGGCGGCGGCGCTGTTCGATATCCGCCCGCCGGTCGCCGCCGGCATCCATGCCGGCGCCGCGATCGACGCGACGGCCGTGGTCGATCCGGGTGCGCAGGTCGGCGCCTTCACCAGCATCGGCCCGCGCAGCATCGTCGAAGCCGGTGCGGTGATCGGTCCCGGCTGCGCGATCGGGGAGGACTGCGTCGTCGGCGCGGATTGCGAACTCGGAGCCCGCGTCACCCTGGTCAGGCGCGTGCGCCTGGGCAAGCGCGTGCTGGTCCATCCGGGTGCGGTGCTCGGCGCCGATGGCTTCGGGCTGGCGATGGAGGCTGGTCGCTGGCTCAAGGTGCCCCAGCTTGGCGGCGTCGTCGTCGGCGACGATTGCGAGATCGGCGCCAACACCACCATCGACCGCGGCGCGATCGACGACACCGTGCTCGAGGAGGACGTGCGGCTGGACAACCAGATCCAGATCGGCCACAACGTCCACATCGGCGCGCACACGGCGATGGCGGGCTGTTCGGCGGTCGCCGGCAGCGCCCGCATCGGCCGCTATTGCCTGATCGGCGGCGGCGCCGGCGTGCTGGGCCACCTGGAGTTGTGCGATCGCGTGATCGTGACCGCAATGAGCCTGGTCACGCACTCGATCCGCGAGCCAGGGGAATATTCCTCGGGGACGCCGTTGATGGACAACCGCAACTGGCGCAAGAGCGCCGCGCGCTTCAAGCAGCTGGACGCCCTCGCCCGCCGCATCGGCGCTTTGCGCGATAATTGAATCCGCACGCAATCGCGGGCCCGCCCTCCCGGTTTTCCCCTGGCGTTCCGCGACAGAAATCGCACCACATCCACGGACGAATCCAACGTGCAACCGCAATTGCCCATCGACGTCATCACCATCCAGAAGCTGCTGCCGCACCGCTATCCGTTCCTGCTGGTGGACCGGGTGGTCGAGTTCGAGCCGCACAAGCGCATCCTCGGGATCAAGAACGTCTCCATCAACGAACCCTTCTTCCAGGGCCATTTCCCCGGCCATCCGGTGATGCCCGGGGTGCTGGTGATCGAGGCGCTGGCGCAGGCCGGGGGCCTGTTGACCCAGCTCTCGCAGGGCACCGACGCCAAGGGCAAGCTGTTCTACCTGGTCAAGATCGACAACGCCAAGTTCAGCCGGATGGTGGTGCCGGGCGACCGCCTCGAACTGGCGGTCGAGCTCAAGCGCACGATCCGCAACATGGCGATGTACGCCTGCGTCGCGCGCGTCGACGGCGAGCAGGTCGCCTGCGCCGACGTCCTTTGCGCGGAAGTGGCGGAGTGACATGAGCGGCGCACCGGGCATCCACGCCACCGCGGTGGTCGACCCGTCGGCACGGATCGGCGCCGATGTCGCCATCGGCGCCTTCACCGTCGTCGGCGCGGGCGTGGAGATCGGCGACGGCACCGCGGTCGGCGCGCATTGCAGCATCCTTGGCCCGACCCGGATCGGGCGCGACAACCGCATCCACGGCCACGCCGCCATCGGCGGCGATCCCCAGGACAAGAAGTTCGACGGCGAGCGCACGGAACTGGTGATCGGCGAACGCAACGTGATCCGCGAATTCGCCACCATCAGCCGCGGCACCGGCAACGGCGGCGGCACCACCCGCATCGGCGACGACAACTGGCTGCTGGCCTACGTCCACGTCGCCCACGACTGCCAGGTCGGCAGCCACTGCGTGTTCTCCAACAACGCGACCCTGGCCGGCCACGTCGAGATCGGCGACCACGTGATCCTCAGCGGCTTCGTCGGCGTGCACCAGTTCTGCCGCATCGGCGCCCACGCTTTCATCGGCATGGGCGCGTTCGTCAACGGCGACGTGCCGCCGTACGTGCTGGTCGCGCAGGAAGGCTATGGCCGCCCGCGCGGGATCAACGCCGAGGGCCTGAAGCGGCGCGGCTTCGACGGCGGACGCATCGCCGCGATCAAGCGCGCGTACCGGGCGCTCTACCTGTCGGGCGCGAAACTCGACGAGGCGCGCACGCAACTGGCCGAGCTCGCCCGCGACAGCGACGACGTGCGCACCCTGCTCGAGTTCATCGAGCGCGGCGAGCGCCCGTTGCTGCGCTGAGGCCGCCGCGATGACCCGGATCGCACTGGTCGCGGGCGAAGCCTCCGGCGACCTGCTCGGCGCCGGCCTGGTCCAGGCGTTGCGCGAGCGCTTCCCCGAAGCCCGGTTCGCCGGGATCGGCGGCCCGGCCATGCGCGCGGCCGGGCTCGAGGCCTGGTTCGACGCGTCCGAATTGGCGGTCATGGGCCTGTCGGAAGTGCTGGCGCACCTGCCGCGCCTGCTGCGACTGCGGCGCGCGCTGCGCGAACGCGTGCTGGCGTGGAAGCCGGACGTGTTCGTCGGCATCGACGCGCCCGACTTCAACCTCGGCGTCGAACGCTGGCTCAAGCGGCGCGGCGTGCGCACCGTGCACTACGTCAGTCCGTCGGTCTGGGCCTGGCGCGAGTCGCGCGCGGAAAAAATCGGTCGCAGCGCCGACCGCGTGCTGTGCCTGTTCCCGATGGAACCGGCCATCTACGCCCGCCACGGCGTCGATGCGCGCTTCGTCGGCCATCCGCTGGCCGACGCGATCGCGCTGGATCCCGATCGCGCCGCCGCCCGCGACGCCCTCGGGCTCCCCTTCCACGCGCCGGCGCTGGCATTGCTGCCGGGCAGCCGGCTGGGGGAAATCGAGCGGATGCTGCCGCCGTTCCTGGATGCCGCGACGCTGGTGGCCGAGCGCATCGCCGACCTCGCCCTGCTGCTGCCGGCCGCCAATCCCGGCTGCGCACAGGCGATCGAAGCGCAGTTGCGGCGCTTCCCCGCGCTGGCAGCGCGCGTGCGCCTGCTCGACGGGCAGGCGCAGCGGGCGATGATCGCGGCCGACGTGGTGCTGCTGGCTTCGGGCACCGCCGCGCTGGAAGCGATGCTGTGCAAGCGGCCGATGGTGGTCGGCCACCGCATCGCGCCGGCCACCTACCGCATCGTCAAGGCGCTGGGGTTGCTGAAGTCGCGCCACGTCAGCCTGCCGAACGTGCTCGCCGGCGAGGACGTGGTGCCGGAACTGCTGCAAGACGCCTGCACGCCGCAGAACCTCGCCAGCGCGGTGTTGCAGTGGTTCGGGCAACCCGAGGCGGTGGCGGCGCTGCGGCCGCGCTTCCGCGCGATCCACGAATCGCTGCGCCGGGATGCGTCGGCGCGCGCGGCCGACGCAGTGGCCGAATTGCTGGCGCCCGCGACGCATGCCGGCCCGCCGGTCGACGCGCGATGATCGGGGAGCGCGCCGACCGGATGGAGCGCCCGCGCCTCGTCGCCGGCATCGACGAAGCCGGCCGCGGCCCCCTGGCCGGCCCGGTGGTGGTCGCCGCGGTGGTCTTTGCGCCCGGACGCACGCCGGTCAACGGCCTCGACGATTCCAAGCAGCTCAGCGCCGAACGCCGCGAGGCGCTGTATCCGCGCATCGCCGAGCGCGCGCTGGCCTGGCACGTCGTGTTCATCGAGGTCGATGAGATCGACCGCATCAACATCTTCCAGGCCACCCTGCTGGGCATGCGCCGCGCGCTGGAAGGCGTGCTGGCCGTGGCCACGGCGGCGGAACCCCTGCTGGCGCGGATCGACGGCAATGTCGTGCCGCCGGGGCTGCCGTGCGCGGCCGAAGCCATCGTCGGCGGCGACGCCAGCGATCGCGCGATCATGGCCGCCTCGATCCTGGCCAAGGTCGCGCGCGACCGCCACATGCGCGAACTGCACCAGCGCTGGCCCGAATACGGGTTCGACGAACACAAGGGCTATGCCACGCCGGCGCACCGGGCGGCGCTCGCACGATTCGGGCCATGCCCGGCGCACCGCCGCAGCTTCGCCCCGGTACGCGAGCTGTTGCAGGGTCCGGACCTGTTTGCCGGATGGCCGGACCCCGTTCCGGCCTGAACCGCGTCCAAGGTCCCCCCGACTTCCGGGGCAGGACAAATGCGTCGCAACGGCGCATGCTCGTGCTGCATTCGTTACAGGTCGACCGGCCCTCCTGGCGCGGTCGCCAGCGGGCCCGCCGGGCGGGTCCGCACCGCCGGACCGGGACCGCTTCCCGCTCCGTGCGCGGGCCCGCTGGCCCGCGGACCTCGCCGAGGTTCCGGATCGCGGTCGCGCATGCCGGCCGACGCGCACCGCAACGTCCCGTCCCGGGCCGGTAAGAGGTGTGCCATGCGTGCTGCCATCCCCACCATCACCGAAGAACCGTTGCCGTTCACCGGCGCCTTCGAATCCGCCGCGCCATTGCCGCCCGGCTTGTCGTTGCGCCCGGACGCGGTCGCCCGCTTCGATGCCCTGCTGCACGAACTCAACCCGGACGCCCTGCGCGTGGATCCGGTGCGGGTGCGCAACCTGTGCGTCTGGCTGGCGTCGTTGCCGCCGCAGGCCGCGCAGGACGTGCTCGACCGCCGCCTGCGGCGGATGGAGGAACTGCGCGCGATGCTCGACGACGGCGACTGGGATGCCGGGGATGCGATCCGCGAACGCCTGCGCATGCTGTTCGCCTACATCGACCACGACGACGACCTGATCCCCGACCACGAACCGCTGATCGGCAAGCTCGACGACGTCCTGCTGATCGAACTGGCGTGGCCTGCGTTCGTCGCCGAGGCGGAGGATTACCGCGACTTCTGCCAATACCGCGCCGAAGAGCATCCGATCGGCGACGGTCCGGCGCAGCGCGGCGCCTGGATCCGCGATCGGCTGGCCGAGATCGCGCTCTGGCAGCACCACCTGCGCGTCAACGACAGCCGCTACGCGAGCGACAGCGCCAAGCCGCGTGAGCTTTTCCACATCCTGTGAGCGCGCGCCGCACGCCATCCGCAGGGCCAGGCGCACCGGCGGCCGCCGCGGACCTGCCCTGAGCCGCGCGGGGCGGCAATGCCGGCCCCGTTGCCCGGCCTGTCAAGCCTTGTTCCCCCGCGGGGGCAGGGCTAGGCTGCCCCCATCCCCGCAGCAACATCGGTTGTTCCCTCCCGGGAAGGCATGTCCGCCCGCTTCGTCCACCTGCACCTGCACAGCGAATATTCGCTGCTCGACTCGACGATCCGGATCCCGGAACTCGTCGCGCGCTGCGTGGCGCTGGGCCAGCCATCGGTGGCGGTCACCGACCACAACAACCTGTTCGCGCTGGTCAAGTTCTACAAGGCGGCCGAAGCAGCGGGGATCAAGCCGATCGCCGGGGCCGACATCCTGCTGGCCGATGGCGACGAAGCCCCCTCTCGCCTGACCCTGCTGTGCCGCGACCGCGATGGCTACCTGGCGCTGTCGCGGCTGCTCACCCGGGCCTGGATGGAAGGCCAGCGCCACGACGGCGTCGTGGTCCGCCCGGAATGGCTGCGCGACAACAATGCCGGCCTGTTCGCGCTGGCCGGGCGCCACAGCGAGGCCGGGAGGCTGGCCGCATCCGGCCGGCACGACCTGGCCGAGCAATGGCTCGCCGACTGGCAGCGACACACCGGCGACCGCCTGCACCTGGAGCTGGCGCGAACGCAGCGCGACGGCGAGGACGCGTTCGACGCGTTCGCGCGGCACGCAGCGGCGCAACGCGGGATTCCGCTGGTCGCCAGCAACGACGTGCGCTTCCTCGATGCCGCCGGCTTCAATGCCCACGAAGCCCGCGTCTGCATTTCCAGCGGGCGCGTGCTCGACGACCCCAAGCGCCCGCGCGACTACAGCGCCGAGCAGTACCTGAAGTCGTCCGCGGAGATGGCGGCGCTGTTCGCCGACGTGCCCGACGCGATCGACAACGCGACCGCGCTGGCGATGCGCTGCAACCTGGAACTTGCGCTGGGCACCTACCACCTGCCCGCATTCCCGGTGCCCGCCGACGAGACCCTCGAGAGCTGGATCCGCAGCCAGGCGCGCGCGGGCCTGGAGAAACGGCTCGACAAGCACCCGCCGCCGCCCGAACACGGCCGCTCGCCCTACGAGCAGCGGCTGGAGTCCGAACTCGACGTCATCATCGCGATGGGTTTCCCGGGCTACTTCCTGATCGTGGCCGACTTCATCAACTGGGCCAAGGACCACGACATCCCGGTCGGCCCGGGCCGCGGATCCGGCGCCGGCTCGCTGGTGGCCTGGGCGCTGGGCATCACCGACCTGGACCCGCTGCCCTACGACCTGCTGTTCGAGCGCTTCCTCAATCCCGAACGCGTGTCGATGCCCGACTTCGACATCGACTTCTGCATGGACCGCCGCGACGAGGTGATCGACTACGTCGCCGGCAAGTACGGCCGCGACCGCGTCAGCCAGATCATCACCTACGGCACCATGGCCGCCAAGGCGGTGGTGCGTGACGCCGGGCGGGTGCTCGGCTACCCGTACGGTTTCGTCGACGGCATCGCCAAGCTGGTGCCGATGACGCTCGGCATCTCGCTGGAGGACGCGCTCGGGCGCAGCGAGAAGTCGCGCGACGAGGCCTGGCGTTCCGACGAACTGATCGCGCGCTACGCCGCCGAGGACGACGTCCGCGACCTGATCGACCTGGCATTGCAACTCGAAGACCTGACCAGGAACGCCGGCAAGCACGCCGGCGGCGTGGTGATCGCGCCCTCGCCGCTGTCGGATTTCTGCCCGTTGTTCGCCGAACACGACGGCCACGGCGGCGGCCGCAACCCGGTCACCCAGTTCGACAAGGACGACGTCGAGACGATCGGGCTGGTGAAGTTCGACTTCCTCGGCCTGCGCACGCTGACGATCATCGACTGGGCGGTGAAGGCGATCAACCGCGGCAAGGCGGGAACGGCGGAGGCGCCGCTGCTGGACATCGGCGCCATTCCCCTCGACGACGCGGCCACCTACGAACTGTTCGCGCGCGGCGATACCGTCGCGGTGTTCCAGTTCGAATCGCGCGGCATGCGCGAGCTGCTCAAGCGCGCGCAGCCGGATCGGTTCGGCGACCTGATCGCGCTGGTGTCGCTGTTCCGCCCGGGGCCGATGGACCTGATCCCGGACTTCATCGAGCGCAAGCACGGTCGCGCCGAAGTCAGCTACCCGCACCCGGCGCTGGAGCCGGTGCTGGCGCCGACCTACGGCGTGATCGTGTACCAGGAACAGGTGATGCAGATCGCCCAGGTGCTGGCCGGCTATTCGCTGGGCGGCGCCGACCTGCTGCGGCGCGCGATGGGCAAGAAGGACGTCGCCAAGATGGCGAAGGAGCGCGCCAAGTTCGAGGCCGGCGCGGCCGAGCGCGGGGTGCCGGCGCGGCAGGCGTCGTCGATCTTCGACCTGATGGAGAAGTTCGCCGGCTACGGCTTCAACAAGTCGCACGCAGCCGCCTACGCGCTGGTGGCCTACCAGACCGCATGGCTGAAGGCGCATTACCCGGCCGAGTTCATGGCCGCGGTGCTGTCGTCGGACATGGACAACACCGACAAGGTGGTCGGCTTCCTCGACGAGGCGCGCGCGATCGGGCTCACGGTACTGGCGCCGGACGTCAATGCCTCGGGCTACATGTTCGAGGCGATGCGACGGCCGGTGCCCGGTTCGCCCATCGATGGGCCGGGGCAGGCGCCTGCCGATCCCACCGCCGGCGTGATCCGCTACGGCCTGGGCGCGGTCAAGGGCGTCGGCCGCGGCGCGTGCGAGGCGATCGCGGCGGAGCGCGCGCGCGGCGGGCAATTCGCCGACCTGCTGGATTTCTGCAAGCGGGTCGATTCGACCAAGCTCAACAAGCGTGCACTCGAAGCGCTGGTCAACGCCGGCGCGCTGGACGCACTGGGCCGCAACCGCGCCTCGCTCATGCTGCAGCTGCCGGAAGTGCTGAAGGCCACCGAACAACTGGCGCGCGAGCGCGACGCGGGCCAGGTCTCGCTGTTCGGCGGCGGGTCGGGCGACGCCGCGGGCCCGGAACTGCGGATCGACTTGCCGCAGGCCGACGACTGGCCGCTGTTGCAGCGCCTGCAGGGCGAGCGCGACACCCTGGGGCATTACCTGAGCGGCCATCCGCTGGACCCCTATCGCGACGAACTGCGCGCCCTGCTCGGCCACGACCTGGGCGACCTGGACCGCCTGTGGAACGAGCGCCCCGAGGACGAACGCCGCGGCTGGCGCCAGGAAGCGACCGTGGTGATCGCCGGCCTGGTCATCGGCCTGCGCAAGCGCGGCGACTCGCAGGCCTTCGTGCAACTGGAAGACGGGCGGGGCCGGGTCGAATGCGCGTTCTTCTCCGAGGCGTGGCACGACCATGCGCAACTGCTGACCCGCGACCGGATCCTGGTGGTCGAGGGCGGCTTGCGCGAGGACGAATTCAGCGGCGGCTTTTCGCTGCGCGCGCGCCGCTGCTGGGACTATGCCGAGGTATGCAGGCAGCACGCGCAACGGCTGTCGGTGAAACTCGACCTGCGCACGGGCGACGCGCTGGGGCCCTTCACCCGCGCCCTGCACGGCCATGCCGGCAGCACCCCGCTGCTGCTTGAGGCGATCACCCGGGATGCGATCGGGCGCCTGAGCATCAACGGCGGCCAGGGCGTGCGCGTGGACGCCGCGCTGCCGGGGCTGCTGCGCAGCCTGCCGGGAGTGCGCGCGGTCAGGCTCTCGATCGCCAAGCCCTGGGCCAGCTAGCAGCAAAGCGGCACCCCTCACCCTGCTTTGCTGCGCAAAGCTGTCCCTCTCCCCGCTTGCGGGGAGAGGGTGCCCGCAGGGCGGGTGAGGGGTACCGCTTTGCTGCGCGAAAGCCGCTACCCTCCACTTCGCGGAGCCAGGGCCGCCCGCTAGGCTAGACTGTCGCCTTTCCGCGCACGACACGCCTGATGAATCCCAACTACCTCGATTTCGAGCAGCCCATCGCCGATCTGGAAGCCAAGATCCAGGAACTGCGCCATGCCAGCCATGGACCCGCGGTCAACATCGACGCCGAGGTGCATGCGCTGCAGAACAAGCTGCGCCAGCGCACCGCGCACATCTTCCGCGACCTCACCCCGTGGCAGGTCTCCCAGCTCTCGCGCCATCCGGCGCGGCCCTACACCCTGGATTACCTGCGGGTGATCTGCGACGAATTCCAGGAACTGGCTGGCGACCGCGCCTATGCCGACGACGCGGCGATCGTCGGCGGCCTCGCCCGCATCGACGGCCGCAGCGTGGTCGTGGTCGGCCACGAGAAGGGCCGCGACACCAAGGCCAAGCTCAAGCGCAACTTCGGCATGCCGCGCCCGGAGGGCTACCGCAAGGCGCTGCGGCTGATGAAACTGGCCGAACGCTTCCACCTGCCGCTGCTGACCTTCATCGACACCATGGGTGCCTATCCCGGCATCGGTGCGGAAGAACGCGGGCAGTCCGAGGCGATCGCGCGCAACCTCATGGAGATGGCCGAGCTGCGCACGCCGATCATCTGCACCGTGATCGGCGAAGGCGGCTCGGGCGGCGCGCTGGCGATCGGCGTCGGCGACATCACCAACATGCTCGAATACAGCACCTACTCGGTGATCACGCCGGAAGGCTGCGCCTCGATCCTGTGGAAGACCGCCGACAAGGCCAAGGACGCCGCCGAGCAGCTCGGCCTGACCGCGAAGCGGCTGAAGGACCTGGGCCTGGTCGACAAGGTCGTCCGCGAGCCGATCGGCGGCGCCCACCGCAACCCGATGCAGATGGCCAAGCGCCTGAAGGCCGTGCTGCTGAACGAGCTCGACGAGCTGCAGCAACTGCCGCTCGACGATCTGCTGCAACGCCGTTACCAGCGCCTGCGCGGCTACGGCGCCTACGAAGCGGCCTGACCCGCGCTGCCACGCCGCGGCCGTGGGCGACCATCCTTCCCCGATCCTGTTGCCGCCTCCACCCGGCCCGCCGCGCGCGGTGCTGGTCGGCTTCAGCGGGGGCCTGGATTCCAGCGTGCTGCTGCACCTGCTGGCGCAGATGCCGGCAACCGCGCGGAATGGACTGCGCGCGGTCCACGTCAACCATGGTTTGCACGCCGACGCGGACACCTGGGCCGCGCACTGCCAACTGGCCTGCGATGCGTTGGCCGTTCCGCTGCGGATCGTGCGCGTCGAAGTCGCGCGCGACAGTGGCCTGGGGCCCGAAGCGGCCGCGCGCTCGGTGCGCCACGCCGCCTTGGCCGCGGAACTGCGCGACGACGAAATCCTCGCCCTCGCCCACCACCGCGACGACCAGGCCGAGACCTTCCTGCTGCGGGCATTGCGCGCGTCCGGGCCGGACGGCCTTGCCGCGATGCGGCCCTGGCGGCGCCACGGCCGCGGCTGGCTGTGGCGGCCGTTGCTCGCCCTGCCGCGCAGCGAACTGCTCGCCTGGGCGCAACGGCAGGGGCTGCGCTGGATCGAGGATCCGAGCAATCGCGACAGCGCGCCGGATCGCAATTTCCTGCGCCGTGAAGTGTTGCCGCTGCTGCAACGACGCTGGCCGCAGGCTGGCGCAGCGTTCGCGCGCAGCGCGGCCCTGAGCGCGGCCGCCGCCGACCTGCTCGACGACGAAGACGCACGCGCGCTGGCCGGCGCACGTAGCGGTGATCCCCGCTCGCTCGATGTCCCCGCGCTCATGCGCTTGCCCGAAGCACGCCGGGCACGCGTGCTGCGACGCTGGATCGGGGCTGCCGGCCTGCCGCCGCTGCCCGCTGCCGGCGTCGGCCACATCGAGGCCGACCTGCTGCATGCCGAGGCCGACGACGTCGCCAGGTTCGCCTGGTCCGGCGCCGTGGTGCGGCGCTGGCGCAACCTGCTGCACGCGGAGCAACAACGGCCTTCCCTGCCTGCAGGCTGGGGATGCGAATGGAACGGAGCGGGCCCGTTGGCGCTCCCGCACGGTGGCGTGCTGCGGCTCGAAGGCTGTGCCGGTTTCGACGAGGCGCTGACCGTCCACGCACGGCGTGGCGGCGAGCGCATCGCCCTGCCCGGTCGCAGCCACTCGCATGCGCTCAAGCACGTGCTGCAGGACGCGGGCATGCCGCCATGGCTGCGCGAGCGGCTGCCGCTGCTGTCCAGTCGCGACGGCGAGTTGCTGGCGGCCGGGGATCGCATCCTCTCGGCCGGCTTCGCGCAATGGCTGCAGGCACGCGGTGCGCGCCTGGACTGGTCCGATGCCGCGCAAGCGAATCGACGGCAATCCGCGCCCCCCGCGCATTGACCCCCGCGGGGCCGCGCCGCACACTTCGCCCATGGCCCGCAAACCCACTTCCGAACCCTCCCCGGTCGCCGATTTCGAGACCTCGCTCGACGCGCTCGAGCAACTGGTCGAGAAGATGGAACACGGCGAGATGAGCCTGGAGGAATCGCTGGCCGCGTACGAGCGCGGCGTCGGCCTCTACCGCCGCTGCCAGGGCGCGCTGGAACAGGCCGAACTGCGCGTGCGGCTGCTCACCGACCCTGAAGACCCGGCCAGCGGCGAACCGTTCCCGGGCAATCCGCCGGCCACCTCCGCGGATGCCTGAGCCGGCCATCCCCGACGCGCGTCCGGCACGCTGGCGCGCACGGGTCGAATCCACGCTGCTCGCGGCATTGCCTGCCGCCGATGCGCCGCCGCGACGCCTGCGCGCCGCCATGCGCCATGCGACGCTGGACGGCGGCAAGCGCATGCGGCCGCTGCTGGTGTACGCCACGGGCACGGCGTTCGGCTGCGATGACGCCGCCCTCGACCACGCCGCTGCCGCGGTGGAACTGATCCACGCCTACTCGCTGGCGCACGACGACCTGCCGGCGATGGACGACGACGCCCTGCGCCGCGGCAAGCCGAGCGTGCACGCCGCCTTCGGCGAAGCGGCCGCGATCCTTGCCGGCGATGCGCTGCAGTCGCTGGCGTTCGAATTGCTGGCCGACGCACCGCAACCGGCGGCTGCGCGCGTGGCGATGCTGCGGGAACTGGCGTCGGCCGCCGGTGCCCGCGGGATGTGCGGCGGCCAGGCGCTGGACATCGATGCCACCGGCCGCCGGATCGCGATCGGCGAGTTGCAACGCCTGCACGCGCTCAAGACCGGCGCGCTGCTGCGCGCGGCGGTGCGGCTGGGTGCGCTCGCCGCCGCGGTGGACGCGGACACCTACGGCCGCCTGGACCGCTTCGCCGATGCGTTCGGCCTTGCCTTCCAGATCCGCGACGACCTGCTCGACATCGAAGGCGACAGCGCCACCCTGGGCAAGACCGCGGGCAAGGACATCGCCCAGGACAAGGCGACATTCCCGTCGCTGCTCGGCATCGACGCATCGCGGGCGCGGCTGGCGGCATTGCGCGCGGTCATGTCGGACGCGCTGGCGCCGTTCGGGGACCGCGTCGACACGCTTGCGGCGCTGGGACGAGAAGCGATCGAGCGCGACCGCTGAACGCGGCGCATCGGCTTGACACCCGCATGACGCCGGAATGATGCTCGGCGCACGCCCGCGGCGCCGCCGCACCTGCACGGGGATGCACGGGAATGGGGATGGGGCATTGGCGCGGGCGTCTGCTGCCGCGGCTGGAGTCGGCGTTCGCCTGGCTCGGTTACACCTTCGTAAACCGCTGGGGCGCGGTCGAGCGTGGCTACCGGCGCCCGTATGCCCGGATCGCGCTGCGCCTGGGCTTCGCGTTCTACCCGCTGCTGGCGCTGGTCGCGCTCGGCTGGCTGGCGTGGGACTGGAACCACGGCCGCAGCCTCGCCTCGGCCGAGAACGCGATCTTCGACCAGGTGATCAAGCTGCGGCCATGGGAGCCGAAACCGTCCGGCAAGGTGGTCGTTGCCGAGATCGACGACTGTTCGATCGAGTACTACCGCGGGCGCGGCGAAGGCGGCTGGCCGTGGAGCCGGCAACGCCATGCCGACCTGCTCGATGCGCTGGATCGCGCCGGCGTCCGCGCGGTCGGCTACGACGTGCAGTTCATCGAACGCTCCAACACCGATCCGCCGGGCGATGAGAGCCTGGAAGCGATGGCGGCGGGCGGCGGCGGCCGCTTCCTGTTCGGATCCACGCGGGTGCCGTCCGGGTTCGACGATTCCCCCGGCGCGCTGCCGGTCTCGCAGGCGCCAGGCGCATTCCCGCTCGCGGCCCATCCGCAACGGCCCGGGCCACGGGTTGCCTTGTTGTTGCCGTACGGCGAAGCGATGGCGCGCAACAGCGCCCTGCTCGACATCGAGCGCGATGCCGACGGGGTGCTGCGCGACATTCCGCTGCGCAAGGCCATCGGCGACTGGGCATTGCCTTCGCTGCCGCTGCGGCTCGCCGCGACCGTCGAACGCCGGCCACTGTCCGCATACCCGGAATCGATCCGCGTGAACTGGCGCACGCACGGCCAGCTTCCGTACGTCAGCGCCGCCGACCTGATCGAAGGCCGCGGCGTCTGCGACCGCAGCGGCGCCCTGCCGGACCTGCGGGGCCGCACGGTGCTGGTCGGCTACACCGCGGCCGGCCTCAACGACGCCAAGCCGACGCCGGCCAATCCGGCCATGCCCGGGGTCGAGGTGCATGCCGAAGCGGTCGAGGCGCTGCTGGCGGGCACCGCGATCTGGATGCCGCCGGCGGGCTTCAAGTACCTGCTCGCGGCGTTCCTCGTCCTGCTCAGCGGCCTGGTTTTCTGGCGCGGCGAACCGGCATGGGAAATCGACCAGGTGTTCGTCGCCAGCAACCTCGCGCTGGTCGCGGCCGCGTTCGTCGGCCTGACCGCGTTCGGCGTGTTCTTCGACATCTTCGCCGCGCTGGGTTTCGTCAGCCTGTGCTTCGGCCTGTGCCGCGTGTATGCCGGCACCCAGCGCGGGCGCGCCGTCGGCAACGACGACTACCGCCCGCAATTCGATCCCGAACGCGACCGCTGGCTGGCGCTGGCGCGGCTGCGCTTCGTGCCCGACCCCGGGCTCGACCGGCGCGCGCTCGGCCGCCGCATCCGCGAATACCGACGGCGCCTGCGCGGTTTCCTCTACCGCGGCACCGAGGCCGCTGCGCTGGAGGGCATCGTCGAATACAAGAGCTGGCTGTGGGAGTCGCTGGTCGACGTCACCGTGCTGGTGTGGGGCGGCCCGGACCGCGACACCGTCGCCGCCACCGCGCAGCGCGAGTTGCAGGCGCTGCGCGAGCACCTCGCCGGGCACGACGACGTGCTGCCAGACGACGGCAGCGTGCGCGTGGCCAGCCTGATCAGCGTGGCGGTGGCGCAGGACGAACCGATCGCGCAGACGCGCGCACGCGTGTGCTCGGTGCTCGGGCGGCTGCTCGCGAGCACCGACGAGCGGCCGCTGTCGGCGCACGATTCGTTCTCCGCGGACGACAAGCACGCTTCGCCCGGCGCAGCCGCCACCCGGGCACCGTCGCAAGACTGAATGCGCGGGCCGTTGCAGCACGACTTGCGCGGTCTGCAGGCGCGCGGTTGAATGCGGCCTGCTGGCCTTTCGCGCACGGGAATCGCGTTTGCATGCGACGTGAAGCCAGTTCGACGACATCGTTCCCGCACGGAGCTTTCGCGCATGCAGTCCATCGTTCCCCGCTTCGCCGCACTGTTGCCGTTCGTGCTCGCGGCCGCGCTCGCGGCGCCTGCCGCATCCGCGGAAAGCATGCCGGCAGTGGTCCACAAGGCTTCGGTCGAGGTGCACAGCGCGCCCGACTTCAAGGCGCCGACGATCGCCACGCTCAAGCGCGACGCGGCGGTCAGCGTCGCCGGCCAGCAGGGATTGTGGTTCCGCGTCGACCTGCCGGCGGGACAATCCGGCTTCGTGCGCGTCAACGACGTGCGCATGTCGTCCGCCGGCAAGGCCGGATCGGCCTCCGGCGTCCGCGCCCTGTTCACCGGCAAGGCCGGCAAGGGCCGGGTCACCGAAACCGCAGGCGTGCGCGGGCTGGACGAGAGCACGCTGCAATCGGCGGGCTACGACGGCGCGCAGGTCGCGGCACTGGAAGCGTACCGGGTCACGCCCGAGGCCGCCGCCGCCCAGGCCCGGGTCGATGGCTGGAGCGCCACTGCCGTGGCCTTCGCCAGCGAAGCGCGCCCTGGCGCCCGCGGCGGCGGCACCCAGGCGGAAAAGCGCAGCACGCTGTCGGCAGCGCGCGGGCTGCTGTCGCAGATCGGCGGCGGCCTGTTCGGCGGGCATGCGGGCGAGGCGATCGACGTCGCGGACTCGGCTGCCGGCAAGTCGGAGGACGAGTTGGCCGCCGAGGAACTCGCGCTGGGGCCGGAGATCGCCGGGCGCATCCTCGGCGCCGCGCCGCTGGTGGACGACCCCGACGCGCAACGCCGCGTCAACCTGATCGGGCGCTGGATGGCGTCGCAGACCACGCGCCCGGAACTGCCCTGGACCTTCGGCATCATCGACTCGCCCGAGGTCAACGCGTTCGCCGCGCCCGGTGGTTACGTGCTGGTGACCCGCGGCCTGTACGAACTGCTCGCCGACGACGCCGAGGTCGCCGCGGTGCTCGGCCACGAAATCGGACACGTGGTCCAGCGCGACCACTACAACGTGATCCGCAAGCAGGCGATGACCGAGACCGGCGGCAACATCATTGCCGGCCATGTCGACGTCGGCGGCAATCTCGCCGCCAACATGGCCAGGGATTACGTGCGCCGCCACGGTGCCACGGTGATGCTGACGCGCCTGGACCGCGAGGCCGAATTCCGCGCCGACGAGGCGTCGGAGGTCTACCTCGCGCGCTCGGGCCTGGATCCGCTGGCGCTGTACCCGGTGCTGCAGAAGATGGCGGCGCTGGGCACGCAGTCGCCGGCGCTGGCGCAACTGGTCAGCAGCCATCCGGCGCTGGACGACCGCCTCGACCGGATCGACCGCCGCGGTCTCGCCGGCCTGCGGCAGCCTGCGCAGCGCGACTGATGCCCCGGCCGGCCACGCCCGACACGCGGCGCGGGCCGCCGCGCGGCCCGCTCGCGGTACCGGTCAACGCAGCAGGCGCAGCGTCAGCGGGTAGCGGTACTGCTCGCCGCTCCAGGCCTTGACCGTGGCGATGATGCTGCATACCAGCCACAGCACCGCGATCGCGGCGACCACCAGCATCAGCAGCAGCCCGGCCGGTGCGGTCAGGATGATGCCGATTCCCAGCGTCAGCACGGTCGCGCCGACCAGCGCCACCGCGACCGCCACGGCGGCGCAGGCGTAGATGAACATGCTCAGGTTGAAGTTGAACGCTTCGCGGGCATGTCCGGCCGCGAACGGCGAATCGTCGCGCTTGACCAGGTACACGATCCCGGCGCCGAGCATGCCGGCGGCGCCGGCGATCCAGCCGGTGCACAGCGCCAGCAGCAGCGCCGCCAGGTGCGCGGTCGCGGCCCATTGCCGCTCGCCTGGGGTCGGGGAAACGGTGGACAGGGATTGCGTGCTCGCGTTCATCGTCGACTCCCGCCGGAAACGATCCGGCCCGCCCCCGATGATGGGGGCGGGCCGGCGCGGGACAACCCAACCAACGGCCTATGCCCTCCCGCCGGTGGCCGATTGCCGATGGCGACTACTTGATCAGGCGCACGTTCACCGGATAGCGGTAGGCGACGCCCTGGTTGGCCTTGATCGCGGCGATGATGATGAACACCAGCGAGCCGATGCCCACGATCAGCATCACCGGCACCGTCAGCAGGGCGCCGATGCCCAGGCTGAGGATGGTCAGGATCAGCAGGATCACGAAGATCGCCGTGACCATGATGTTGAAGTTCAGCGCTTCCTTGGCCTGGTCGTCGACGAACGGCATGGTGTCCTTCTTCATCAGCCAGATCACCAGCGGGCCGATGAAGAAGCCCCAGCCACCGACCGCCGACGTCAGCAGCCCGCCGGCCAGCGCCGACAGGTGCGCGAACATCGCCCACTGCCGCTGTTCCGCGGAAATCCCGCTCTCGGCGTCCGTCGACGCCGGGTTGATATCGTTCATGGTGTCCCCTCTTGTCCGGCGCCCCCTCGGCACCAGTGGCCAACTGTCGACGGCAACGGCCGCGCAGTCAAGCCGGGCGCATCCGCCCCTCAGTCGCTGCCGGCCACGGTCATGCCGCCGACCAGGATCGACCCGGTGCGGATGTGCGACCGCGGATCGACGTCGCTGCCGACCGCCTCGATCGCGCCGAACATCGCCTTGAGGTTGCCGGCGACGGTGATCCCGTCGACCGGATGTCTGATCTGCCCGCCCTCGATCCAGAATCCGGCGGCGCCGCGCGAATAGTCGCCGGTGACCGCGTTCACGCCCTGCCCCATCAGCTCGGTGACCAGCAGGCCGCGCCCCATGCCTTGCAGCATGTCGTGCAGGCCTCCGGCATTGGCGGCGACCTGCAGGTTGTGCACGCCGCCGGCATTGGCGGTGGTGGCCAGCCCGAGCTTGCGCGCCGAATAACTCCCCAGCACGTAGCGCTGCAGCACGCCGTCGCGCACCAGCGGCGATTCGCGGGTTGCCACGCCTTCGGCATCGAATGCCGCGGAGCGGAAGCCGCGCGGCAGGAACGGCAATTCCTCGATCGAGAACCAGGCCGGGAACAACTGCGTGCCCGCGGCGTCGACCAGGAAGCTGGCCTTGCGGTACAGCGCGCCGCCGGACACCGCGCCGACCAGGTGCCCGACCAGCGAGCGCGCGGCTTCGGCCGCGAACAGGACCGGCATCCGCCCGGTCGCGATCGAGCGCGGCTGCAGGCGCGCGGCGGTGCGCTCGGCGGCGCGGCGCCCGACCGCGGCCGCTGCCTCGAGGTCGTCGGCAGACAGCGCGGTCGTGTACCAGCCGTCGCGCTGCATGGCATCGCCCTGCCCTGCGATCAGCGCGCAGCCGATGGTGTGCTGGGTACTGCGCTCGCGACCGACGAAGCCGTGCGAATTGGCGTACACGCCGAGCGACGCGCTGCTGCCGACCGAAGCGCCGTCGGAATTGGCGATCCGCGCATCGCTGTCGCGCCCGGCGGCCTCGCAGGCCAGCGCCAGCTCGATGGCGCGGTCGGCGTCCAGCGCCCATGGGTGCCAGGCGTCGAAACCGGGAAACCCGCCGGCCGGGGCTTGCGCCATCAGCGCTGCGTCGGCCAGGCCGGCGGCCGGGTCGTGCTCGGTATGGCGCGCGATCGCACAGGCCTGTTCGACGGTGGCGTCCAGGCTCTCTTCGCGCAGGTCGGCGGTGCTGGCGCTGCCCTTGCGCTGGCCGAAGTACACGGTCACGGCGATGCCGCGGTCGTGGGTGGACTCCACCGTCTCGACCGCGCCCATGCGCACGTCCACGCTGAGTCCGCGCTCTTCGCTGCAGCTGACCTCGGCCTGGCCGGCGCCGCGTTCGCGGCAACGGTCGAGCAGCCGCTGCGCGGTGGAGGCGAGATGGTCCAGCCGCGACAGGCTGTCGTCGGCGGCGATGGGGGCGATTGCGTTCAATGGCTTATCCTTCATGCCTGTCCCTTTGCCAGAGCCCGGCCATCGATGGCCGGGGATCGAGAATGACGAGAGCGCGCGATGCCGATACCGGCGAATTCCTCGGCCCCAGCCGCAGCGAACAACGGCGCGCGGCCCTGGACGTGCTGGCGCTGGGCGAAAAGCTGGTGGCGTTGAGCGCGACCCAACTGGCGAAGCTGCCGATCCCGGAAACGCTGCTGCCGCACATCCGCGACACCCAGCGCATCACTTCGCACGTCGCCCACAAGCGGCAACTGGCTTTCCTGGCCAAGCAGATGCGGCGCGAGGACGATGCCGCGCTGGATGCGATCCGCGACGCGCTCGAGGCCGGCGGCGCGGCGGCGCGGCGCGAGGCCGCCCGGCTGCATCGGGTCGAAGCCTGGCGCGAGCGCCTGCTCGCCGACGGCGACGCGGCGCTGGCCGAACTGCTGGCCACCCATCCGGGTGCCGATCGCCAGCGGCTGCGGCAACTGCTGCGCAACGCGCTGGAAGAGCGCGCCCGCGGCAAGCCGCCGCACGCGTTCCGCGAACTGTTCCGCGACCTGCGCGAACTGCTCGCGCACGACGACGACGATGCCGGCGACGACACCATCGAGGATCAACCCGGCAGCGGCGAGGACCAGCACGGCTGATCACCCGGCCCGGGTGCCGCCGACCGTGATCTGCTCGATCAGCAGCGACGGCTGGCCGACGCCGACCGGCACCGATTGCCCGTCCTTGCCGCAGACGCCGACGCCTTCGTCGAGCGCCAGGTCGTTGCCGATCATCCGTACCCGCTGCATGGTTTCCGGGCCGTTGCCGATCAGGGTCGCGCCCTTCACCGGCGCGGTGACCTTGCCGTCCTCGATCAGGTAGGCCTCGGTCGCCGAAAACACGTATTTCCCCGACGTGATGTCGACCTGGCCGCCGCCGAAGTTGACCGCGTACAGGCCGCGCTTCACCGAACGGATCATTTCTTCCGGGTCGTGGGTGCCGGCGCGCATGTAGGTGTTGGTCATGCGCGGCATCGGCAGGTGGGCGAAGGATTCGCGGCGGCCGTTGCCGGTCGGCGCCATGCCCATCAACCGCGCGTTGAGGGTGTCCTGCATGTAGCCGACCAGCACGCCGTCCTCGATCAGCGTGGTGCAATGCGTCGGCGTGCCTTCGTCGTCGATGTTGAGCGAACCGCGGCGGCCTTCGAGGGTGCCGTCGTCGACGATCGTGACGCCGGGCGAGGCCACGCGCTGGCCGATGCGGCCGGCATAGGTCGAGGTGCCCTTGCGGTTGAAGTCGCCTTCCAGGCCGTGGCCCACGGCTTCGTGCAGCAGCACGCCGGGCCAGCCCGGGCCGAGCACCACCGGCATCGCGCCGGCCGGCGCGTCGATCGCCTCCAGGTTCACCAACGCCTGCCGCAACGCCTCGCGCGCGAATTCCTCCGGCTTGCCGCCGGCGAACAACTCCGCGTACGCATAGCGCCCTCCGCCGCCGGCATAACCGCTCTCGCGGCGCCCGCCCTGCTCGACGATCACCTGCACGTTGATCCGCACCAGAGGGCGCACGTCGCCGGCGAGCACGCCGTCGCTGCGCGCGACCAGCACGGTGTCGACGCCGCCGGCCAGGCTCACCACCACCTGCTGCACGCGCGGGTCCGCGGCGCGCAGCAGCTTGTCGATCCTGCGCAGCACCTCGACCTTGTCCTCGTTGGCGAAGCCGTCGATCGGATCGGTGGCCGGATACAGGGCGTGGCCGCTGGCCGGCACCAGCGCGCGCGCGCCATGCGCGTTGCCGGCGCGGGCGATGGCGCGCGCCGACTTCGCGGCGTCCAGCAGCGCCTGCGCGTTGATGTCGTCGGAATACGCGAAGCCGGTCTTCTCGCCGCTGATCGCGCGCACGCCGACGCCCTGCTCGATCGAATGCGCGCCGTCCTTGACGATGCCGTCCTCCACCGTCCAGCTCTCGCGCCGCGCATGCTGGAAATACAGGTCGCCGAAGTCGATGCCCGGACCCAGCAGCGCGCCGAAGGTGCGGTCCAGCCCGCCGGCATCCAGGCCCGCGGGCAGCAACAGGCGCGATTCGGCGAGCTGGAGGGGGAACGTCATGGGCGGAATCCATGGAAAGCGGGGATGAGTGAAGGACTTGCGGGCGACCGGCGCGTGAATCAACCCGTGGGCGGCGCGCGCCGTGCTGCCGCGGCCCGCGATTGCGCGCGGCTGATCACCTCGACCTTTGGCTCTTTCCACGGCCCGGTGACGCGATAGGTCTTGGCCGCAAGCTGCCCCAACGGCTTGCGCAGCACGGCATTGGCCGCCGCGCCGATCGCCGCGCCGACCGGTCCACCGGCGATCGCACCGACCGCGGTCAGCAGGTTGCCGGTACGCGGCAGCACCTCGATGGTCTGGTTGAAGGTCTGCGCGCGCAAGTCGGCATTGCCGTGGATGCGGATCTCGGCGGCCGGCCCGTCGATGAGCAGGTCGTCCGTGCTCGCCTTGCCGGCGGCGATGCGGACGTTGCCGGCGAGCTTGTCGAAGGCGAAGCCCTTGGAGAAGAAGTCGCGGAAGTCCAGCGTCAGCCGCCGCGGCAGCTGCGCGATGCTGAGCAGCCCGAGCACCCGGCCGGCGCCGGGCTCGAGCTCGACCAGCTGGCCGTCGCGCGCGTCGAGCCTGAGGGTGCCGTCGAGCGTGGCCAGCGTGAACGCCGCCGGGCCGCCGGCCCAGTTCGCCTCCAGCGACGCATGGCCTTCGCCCTCGTTGAGTTGCCCGCCGTAGCCGAAACCGTCGAGCAGGGCACCGAAGTCGCCGCTGTCGATGGCCAGCGCCAGGCGCGTGCGCTGGGCTGCGCCGCGCCCGAGCCAGTCGCCCTGGATGTCGATGCGCTGCTTCGGCGCACGCGTCTGCAGTTGCGCGATGCGCATGCCCAGTGCCAGCGGCTGCGTGCGCAGCGTGGCGCTGCCGAGCGCGGCATCGCCGACGCGCAGCTCGGCGATGTCGAATGCGAGCGGCGGCACCTTGGCGGGATCGATCGCATCCGCTCCGGCTTGCGGGTTCGCGATGGCGATGCCGGGAGCCGCGCCGGGCGGCGTGGCGCTGCGCCAGTGCACGCGCGTGAAATCCCCGGAGACGGTTGCGCCATCGGCGTCGGGCACGCGCACGCTGCCGCTGAGCGCGTCGCCCTGCACCCGCACCGCGAGGCCATCGACGGTGGGCGCCAGTTGCAGGCGGGTATCGGGGAATGCCGCGCCCAGCAGCAGCAGGCGGTCGGCAGCGACGTCGATGCGGCGCAACGGCAGGCGGTCGGCGGATCCTGCGCCCGGCCGGTTGCCGCCCTTGGCCACCGCGATCCAGTCCAGCGCGTCGAGCTCCGCCGCGCGCCCGGTCACGATCAATCCGGAGGCGGGTGGCGCATCGGCGACGCTGTCGCTGCCGAGCACCACGCGCACGCCGGTCTGCGCGCCGCTGCGCGCGCGCAGCGCCATGCGCTTGCCCAGCACCACGCGCACCTCGCCGCTGCCCACCGGCAACGCGGTGTCGATGCTCGCCGGCAGCGCCGCCGCCGCGGCCTTGCGCAAGGGCGCCGGCAGCGACAGGGCGGTGCCGACCAGGCTGGAGCGCAGCTGCAGCCGGCTTGGCGCCGAGGCTGCTCCCGCGGTCGTCCTTGGAATGGCGACCGCCGCCGTCCATGGCGAACGCCCGCTGACATAGGGCTCGAGCCAGGCGAGTTCGGGGACGCGTGCGAACAGCTCATCGGCGCCCAGGCTGGCTTCCAGTTCCGCCTCGAAGGCCTGGCGCTTGTCGCGCGTGTAATCGCCGGCGCGCAACGACAGGCGCCCGGGCTGGCCGTCCCGGCGCACCGCCAGCCGTTCCGCGGCGAAACCGCCGCGGCCGTATTCTGCGCGGCCGCGCACATCATCGAACGCCAGCTTCCAGCGTTTCTCCCTGAGCCTGGCTCCGGCCAGCGCCACCGTGCCGCCGAGTTTCGACCTGCCGCCGCTGGCGTGCAGCGGCAGTTCCAGGTCGAAGGTGACCGCGGCCAGCCCGCTGGCGTCCAGGTTGTCGAGCGTCTCGCGGTATTGCTTGTGCAGCGGGCTTTGCCGCAGCAACCCGAGCAGCTTGGATGCGTCGCCGCCGCCCTGCGCCTGCACGGCCAGCTCGGCCTTGCCGAAATGGGCGATGCCGGCATCGAAGTGGCGGATGCCGACGCCGGCCAGCACGCCCTTGCCGGCGACCGTGAAGCCGTCGCCGGCGAACGCGAGGTCGGCCTCGACATGCTCGGCCGCCGGCCACTCGGGCTGGAACTTCAGCGTCGCGTCGCGGATCCGCGCGGTGGCCTCGAAACGGCCGTCGTGGTTCCGGAACGGCCAGTCGTCGAGGTCGCCGGAGACCAGCGCGCGGCCGTCCTCGACCCGGCCGCCGACCAGCGCGGCGTCGAGCCAGCGCACCGTGTGCGGCGACATCAGGTGGTGGATCCAGAAGCCTTTTGCCGCAGTGACCGCGGTCGGCTCGATCCGCGCGGCCAGGTCGATACGCGGGCGCGTGCCGTCGCCCTGGAACCACAGTCCGCCACGCACATCGACGCCGAAACCGGTGCCGCGGACGCGCAGCCCCGGCGTGCCCACGCGCCAGCCCGCACCCTCGCGCCAGCCGGCGATGGTGCCGTCGAGGCTGGCGGCGTGCACCATCCCGAAGCCGCGCGGCCAGTCGAAACGGAACGGCGCCTTGGGGTCGAGTTCCAGCGCGAAACCATCGCCATCGCCCTGCAGGGTGCCGGCCAGGCCATCGAGCCCGGGCGCGTTGCCGACCGGCGCGAAGCCCAGCCCGTCGATGCGGCCGCTGGCGCGCATGCGGCCGTTGCGCGCGGCCACGAACTGCAGGTCGCTGGCCCGCGCCCGCGGTCTCGCTGCGATGATCCATTGCCGCAACGCCGGCGCCGTGCGATCGCTCAGTGCTGCGACCGCAAGCAGCGGGCCGGCATCGATCCGCTGCGCCAGCAGCGCGTAACGCTCGCCGCCGGCCAGCACCAGGCCATCGAGCGTCTGGGCCGCGGCCCCGGCGCCGATCCGCAGTTGCGGCGCATCCACGCGCCAGCCGCCGGCAACGGCGCGCCAATGGGCGCGCGCGCGCAGGTGCTGGAATCCGGCGCGCGGCACCACGCCGTCGGCCAGCGCGGCGCCGCGCAAGGTGATCGCGTCCAGTTCGGCATCGACCGTCAACGCAGCGACACGATGGTCGCGCAACCGGGCCCAGGCCTCGCCGTGCCCGCGGCCGGACTCCGCGGAAACCCCGGCCACGCGCAACAGCGGCGCCCAGACCGCGAGATCGACCTGCTTCGCCCCGACATGGGCGCGACCGTCGCCACGCGCGCGATCGAAATCGAACACCGCCTGCAGCGGCGATTTCCCGGCCTGCATCCATGCGCGCATTCCCGCGCGCACGCGATCGCCATCGACCCGCAGGCGCGCGTCGATCCGCGGCAACCGCGCATCGATCCCGAGGCTGGGCGCGATGATCGCCAGCTTGCCGCCGATCACCTGCAACTCGCCGAGCCCTTCCAGCGCCGCGAACGGATCGCCGCCGGATTGTTGCTGCCCCGGCAGGCCGCGGACCTGCCAGCGGCCGTCGTCGCCACGCTCCAGCGTCAGGTCCAGCCCGCGCAGGCGCAGTTCGGTGAACGAACGACCCGGCAACAGCCCGGCGTATTGCGAGACCAGCACCTCGGCATCGCCGATGGTGAACGCCCGGCTGCCTTCGCCGATGCGCAAGCCGTCCAGGCGCAACAACGGACCGCGCCGGGTCCACTGCGTTTCGACCTCGTCGAAGGCGACCGGGCGCCCGGCGCGCTCGCTCAGCCAGGCCGCGATCCGCTCGGGATGGCGCTCGGCCAGCGGCAACAACTGGCTGAGCGTGCCGGCGACCAGCGCCATCATCACCAGCGACACGGCGGCGGCATACCACAGCCCGCGTCGCGCGCGCCGCAGGCGACGGCGCAAGGGCGTGGTCATGCCGGCGCCCCGCGCCGCCGCAGCCGGGCCCGCGGGTTGCGGATTCCTGCGGGGCCGTCCTGGCGCTCCCGGATCCCGGCTTTAGAGCAGCACGACATCGAACTGTTCCTGCAGGTACTGCGTATCGGCCTGGAAACGGATCGACTTGCCGAGGAATTCCTCGAGCTCGGCGACCGCGGCCGACTCCTCGTCGGTGATCCGCGCGACCACCTTGGGCGACGCGATCACCAGCAACCGCGCGGCCTCGAACTGGCGCACCGCGCGGGTGATCTCGCGGAAGATCTCGTAGGTCACGGTCTCGCTGGTCTTGAGCATGCCGCGGCCGCCGCACTCGTGGCACGGCTCGCACAGCTGCCGCTCCAGCGACTCCACCGTGCGCTTGCGCGTCATCTCGACCAGGCCCAGCGGCGAGAAGTCGTACACGGTGGTGCGGGCATGGTCGCGCGCCAGCGCCTTCTCCAGCGTGCGCAGCACCTGGCGACGGTGCTCCGCGTCGTGCATGTCGATGAAGTCGATGATGATGATGCCGCCCAGGTTGCGCAGGCGCAGTTGCCGCGCCACCGCCTGCGCCGCTTCCAGGTTGGTGCGGTACACCGTTTCCTCGAGGTTGCGCTGGCCGAGGAACGACCCGGTGTTGACGTCGACCGTGGTCATCGCCTCGGTCTGGTCGATCACCAGGTAGCCGCCGGATTTCAGCGGCACTTCCTTTTCCAGCGCGCGCTTGATTTCGTCCTCGACGCCGTACAGGTCGAACACCGGGCGCGCACCGCTGTAATGCTCGATCTTCTCCGCCAGCCCCGGGCCCTCGGCCGGGCCCAGCGCCGGCATGTACTGCGCGGCGAAGCTGCGCAGGCGCTCGCAGGTCTCGCGCGAGTCGACCTTCACCTTCTCGACGTCACGCCGCATCAGGTCGCGCACCGCGCGCATCGGCAGGCTGAGGTCCTCGTACACGCAGCTGCCGACCGCGGCGTCGCGGACCTGTTGCTCGACCAGCGCCCAGGCGCGGCCGAGGTAGGCGACATCCTCGGCCAGCGCTTCGGCCGGCTGGCCCTCGGCGTTGGTGCGAACGATGTAACCCGGGCTGCCGACCGGCACCGCGAGTTCGGTCACCAGCCCCTTCAACCGCGCGCGCTCGACCTCGTCCTCGATCCGCGCCGAGACCCCGACCACGCGCGACTGCGGCAGCAGCACCAGGTAGCGCGACGGGATGCTGATCTGCGTGGTCAGGCGCGCGCCCTTGCTGCCGATCGGGTCCTTGACCACCTGCACCACGATGTCCTGGCCTTCGCGCAGCAGTTCGGTGATCGACGGGATCGGCGCGGGCACCGGGATCGCCTCGGCGGCGCCGTCATCGCGCACCGGTTGCGCGCGCTGGATGTCGTTGGCATGCAGGAACGCGGCGCGATCCAGCCCGATCTCGACGAACGCGGCCTGCATCCCGGGCATCACCCGCTGCACCTTGCCCTTGTAGATGTTGCCGACCACGCCCCGCGACCAGCCGCGCTCGATGTGCAGCTCCTGCAGCATGCCGTTCTCGACCACGGCCACGCGGGTCTCGCGCGGAGTGACATTGACGAGGATCTCCTCGGTCACGGCAGCCCCCCAGGCCCGGTGGATGGCCGCGGAAACGACTGCCGCACGGCACGAACCCCGCTTCCCCCAGGTGCGGGAGAAGGATGGGACAGGGGCCGCCGGCCGATGCCGCTTGGAGCGTTCATTTCAGCAACCCGTCGGCCCGCAGCAGCTGCGCGGTCTCGTGCAGCGGCAGGCCCATGACGCCGGAATGGCTGCCGGACAGATGCGCGATGAAGGCCTGGGCCGCGCCCTGGATCGCGTACGCGCCGGCCTTGCCCTGCCATTCGCCGGTCGCGATGTAGGCGGCGATCATGGCGTCGTCGAGCGCGGCGAAGGTCACCTCCGAAATCGATACCGCCTGCGCTTCGCGCGCCGCCGACACCAGCCAGACCACGGACACGACCCGGTGCATGCGCCCGGAAAGGCGCCGCAGCATCGCCGCGGCGTCGTCGGCATCGCGCGGCTTGCCGAATACGTGGTCGTCGAGCACGACCTCGGTGTCGGCGCCCAGGACGCGCGCCCCGGCCACCGCGACCACCTCCAGCAGCCCGGCGCCGGCCTTCTCGCGTGCGACCCGGCGCACGTAGTCCTCGGCCGGCTCACCGGGCTGGCGTTGTTCGGGAACATCGATGTCGAGCGTCCCGAACGGCTGCCCGAGGTGGGCCAGGAGTTCGCGGCGACGAGGAGATTGGGAGGCGAGATACAGCATCCTTGGAAGAATAACCCGCGCCCGCGGCACGCAATGCGGTCGCCATTGACCAACCCCGTCGTGGCTCACCGGCCGTTCACTCCCATCCCAACACCCTGCCCCGAGCCGACTGGAGACCAAGATGACCCTGCGCCCGCTGCTGCTTGCCACCGCCCTGACCTTGAGCACAATCGCCACGACCGCATTCGCCCAGGCCGCCGCTCCCGCCGTCCATGCCCCCGGCGACGGCACCCTGCTGTCGGTTTCGGCGCAGGCCGAGGCCAGGCGCGTCCCGGACGTGGCCACCATTTCCGCCGGGGTCGTCACCCAGGCCGCGGACGCCAATGCGGCGATGCGCGCCAACGCCGCCCAGATGGACAAGGTGATGGCGGCGATCCGCGCCGCAGGCATCGCCGAGCGCGACATCCAGACCAGCGGGGTCAACCTCAACCCGCAGTACAAGTACGTCGACAACCAGGCGCCGGAAATCACCGGCTACCAGGCCAGCAACACCGTCAACCTCAAGGTCCGCGACATCGCCAGGCTCGGCAAGGTGCTCGACGCGCTGGTCGCCAGCGGCGCCAACCAGGTCAACGGCCCCAGCTTCGAGATCGACCAGCCCGAAGCGGCCTACGACGAGGCGCGCCGCGGCGCGCTGGAAAAGGCACAGGCGCGCGCGGCGATGTACGCCAAGACCCTGGGACTGCGCGTGCGCCGGATCGTCAGCATCAGCGAGGGCGGCGGGTTCCAGCCGCCGATGCCCGTGCCGATGATGGCGATGGCGCGCGGCAAGGCCGAAGCCGACACCGCGGTGTCGCCGGGAGAGACCACGCTGGCCGCCAGCCTCGACGTGGTGTTCGAACTCGGGCAGTAACCCGGCCCGCGGCCCGCACACCGACAAGGCCCGCATTCGCGGACCTTGTCCCATGGACAGCACCGCTTGCGGGCAGCTTGGGCATCGATCGCCGGTCGCCGAGCAATCCGTGCGCGCCTTCACCTTCCGTACGCATCGGTACGGAGCACGCTCGGGTCGCGGCGTCGCCTGGGGGGAGCCGCACGAACCCCGGCCCCGCCGTTGACGCGTTCCCCATCCGGAACGTAGCCGTCAACCAGGAGGTGGCCCATGGTGCATGCAATCCGGATTCCATCGCACACGTCCCGATCGCTTCCGTCCCCGTCGCACGCATCGATGCAGCGTCCGCATCCCGACGGCATCCGCATCGCCGGTTATGCCGCGGCGATCACCGTCAACGCCGCCCTGCTGATGCTGCTGCTGGTGCCGTTGCGGGCGCCCCCGGCGCTGGATCGGCCGGACGTCATCCAACCGATCCGCTGGGTCCTGCAGGAAACTCCACCGCCGCAACCGCCGCGTCCGGTGACCATCCAGAAGCCCAGGCCGCAAACGCCGTCCACGGTCGCGCCGCGACGCGTGGAATCACCGCCCGCGCCGCAAACGCCGGTGCTGTCCGAACAGGGCGAACTCGCGCCGGATGTTCCCGATGCGCCGATCGCCCCGGACGCGCCCATGATCGCGGCCCCGGCGGCACCGCTGCCCGGCGTGCGCCTGGAATACGCGCAGGCACCGGCGCCGGCCTATCCGCGCGCGGCGTTGCGCGCCGGCGTCGAGGGCACGGTGTTGCTGCAGGTGCTGGTCGATGTCGATGGCCGCCCGCTGCAGGTCGACATCAACCGCAGCAGCGGCGATCGCCGCCTGGACCTCGCCGCGCGCGAGCAGGTGCTCGGGCACTGGCGCTTCCGCCCGGCGATGCGCGACGGCCGCGCGGTGCGGGCGATCGGACTGGTGCCGATCAACTTCAACCTGGATCGCTGACCGTTGCGTCGACGGTGATGCCCGCACAGGGAAGTGCGGGCATCGTCGGGTTGTGTTGACACGCGTCTTCGACGATGCCCGCGAAACGCCGCCATGCGCCGAGAAAACTGCTCGCCGTCGTGTCGTTGCGATCAGCCGCGATGGTAAGGATGGTTCGCCAGCAACGCCGCGGCGCGATACACCTGCTCGGCCGCGACCAGCCGCACCAGCATGTGCGGAAGCGTCAGTGGCCCCAAGGACCAGCTTTCATCGGCTGCCGCGAGCACTTCGGCGGCATGGCCTTCCGGTCCGCCGATGAGCAGGGCGAGGTCGCGACCACCACCGCGCCAGTGTTCCAGTCGTCGTGCCAGCTGCTCCGACGACCACGGCTTGCCACGACCATCGAGCGCGACCACGTGCGCCGATTTCGGCAACGCCGCCAGCACGCGCGCGCCTTCGTCGACGGTCGCGCGCAGCGGATCGCGGCCCTTGCCGCGCAGGCCTGGTTCGATCTCCACGAGTTCCAGCGGCAACCAGTGCGAGAGGCGCTTCTGGTATTCCGCGAAGCCCTGCGACACCCAGGCGGGTGCGCGTTCTCCGACCGCGATCAATCGCGCCTTCATGCCGCGATGTTACCGGACCCGGAACCTGCACCTCGTGCGGGGCTGGCGTGCGGGTGGCGGTTTTCCCGCCAACTCTGCGGCGATCGGCGGGCGGGGATGCGTGCTCGTGACAGGCGCCGCGCGTACGGGCCTGGCAGGCGGGAACGTCGCCTGCATGGATCCATCCACGGCGTGTCGCGAATGGCAGGCCCGCGCTCGCGGCGACCCCTCGCGAAGGAACGCGACTCCAGGCCTCGAGG
This sequence comes from Lysobacter sp., assembly GCA_036676275.1. Classification (GTDB taxonomy): domain Bacteria; phylum Pseudomonadota; class Gammaproteobacteria; order Xanthomonadales; family Xanthomonadaceae; genus Cognatiluteimonas. The sequence goes on from JAKFDF010000001.1 coordinate 48,682, forward strand.
TCGAAGCTCAGGATGCGGCGTAGGTGTCGCCGTACTCGTCGATCCCGTCCGGCGGCTGGTCGCCTACCGTCCACAACCGCTCCAGCGCATAGAACTCGCGCACCCGCGGCAACATCACGTGGACCACGACATCGCCCAGGTCCACCAGCACCCATTCGGCCTCGCGCTCGCCTTCCACGCCGAGCGGCATGACGCCCAGCTTCTTGGCGAAGCGGACGACCTCGTCGGCGATCGACTTGACGTGGCGGCTCGAGGTGCCCGAGGCAATGACCATGTAGTCGGTGACGCTGCTCTTGCCGCGCACGTCGATCTCGACGACATCCCTGGCCTTGAGCTCCGCGATGGCGGCATGCACGGTCTCGAGCAATGCCTCGATCGGCGGCGGCGGGTTCGGCAACTGGGTCTTGATGACCTGGGCTTGGGTGGTCAAGGGCGTCTGCGGCTGGGGGATCGGCCGCGATTATACGCGGCGGCCGGTCACGGCCCGATCACGCCGCCGACATGGCCGTAAAGGCCGTGGCTACGGATGTAGTCCGCGACCGCGGGCGGGACCAGGTCGCGCCACGGCAGCCCGGCGGCGATGCGGTGGCGGATCGCGGTGGCCGACTGCGGCTGCAGCGGCTGGCGCAGGTACAGCACCCGGCCGGCGGGTTGCCGGCGCAGCGCATCCGGCGAGGTGGCCTCGCGGCCCCGCAACGCCGCGGCGAGCAGCGGCGGCGGCCCGGCATCGAGCGGGCTGCCGGCGCGACTGGCGACGACGAAATGGGCCAGGTCGAAAAGTTCGCGCCAGGATTTCCAGGTCGGCAGCCCGAGGAAGCTGTCGGCGCCGACCAGCAGCGCGATCGGTGCATCGGGGCCCAGCTCCGCGCGCAGTCCATGCAGGGTGTCGATGCTGTACGAACGGCCGTCGCGCGCCAGTTCGCGCAGGTCCGGCAGCAGGCCGGGCTGGTCGGCGAGCGCGAGCTGCAGCATCGCCGCGCGGTGACCGGCCGCCGCGCCAGGGGGCGGCCGATGCGGCGGATCGGCGGCCGGCACCAGGTGGACGTCGGCCTCCAGCGTCGCGCACGCGGCGCGGGCGATGGCGATGTGGCCGTTGTGCACCGGGTCGAAGGTGCCTCCGTAGAGAACGAACATCCCGGGCATCGCGGCTCAGCCGGCCACCAGCGCCGCCGCCCTGGGGTCGGCGACCGCCAGCAGCAACCGCTCCAGCTGCAGCCAGGCGTCCAGGGATTCGATGCCGGGACGGCCGCGCCCCTTCGCGATCCGGTCCACGCGCCCGACCTCGGCGACGAAGCGCTCCCAGCGCGGTGCCGGATGCCGGCCCAGCGCGCGCGTGTACATCGCCTGCTTGGCATCCCAGATCCGCAGCGCCTTGAACTCGGCATTGAGGTTGCCGCCGCGCGCCCGCACCCGCGCCAGCGCCGCGGCGCGCTGCAGCTCCATCGCCACCATGCCCAGCAGCGCCGGTACCGCTTCGCCTTCGGCACGCAGCCCGCGGAGCATGCGCGAGACCTGCGCGCCCTGGCCGTTCATCGCCGCATCGACCAGCCGGAACACGTCGAAGCGCGCGGCGTCGGCGACCAGCGCATCCATGCGTTCCAGATCCAGCGGCTCGCCGTCGGCGAGCAGGGCCAGCTTGTCGATTTCCTGCGCGGCGGCAAGCAGGTTGCCCTCGACCCGTTCGGCCAGCCGCTGCACCGCGGCACGGTCGGCGACCAGGCCGCGCGAGCGCAGGCGGCGGTCGATCCAGTCGGGCAGTTCGTGCGGCTTCATCGCCCAGGCCACGGCCACCGCGCCGATGCGCCCGATCGCTTCGCTCCACTTGCCGCCGTGCTTGCTGCTCCATTCGCCGCAGGTGACCAGCAGGCAGACGTCCGCGGGCGGGGCATCGCAGAAATCGACGATCACCTTGGCGCCTTCGTTGCCGGGCTTGCCGGTCGGCAACCGCAACTCGAGCAGGCGCCGGGTGGCGAACAGGCTGGGCGCGCGGAAACTGGCGACCATCGCGTCCCAGTCCGGCTCGCGCTGGTTGCCTTCGGCCATGAACACTTCGCGCTCGGCGATACCCTGGGCGCGGGCCGCGGCGCGGACCGCGTCGGCGGCTTCGAGCAGGCGCAGCGGTTCCTGCCCCGCGATCAGGTAGGCCGGCGCCAGCGGCTCGCTGGCCACGCGCGCGGCGAGTTGCTCGGGGCTGGACTGCATGCGCCGCGGCGCGCCGTCAGGGCGCCGGGAGGGGCGCCGCCGGCGTCGACTCGGGTTCGGCGGCCGCCGGAGCTTCGACCTTCGGCGCATCGGCAGCAGGCGGCGCCGGTTCGGCAGTCGCCGGGGTTCCCGAGGCCGCCGGGGCCTGCGGCATGCGCGAGACCGCATCGATGCGGCGCAGGATCGAGGCCACCATGTCGCGGCGCATCTCGCGCGACAGGATCTCGCGCTCGCCTTCGGTGCCTTCCGAACGCGTCGGCACCGAGATGTAGTCGCGCGACAGCTCGATCGCCTGCTGCGGCACCAGGTCGCTGCCGTCGGCGCGGCTGAGGCTGAAGATCGCCGCATAGCGCAGGGTGAATTCCTGCGCGCGACCGAACTGGTCGACGCTGATCGGGGTGTTGCCCCAGCGTTCGCCGACCAGGTTGAGGGTCGCGGCGTCGGTCGCGTCGTCCGCCGCCATGGTCGCGCCGGCGCGCGCCAGCGCCTGTTCCAGCGCCAGCGCCAGCGCGCTGTCGGGATTGCGGGCAGCCACCCGCACCGGCCCCAGGTCCGGCGGCAGCAGCAGCGCATCGCGCAGGTGGAAGCCGCAGGCCGCCAGGCCCAGCAACAGGAGTATCGCCAAGGTCGCGGTCAGGGCTGGTCTGGTCATCGGTGCAGTCTGGACGAGGTCGCCAACAGCGGCAAGCCGCGTGGCGGGAACGCCGGGCATGGCCATTCAGCCGGCCACGATGTTGACGATCTTGCCCGGCACCACGATCACCTTGCGCACCGACAGGCCCTCGAGGAAACGGGCGACATGGGGCTCGGTCAGCGCCATGGCCTCGACCGCCTCGCGCGGCGTGTCCGGCGCGACCTCGATCGTGCCGCGCAGCTTGCCGTTGACCTGCACCGCCAGGGTCAACGCGTCGCGCGCCAGCGCGGCCGTATCGACGCTCGGGAACGGCACGTCCTCCAGCAGCGTTTCCGGATGACCCAGCGCCTGCCACAGCGCGTGGCAGACGTGCGGCGTGACCGGGTTGAGCAGCAGCACCATCGCCTGCAACGCCTCGTGGCGGACCGCGCGGCCCTGGTCGCTCATGTCGACGAACTTCGACACATGGTTGAGCAGTTCCATCAGCGCCGCGATCGCGGTGTTGAAGCTGTGGCGGCGGCCGTAGTCGTCGCCCACCTTCTGGATGGTTTCGTGGAGTTGCCGGCGCAGGGTTTTCTGTGCGGCGGTGAGCATCGCCGGATCGATGGCGCCTGCGGCGCGCCCCTCATCCGCCCTTAGGGCGCCTTCTTGCCGCTGGGCGGGGAGAAGGGCGTCGGTGCCGCCTGCGGCCGGCATGATGGCGGGATGGTCCGGCTGCGCGGCATGCGCGAGCACCTCGCGCCAGAAACGGCGCAGGAAGCGCGCCATGCCCTCGACCCCGGCCTCGTTCCATTCCAGCGACTGCTCCGGCGGCGCGGCGAACATCGAGAACAGGCGCACGGTGTCGGCGCCGTACTTGTCGACCATCGCCTGCGGGTCGACGCCGTTGTTCTTGGACTTCGACATCTTCTCGGTGCCGCCGACATGCACCGGCTCGCCGTCGGCCTTCAGCGTCGCGCCGACCACGTGCCCGCGCTCGTCGCGCCGCACGTTCACGTCCGCGGGGTTGATCCATTCGCGATGGCCGGCGCCGTCCTCGCGATAGTAGGTGTCGGCGATCACCATGCCCTGGGTCAGCAACCGCGCAGCCGGTTCGTCGCTGCGCACCAGGCCCTGGTCGCGCAGCAGCTTGTGGTAGAAGCGGAAATACAGCAGGTGCAGGATCGCGTGCTCGATGCCGCCGATGTACTGGTCGACCGGCAGCCAGTAATTCGCGCGGTCGTCGACCTGGGCCGCCGCGCCGGGCGAGGTGTAGCGCGCGTAATACCAGCTCGACTCCATGAACGTGTCGAAGGTGTCGGTCTCGCGCTCGGCCGCCGCGCCGCACTGCGGGCAGGTGGTCCTGCGCCACTCGGGGTCGGCCTTGATCGGCGACACCACGCCGCCGGCCCTGGTATACGCGTCGGCGACGTCCTCCGGCAGCACCACCGGCAACTGGTCCTCGGGCACCGGCACCGCGCCGCACTTGTCGCAATGGATCACCGGGATCGGGCAACCCCAGTAGCGCTGGCGGCTCACGCCCCAGTCGCGCAGGCGGAAGTTGACGCGGCGCGCGCCGCGGCCCTCGGCCTCGAACCTGGCGGCCAGCGTGGCGAAGGCCTGCCCGTAGTCCATGCCATCGAGCTCGCCGGAATTCACCAGCCAGCCGCGCTCGGTGTACGCGCCGGCGGTGGCGATGCGCTGCTGGAATTCCTGCACCACCTGCACCGCCGCGCCGGTGGCGTAGACATCGACGCCGCCGATGCCGCCACCCAGCGCCGCCTGCATCGCGTCGGCGTGGCCCCCCTCCAGGTCGCGCCGGATTTCCTGCAGGGCATCGCGCACCTGCGCCGGCACCACCACCATCTTCACCGGCAGCTGGTACTGCTGCGCGAATTCCCAGTCGCGCTGGTCGTGCCCCGGCACCGCCATCACCGCGCCGGTGCCGTAGCCCATCAGCACGAAGTTGGCGACATAGACCGGCAACGCCTCGCCGGTGAGCGGGTGCAGCGCGCGCAGGCCGGTGTCGCGGCCGCGCTTTTCCTGCATTTCCAGTTCCGCCTCGGACACGCCGCCCTGCTTCAGCCCGGCGATGAAGGCCGCCAGTGCCGGATCCGATTGCGCCGCGCGCTGCGCCAGCGGATGCTCGGCCGCGATGCTGACGAAGGTCGCGCCCATCAGCGTGTCCGGGCGCGTGGTGAACACGCGCAACTGGTCGTCGCTGCCCTGGATGTCGAACGCGAACTCGAGCCCCTCGCTGCGCCCGATCCAGTTGCGCTGCATGGTCTTGACCGAATCCGGCCAGCCGTCGAGCGTGTCCAGGCCGTCGAGCAGCTCCTGCGCGTAATCGGTGATCTTCAGGAACCACTGCGGGATTTCGCGCTTCTCCACCACCGCGCCAGAGCGCCAGCCGCGGCCGTCGATCACCTGCTCGTTGGCGAGCACGGTATGGTCGACCGGGTCCCAGTTCACCACCGAATTCTTGCGATAGGCCAGGCCCTGCTTGAGCAGGCGCACGAACATCCGCTGCTCGTGCACGTAGTAGTCCGGCTGGCAGGTGGCGAACTCGCGGGTCCAGTCGATCGCGTAGCCCAGCGACTTGAGCTGGGTGCGCATGTGGTCGATGTTGGCGTAGGTCCAGCGCGCCGGCGAGGTGCGGCGCTTGATCGCGGCATTCTCGGCCGGCAGCCCGAAGGCGTCCCAGCCCATCGGCTGCAGCACGTTGTAGCCGCGCATGCGCTGGTGGCGGCTGATGACGTCGCCGATGGTGTAGTTGCGCAGGTGGCCCACGTGCAGCGCGCCGGACGGATACGGCAGCATCGACAGGCAGTAGAACTTCGGCCGCGACGGGTCCTCGACCACCTCGAACGCGCGGGTCTGGTTCCAGAACCGCTGCGCGGCGGACTCGACGGCGGCGGGCTGGTACGCGGCAGGATCGTGGCTGGCGGGTTCGGTGGACACGGCGCGGCAGGCAAGGGAAAGACCGGGAAGCCTACCGCAGCGCACAAAAAGCCGCCAACGCTGGCGCTTCGGGGCCATCCCGCCGGGCGCACGGCCCGGCAGGCAACGGATTCGCCAATGCGGGCATCGGCATGCGGCCCCGGTCACGCCGGGACTGCGCGCACGCGGCGGCGGCTATCATCCGGACTGCTTGCAGAAGGCTGTCGACATGGAATGGATGGGTTATCTCGCCGCGTTGCTGACCACGGTCGCCTTCGTGCCACAGGCCCTGAAGACGATTCGCAGCCGCGACACCGGCGGCATCTCGCTGGCGATGTACGTGGTGTTCACCATCGGCATCGCCTGCTGGTTCGGCTACGGCGTATGGCTGGGCTCCTGGCCGATGATCCTGTCCAACATCGTCACCTTCGTGCTGGCGGCGACGATCCTCGGCCTCAAGTTGAAGCACGGGTGATCCGATGAACCTGCGCCCCGCGCCGCCGTGGTCGGTTTCGCGCTGGTTCAATACCGGCACGTCCAGCGCCGACGCCCTGACCCTGGCATCGCTGCGCGGGCGGCCGGTGCTGCTGCATGCCTTCCAGATGTTGTGCCCGGGCTGCGTGCAGCATGCGCTGCCGCAGAGCCTGAAGGTGGCGGCGGCGTTCGCGCACACCGACCTGGCGATCGTCGGCCTGCATAGCGTGTTCGAGCACCACCACGCGATGGGGCCGGAGGCGCTGGCGGTGTACCTGCACGAGAACCGGATCGGCTACCCGGTCGGCGTCGACGCCTACCGCGACGACGACCCGGCCGCGCACCCGCTGCCGCTGACGATGCAGGCCTACGCCATGCAGGGCACGCCGACGCTGTGCCTGGTCGATCGCCGCGGCCAGCTGCGCCGCCAGCATTTCGGCCTGCTCGACGACATGCGCCTGGGCGCGGAGATCGCAACCCTGCTGGCGGAACCCGCGTAAGGGACATCCGTGAAAGCCCCGGCTTGTCCGGAGCTTCCCTATGGCCTGTCGAACCGCGTGCGGCCGCTGCGCAGCGCCACCACCGATGCCAGCGCCAGCCACAGGAAATACAGCGCCAGCGTGATCCGCTGCGCATAACCGGGATTGCCCTGCAGCAACGGGACGAGGTCGGTCATGCGTTGCGCCACGCTCAGCAGCACCGCAAGCGCCAGCAGCAGCCCGGGGCCGGCCAGCGTGCGCCAGCCCGGGCATGCACGCAGGCCCAATGCCAGGGACAAGGTGGCGGGCAGGAAGCCCAGCAATGCGATCGTCAGCATCGCCACATGCAGTTTCGAGGCCGGCCCGTCCGGCTCGGACAGGTCGTAGGCGAACACGCCGTTGCCGGCGAACGCCAGCCCGGAGATCAGCAGCAGCCACGCGCCGATCCGCGCCGGCATGCCGGCGCCATCGCGCTGCAGTGGCGCCAGCAACGACAGCGCGAACCAGGCGACCAGGACTCCCGGAAGGACGAAGCCGGCGATGTTCCAGTACGCCGCCATGGGCGCGCCGTGCATGCCGAGGAAACTGACCGGCATGTGCGCATGTTCATGGCCGGGCGCATTCGCCCCCAACCAGAGCAACGCGACCGTGAACACCGTGCCGGCAAGCCAGCCGGCATGCAGCCCCATGCGTTTCACGTTCAAAGCATTCATGCCCGCTCCTTCCACTTGAACACGTCCTCCACCCCGACCCCGAACGCGCGCGCGATCCGGAACGCCAGTTCCAGCGACGGCGAGTACCTGCCGGCTTCCAGCGCGATGATCGTCTGCCGTGTGACGCCGCAGGCCTGCGCCAGCGCTTCCTGGGTCATCCCGCCATGGGCCAGGCGCAGATTGCGGATGTCGTTGTCGAGCGCGGTGCCGGCCATCTCAGTGCCGGTCGCGCCAGTACTGGATCGCGGTCGCGGCATAGCCGGACAGGCAACTGCACATCAGCGCGAGCAGCAGCAGGTTGGCGATCATCCAGTGGCTCGCCCACTGCAGCTCCCGCGCCGGCGAGAAGCCGAGCAGCAGCGCGTAGCCGACCACGATCGATACCAATGCGTAATGGCCCCAGCCCGCGGCGCGGGCGGCGATCTCGCGGTCGCGCTCGTCTTCCTGCACCTCGCCCTTCCAGCGCGACGCGACCACCCGGGAGAGGATCGCCCATGCCACCAGCAGCAACACCAGGTTGCGGGCGACCGCGCCGGCATCCGGATCGCCGAAGCCGCGCATCGCCATGAACACTTTGATGTGCGCCACGAAGTAGGCAATGGCCGCCGCCATGAAGCCGGTGCCGATCCAGGCCTTCCATTCGGCCGGCGACGCCAGCGCGCCGAGTTCGCCGCGCGGCAGCCGCGAAACCGCGTACATCGAGACCCAGGCCACCGTGACCAGCAGCGCGGTGCCGGCCTGCCCGGTATCGATGCCCAGCAACTTCGACGGGCCTGCCAACAGCAGCCAGAACGCGATCCCGGCAACGACCAGCAACCCGGCGATTCCCCAGCGAGGCAACGACATGGACGACCCTCCCTTGATGTAAGGTGTACATTACATCCGGCCTTGCCAATGTCAAGTATTTTTTACATCCGGTTGGATTCCGGGGCCACTGGCACAATCTCGGGCTGAACGCCTTCCGGGATTCGCCATGTCCACCGCTACCGCCCAAGCCCACGTCTTCGACGCCACCACCGACACCTTCGAAACCAGCGTCATCCAGAAATCGCTGCAGGTCCCGGTACTGGTGGATTTCTGGGCCGAGTGGTGCGGGCCGTGCAAGCAGCTCGGGCCCGTCCTGGAGAAGCTCGCCGCCGACTACCACGGCGCCTTCGAGCTGGCCAAGGTCGATGTCGACAAGGAACAGCAACTCGCCGCCGCATTCCAGATCCGCTCGATTCCCACGGTGATGCTGGTCAAGGACGGGCAACTGGTCGACGGCTTCCCCGGCGCGTTGCCGGAAGCGCAGCTGCGCGAGTTCCTCCAGCACCACGGCATCGAGCCCGGCGTCCCGGTCGAGGAGGCGGCGGCGCCCGAGGCAACCCCCGCGCCGGTCGATCCGCACGCCGAGGTGGTGCGCCTGCGCAAGGCGGCCGAGGCCGAGCCGGAGAAAGCCGAACTCAAGCTCGACCTGGCGCTCGCCCTGCTCGCCACCGGCGGCGCGCACGAGGCCGAACAGCTGCTCGAGGCCCTGCCCGCCAACCTGTCCACCGACGATCGCGCGGTCAAGGCACGCGCGCGGCTGGGCTTCGCCGCGCTGCTCAAGGACGCGCCCGCGCCGGAAACGCTGCTGGCGGCGATCGCCGCCAACCCAGACGACCTGCGCGCGCGCCACCTGCTCGGCGTGCAGCGGATCGTCGCCGGCGACGCCGAGGCCGGGCTGGAACAGTTCATCGAGATGCTGCGCCGCAACCGCGGCTTCGAGGACGGACTGCCGAAGAAGGCCCTGATCGATGCCTTCCGCGTCGTCGACGACGAGGACCTGGTCGGCCGCTACCGCCGCAAGATGTCGTCGCTGCTGCTGGTCTAGCACCGATGCGCCGCGTCTCGGCGCGCACGCTGCGGCATGCGCTCAACCTGTGGCCGCCGTTCCTGTTCGCCGGCATCCATGTCGCCGCCATCGGCGACGACTTCCGCCATGCGCGGGTCGAGCTGCGGATGCGCCCGTGGAACCGCAACTACGTCGGCACCCACTTCGGCGGCTCGCTGTTCGCGATGACCGATCCGTTCTGGATGCTGCTGGTGATGAACGCGATCGGCGACGGCCACATCGTATGGGACAAGTCCGCGACGATCGATTTCGACAAGCCCGCGCGCGGCACGGTGGTCGCCGAATTCCACCTCGACGACGCGGTGCTCGACGAACTGCGCGCCGACACCGCCGGGGGCGACAAGGTGCTGCGCTGGTTCGACACCGAAATCCGCGACGGCGATCACGAAGTGGTGGCGCGGGTCCGCAAGCAGCTCTACCTGCGGCGCAAGCGCGGCCGCTGAGCGCCCGCGGCTGCGATTGGCCGCTCGTGTCCCAACCGCCGCACCCCTCACCCTGCTTCGCTGCGCGAAGCGGTCCCTCTCCCCGCAAGCGGGGCGGGGGCAGAGCCGCTCCCGCATGCGGGCGAGGCTAAGCCTTCTCCCCGCTTGCGGGGAGAAGGTGCCCGAAGGGCGGATGAGGGGTGCCGCTTTTGGCCGGATGCATTCGCATGTGCGAAGCCCGTCTTGCCAGGGCCCCGCCGGCGCAGCGTATGCTCGCGGCTTGGCAACAGGGGGCCAGATGTCCGCGATTCCACCCGACCGCGACGACGGCACGCCCTTGCAGGAGGGCGCGCCCCTGCCCGAGATCGCCGGCTACGCGCTGTCGCGCGTGATCGGCGACGGCGGCATGTCGACCGTGTACCTGGGCGAACAGCAATCGCTCGGGCGCGAGGTCGCGATCAAGGTGATGCTGCCCGAGGCGCTGGCCGACGAGGTCAGCCGCCGCCGCTTCGAGAACGAGGCGCGCACCATCGCACGGCTGGAACACCCGCACATCGTCGGCATCTTCGAAGTCGGCCGCACCAGGGGCGGCCTGCCCTACTACGCAATGCCCTACCTCGCCCGCGGCCACCTCGGCCAGCGCGAATTCACGCAGGACGGGCACGAGCACGGCCACGCCCGCGTGCGCTCGATCCTGCGCGCGCTGCTGTCCGCGCTGGACTACGCGCACGCGCGCGGCGTGGTGCACCGCGACGTCAAGGCCGAGAACGTGCTGTTCGACGAAGCCGAGCGGCCGCTGCTGGCCGACTTCGGCATCGCCCTGCGCCGCGGCTTCGGCCCGCGCGTCACCACCGCCGGCATGGCCGTGGGCAGCACCGCCTACATGGCGCCGGAGCAGGCGCGCGGCGAGGAGGTGGATGCCCGCGCCGACCTCTACAGCGTCGGCGTGCTGGCCTGGGAAATGCTCACCGGCAAGTTGCCGTACATGGCCGGCGACGCGCTGTCGATGGCGGTGATGCACGCGCAGGACCCGATCCCGCGGCTGCCGCGGCACCTGCGCCACTGGCAACGATTCCTCGACAAGGCGCTGGCGAAATCGCCGGCGCAGCGCTTCCGCAGCGCGCAGCAGATGCGCGAGGCGCTGGACCGGGTGCCGCAGCGCAGCGGCCAGCCGCTGCTGCGCACGGGCGAGCGCGTCCGCCGCGGCATCGGCCGCATCCGGCGCTGGCCCCGCGGCGCCTGGATCGCGGTGCTGCTGGTGGCGGCCGCGGGCCTCGGCGTCGCGCTGCGCCACGGTGGTGGCGACGGCTTCTTCCGCGTGCCCGGTGGCAACCACGGCGCCACGGCGCAACCGGGAATGGACGCGATCGGCGACATCACCGATCCGATGCTGCGTCCGTTGCCGGTGTCGCCGGCCGAGCGCTGGCTCGGCGCCGCCGAGCAGCAGTTGCGCGAGCGCAACCTGACCGCACCCAAGGACGGCAACGCCTACGACAGCCTGTTGGCGGCATGGAAGGCCGATGCCGCGCATCCGCGGCTGCCGGCGGCGACCGCCGCGCTGATCGCCGCGTTCGCCGATGAAGCCGAACGCCGCATCCGTTCCGGCGACATCGCCCGCGCGCGCGACTACGTCGACCGCGCGGCCCGGTTGGCCGCGGTCGCCCCGCGCGGCGACGAGACCGCTTTGGCGCAGATGCATGCGCGCGTCGCCAAGGCGCTGGCGGCGAAAGTCGACGAAGCCGCGTCGCGCTTCGATCGCGCCGGCGCGATCCGCATCGCCGACGGCGCCGCCGCCCTGGGCCTGGATGCCGCAGGCGCGGCGGCGCTGGCGTCGCGCGCCCGCGCCATCCCGCAGGCCGGGGACGCGGTCCCGGGCAACCCCGGCCTGCAATTGGTCAAAACGGGCGACGGCATGATCGCCGCCTCGCGCAACGAGGTGAGCCGTGCGGACTACGCGCGTTTCGCCGCCGCCACCGGGCGCGCCGCGGCCCTGTGCCGCGAGCGGCTGTCGCCGCTGCGGATCGTCAAGCCGATTTCCTGGCGCGAACCCGGCTTCCAGCAATCGCCCGGCCAGCCGGTGGTCTGCGTGTCCTGGAGCGACGCCGATGCCTACGCGCGCTGGATGAGCCAGCGCACGGGCCATCGCTATCGCCTGCCCAGCACCGCGGAAGCACGCGCACTGCCGGTCCGCGGCGGCGGCAGGCCGGTGTCCGAATGGCTGCGCGAATGCAGCGCCGGCTGCAGCGAGCGCATGACCGGCGGCCGCAGCTGGCGTGGCGCACCCGCGCCCCGCGACGCCGCGCGCGGCTACGACGACGTCGGCTTCCGCCTGGTGCGCGAGCTGTAACCCGGCCGCCGCCGGGCGTTTGCACAGCGCGGCCCGTGCCGGGCCCGCCACTCCCCTACAATCCACGGATGCGCGCTCCCCCCTCGACAGGCCAACGCCTGCAACGGCTGTTCCTCACCGGCCTGCTGACCCTGCTGCCGATCTGGCTGACGTGGGTGGTGGTCAAGTTCGTGTTCGTGCTGCTGTCGGACACCAGCCGGCCGCTGATCGGGCCGCTGCTGCACAACCTGGCGGCGAGCGACGGCCGGGCGCTGGGCTGGCTCGACGACCCGTGGGTGCAGACCGCGTTCGCGCTGCTGGCGACCCTGGCGGTGATCCTGTTGTCGGGCTGGATGGCGCGGCGCGTGCTGGGCCAGCGCCTGCTGCGCTGGTTCGAACTGCTGGTGGCGCGCATCCCGCTGGCCAATACCATCTACGGCAGCGCGCGCAAGCTGCTCGACATCCTGCAGACCCAGCCCGACGGCACCCAGCGCGTGGTGCTGATCGACTTTCCGCACGACCAGATGAAGTCGGTCGGCTTCGTCACCCGC
>JAKFDF010000002.1:0-1546 GCA_036676275.1 Lysobacter sp.
CAACCTGTTCTTCACCTTCGAGCGCTACGACCTCTCGGCCGTGGGCCGGATGAAGTTCAACCGCCGCATCGGCCGCAAGGAAGTCACCGGCGCCTCGGTGCTGTACGACGCCAAGTACTACGCAGAGCGCAAGGACGACGAGTCGGTGCGCCTGCGCGGCGAGCTCGGCGACACCAGCGACATCCTCGACGTGATCCGCGTGCTGACCGAGATCCGCAACGGTCGCGGCACGGTCGACGACATCGACCACCTCGGCAACCGCCGCGTGCGTTCGGTCGGCGAAATGGCCGAGAACGTGTTCCGCGTCGGCCTGGTGCGCGTGGAGCGCGCCGTGCGCGAGCGCCTGACCATGGCCGAGGCCGACGGGCTGACCCCGCAGGAGCTGATCAACGCCAAGCCGGTGGCGGCGGCGGTGAAGGAGTTCTTCGGCTCCTCGCAGCTGTCGCAGTTCATGGACCAGAACAACCCGCTGTCGGAGGTCACCCACAAGCGCCGCGTGTCGGCGCTCGGCCCGGGCGGCCTGACCCGCGAGCGCGCCGGCTTCGAGGTGCGCGACGTGCACCCGACCCATTACGGCCGCGTGTGCACGATCGAGACCCCGGAAGGCCCGAACATCGGCTTGATCAATTCACTGGCGGTGTTCGCGCGCACCAACAAGTACGGCTTCCTGGAAACGCCGTACCGCAAGGTGGTCGACGGCAAGGTCACCGACGAGGTCGAGTTCCTCTCGGCGATCGAGGAGAACGAGTACGTCATCGCCCAGGCCAACGCGGCCCAGGACGACAAGGGCAAGCTCAGCGCCCAGTTCGTGGCCTGCCGCTTCCAGGGCGAGAACCTGCTCAAGCCGCCGAGCGAGATCCACTTCATGGACGTCTCGCCGATGCAGACCGTGTCGGTCGCCGCGGCGCTGGTGCCGTTCCTGGAGCACGATGACGCCAACCGCGCGTTGATGGGCGCCAACATGCAGCGCCAGGCGGTGCCGACGCTGCGTTCGCAGAAGCCGCTGGTCGGCACCGGCATCGAGCGCGCCGTGGCGCGCGACTCGGGCGTGACGGTGAACGCCCGCCGTGGCGGCACGATCGAGCAGATCGATGCCGCGCGCATCGTGGTCAAGGTCAACGAGGACGAGATCGTCGGCCAGACCGATGCCGGCGTCGACATCTACACGCTGATCAAGTACACGCGCTCCAACCAGAACACCTGCATCAACCAGACCCCGCTGGTCAACGTCGGCGACGTGGTGGCGCGCGGTGACGTGCTGGCCGACGGCCCCTCGACCGACATCGGCGAGCTCGCGCTGGGCCAGAACATGCTGGTCGCGTTCATGCCCTGGAACGGCTACAACTTCGAGGACTCGATCCTGCTGTCCGAGCGCGTGGTCGAGCAGGACCGCTACACCACGATCCACATCGAGGAGCTGACAGTCCAGGCCCGCGACACCAAGCTCGGGCCGGAGGAAATCTCCGCCGACATCCCCAACGTCTCCGAGCAGGCGCTCAACCGCCTCGACGAGTCGGGCGTGGTGTACATCGGCGCCGAGGTCCGC
>JAKFDF010000003.1:0-8646 GCA_036676275.1 Lysobacter sp.
GCGGCACCGCGCTGTCGACCGCGCTGGAGCGACAGCACGGCACCTTCGGCAAGCTCTACGTCAACATGGTCCGCGCCGGCGAGGCCGGCGGCAGCCTGCACGAAACCCTGGCGCGGCTGGCCGATTACCTGGAGCGCAGCCGCGCGATGAAGGGGCGCGTGGTCAACGCGATGATCTACCCGGCGATCCTGCTGCTGATGGTCGGGCTGTCGCTGCTGTTCCTGCTCGGATTCGTGGTGCCGCAGTTCGCGGCGATGTACGACAGCCTCGACGCGCCGCTGCCGTGGTTCTCGAAGGTCGTGCTCGGCGTCGGCATGTTCGTGCGCGACTGGTGGATCGTGCTGCTGGCGGTCCCGGCGCTGGCGCTGTGGTGGGGCGAGCGGAGGTTGCGCGACCCGGCGTTCCGCGCCGGTTTCGACGAATGGATCCTGCGCCAGAAGTTCGCCGGTCCGCTGGTCGCCAAGCTGGAGACCGCGCGCCTGGCGCGCACCCTGGGCACCCTGCTCAAGAACGGCGTGCCGTTGCTGACCGCGCTGGGCATCGGCCGCAACGTGCTCGGGAACCGCGCCCTGGCCGCCGATGTCGAAGCCGCCGCCGATGAAGTGAAGAACGGCATCGGGCTGTCGAGCGCGCTGGCGCGCGGCAAGCGCTTCCCGCGGCTGGCGCTGCAGATGATCCAGGTCGGCGAGGAGTCCGGCGCGCTGGACACCATGCTGCTCAAGACCGCCGACACCTTCGAGCAGGAGACCTCGCTGGCGCTGGACCGCATGCTGGCGGCGCTGGTGCCGGTGGTGACGATGCTGATGGCCGGCATCGTCGGCATCGTGATCCTCGCCGTGCTGACCCCGATCTACGACCTCACCAACGTGATCGGCTAGGCGCGTGCCCGTGAACCATCCACCAACGCAGGACAGGACAATGGAGAGGACGAACTGATGGGCAATCGACGCTTCCAGGCGCGACGCATTGTTCGCGTGTCGCAGCACGACGGCAGCCACGGCATGTGCGACGCGGAAAAGGTTCGCGTGCGAGCGGATGGCGCAGGCCGTGGCGACGGCTTGGCGATTCCGATGGGGGGAAGATCGACCTTGCGCGGCGACGGCTTGGACAATGCGGGGACAAGCCGCGGGCAAGCGGGTGGCGTAGGCCGGGCCGACGGCATGGGTGACGCGAGGAACAGCCGCAGGCGAGCGGGTAATGCACGCCGTGGCGACGGCTTGTACCACGGCGCGGCGTATGGATCGGCCATGCGCGGCTTCAGCCTGATCGAGATCATCCTGGTGGTGGTGCTGATCGGCGGCATCGTCGCCTTCGCCGCCAGCCGCATCCTCGGTGGCGGCGACCGCGCCAAGGCCAACCTCGCCCGGGCGCAGGTGCAGACGCTGGCGGAGAAGGTGCAGCAGTACGAGATGGACACCGGCACCTTGCCGTCCTCGCTCGACGCGCTGGTCGCCAATCCCGGCAACGCCGCCGGTTGGCTCGGCCCGTACGCCAAGCCGGCCGAGCTCAAGGATCCGTGGAACCATCCCTACGAATACCGCGTGCCCGGCGAGGGCCAGGCCTTCGACCTCATCAGCCTCGGCAAGGATGGCGAGGCCGGCGGCGAAAGCGTCGACGGCGACGTGAAGTACCAGTAGTCGATGGCGCGTGGGCAGGGGCATGGGAACAAGCCGCCAGCTAGCGGGTAACGCAGGCCGTGGCGACGGCCCGGGCAACGCAATGCCGGGACGATCAACCTGGCGCGGCGACGGCCCGGGCTACGCAGTTGCGGGTGGATCAACCTTGCGCGCCATGCGCGGTTTCTCGCTGCTGGAAGTCGTGCTGGTGATCGCGATCATCGCGCTCGCCAGCCTGCTCGCCGCGGCCGCGCTCACGGGCGGCATCGACGGCCTGCGCCTGCGTTCGGCGGCGAAGGAAGTCGCCGCGCAGTTGCGCTATACCCGGGCGCAGGCGTTGGCGACGGGCGAGCCGCAGCGTTTCACGATCGATCCGCATGGGCACACCTGGACCGCGCCCAAGGATCGCCACGGCAAGTTGCCCAAGCAGCTCGGCATCGTCTTCACCGGTGCGCGCGAGGTCCAGCCCAGTCGTGGCGAGGGCGCGATCGTGTTCTTCCCCGATGGCGCCTCCACCGGCGGCCGCGTGCAGTTGCAGGCCAAGGACGCGGCATGGAAGGTCGATGTCGCCTGGCTGACCGGACAGGTGCGGCTGGCGCGGGTGGAGGCGCTGCCATGAGCGGCGCCGATGACGTGGCGATCGGGTCGAATGCGAAAACCGCGCGGCCCGTTGTCGAGGGCCATGGCGGTGGCTTGAAGGCCGCGGCGTTCGACGGCTTGCGCGGCCGCGGCGATGGTGGGGCAGGGAGTGTGCGTCGGTCTCCGGATAGCGCACTCCGCGGTGCCGGCCAGGAGGCGGCAGCCGAAGGGTTTGTGCGCGGGCGTTTGCGCAACGCACGCCGTGGCGACGGCTTGCAGATCCCGGCAGCGGGAAGATCAACCATGCGCGGTTACACCCTGATCGAGGTGATCGTCGCCTTTGCGATCCTCGCGCTGGCGCTGACCTTGCTGCTGGGCACGCTGTCGGGCGCGGCGCGGCAGATCCGCTGGGCCGACGAGGCCGGACGCGCGGCGCTGCACGCGCAGTCGCTGCTCGACCAGGTCGGCGTCGGCGAGGCGCTGCTGCCCGGGCACCGCGACGGCGATTTCGAACAGGGCCGCTACCGCTGGTCGTTGGACGTGGCGCCGTACCAGGACACGTTGCTGCCGCCACCGGTGGCCGTCGATCTGTCGGCGCCGCGACTGTTGCAGTTGTCGCTGACGGTGCAGTGGGGCGAGGACGGCAACGATCCGCGTCGTCGCCTGCAGTTGCAGTCGCTGCGGCTGGTGACCCCGAATCCGGTCGATGCGGTGCCGCCGCCATGAGCGCGGAACGTGGCGGGCTGGTCGAGCGCGCGATCCGGGTGCCAGGCGGGCAGCTTGTTGCCGGCGGTGCGGAAGGGGGCGTGTGCGGGCGCATGCAGGGTGCGGGCCGCGGTGGCGGCGCGCTGGCGGTCGTCGGTCATCCGGAAAGGGTCGTGCGCGGGCGTCTGGGTGGCGGACGCCGCGGCGGCGGCTTGAGGATTCCGGTGGCGGGTAGAGGCACCTTGCGCGGCTTCACCCTGATCGAAGTGCTGCTGGCGACCGCGCTGCTCGCAGCGGGACTGGCCCTGGCGTTCGCGACCCTGCGCGCGGCGACTGCCGCCGCGACCCGCGGCGAAGCGATCGCCGCGCGCAGCGAGCGGATGCGCGCGGTCGAGGGCTTCCTGCGCGCGCGGCTGGCGGCGACACGACCGGTGGCCTTCGCGCTCGATGCCGACAGCGGCCTGGCGCAGCGTTTCAGCGGCGAACCCGATCGCATGCGTTTCGTTGCCGACCTGCCCGACTACCTCGGCCATGGCGGGCCCTACCTGCACGAACTCGCGCTGGAACGCGACGGCGACGCGCTGCGCCTGACCGTGGCGCTGACCGTGGTGCAGGGCGGGGAGGTGGTCGAGGAAGCCGATCCGCGCGCGCCGGAACTGCTCGCCGAAGGCCTGCGCATGGTGCGCTTCCGCTATCGCGCGATGGATGCCGACAACCGACTGGGTGAATGGCAGGAACAGTGGCGCACGCCCGAGGCATTGCCGCTGCAGGTCGAGATCGACCTGCAGGATGCGGACGGCCGCGACTGGCCGCCGCTGGTGGTGGCGCTGCCGCTCGCCGGCAGCTACGCCGCCGCGCCCGGGAGCAGGGAATGACGTCGGGGCGTCGGCGTCCGCGACAGGTCAGTGCGGTGCGCGGCGCCGCGCTGCTGCTGGTGTTGTGGCTGGTCGCGTTGCTGACCGCGCTGGTCGGCGCGTTCGCGCTGGCTGCGCGCACCGAACACCTGCAGGGCCAGGTGCTCAGTCGTGGCGTGGTGGCGCAGCAGGCGGCGCGCGCCGGCATCGAATACGCGATCACCCGGGTCGGCAACCAGGACCCGCGCTGGCGCTGGCTCGCCGATGGCCGCGAATACCACTGGGAGTACGCCGGCGCGCAGGTCGCGGTCCGGATCGTCGACGAACAGGGCAAGGTCGACCTCAACATGGCCGATGCCGGGCTGCTGGCCTCGCTGTTGCAGGTGCTCGGCAGCGACCCGCGCCAGGCCGCGCAACTGGCGGCCGCGATCCTGGACTGGCGCGATGCCGATCCGCTGACGCAGCCGGCCGGCGGCGCCGAGGATCCGGATTATGCCGCCGCCGGGCGCGCCTACGGCGCAGCCGATGCCCCGCTGGAGAGCGTCGCGGAGGTCGAACAGGTGCTGGGCATGACGCCTGCGCTGTATGCACGGCTGGCACCGCATGTCACCGTCTACAGCGGTCGCGAACGCCCGGATCCGGCGTTTGCTTCGCCGGAGGTGCTCGCGGCGATGGGATTGGATGCACCGCGGATACTGGCGCAACGGCAGGCCTGGACGCCGGCATCGGGCCGGCCGCCCCCGCTGTTGCCGGACGGGCAGCCGCTCGTGGGCGCCGATAGCGGCACGTATAGTATCGACAGCCGCGCGCGGCTCCGCGGTCGCACCGCGGTGTTGCGGGTGGTGGTGCGCAGTGGCGGTAACGGTTTGCCGGGGTCGGCATGGACCGCGCTGCGATGGGAGGAGGGAGCATCGCCACGATGACGCCGCTGCGCGACCGGTTAGGCCGCCAGGTCGCCCGCTGGACGGGCACGGGCGGCTTTTTCGCATGGTGGGGCCGTTCGCTGGCGGCCTGGTTGCCGCGCCGCTGGCGCCTGGCGCTGGGCCTGGACCGTGGCCGCCTGCTGCTGCAACCCGATGCCGATGCCGTGCAGTTGCGGCTGCAGGACGGCGATGGCGTGCGCGACCTGGCGCACGTCCCGGGGCTGGCCGCTGCCGATGGCGACGCGCTGGCTGCGTTGCTTTCCCCGGAGCTGGCCGACCTGCCCCGCTGGTTGCTGTTGCCTGCCGCCGCCGGACTGCGCCGCAGGCTCTTCCTGCCGGCGGCCGCGGCCGAGCGCCTGCGCGACGTGGTCGGGTTCGAGATCGACCGGCAGACGCCATTCGCCCCCGATGCCGTGGCCTTCGACGCGCGCCTGCTCGGCCGCCGCGACAGCGACGGCCAGCTCGATACCGACCTGGTGGTGGTGCCGCGCGAGGCCCTGTCCGCGCAACTGGATGCCCTGGGCCCGCTGGCCGGCAGCCTGGCCGGCATCGACGTCGCCGGCGGCGACGGCACCCCGCTGGGCGTCAACCTGCTGCCGCTGGCGCAGCGCCGCCAGCAGCTGGATCCGTGGCGCGGCTGGAACTGGGTGTTCGGGGCGGTGGCGCTGCTCGCCATCGCGATGATGCTGTGGCAGCTGCTCGACAACCGCGACCGCGCCGCGCAGGCGCTGCAGGCGCGCGCCGACCGCGAGGCGGTCGCCGCGCGCGCGGTGTCGCTGCAGCGGCAGCAACTGGTCGACCTGGTCGAGGGCCGCGCCTTCCTCGACCGCCTGCGCAACGCCCGCCCGACCGCGATCGAGGTGCTCGATGCGCTGGCGCGACGCCTGCCGGACAACACCTACCTGGAAAAACTGGCGATCGAGAACGACCGCCTGCTGCTGATCGGCCTGAGCAGCGAGGCCTCGGCGCTGGTCGGGCGGCTGGAAGGCGCCAGGCCCTGGCGTTCGCCGGCGCTCACCGGCGCGCTGCAGCCCGACCCGCGCAGCGGCCGCGACCGTTTCACCCTGACCGCCGACCTCGCGATCACGCCCGCCGCCCCCGCGCCGGTGCCCGCATCCCCGGAGCCCGCCGATGCCGGCAACGACTGACCGCGACCGCTGGCTGGCGCTGGGCCTTCTGCTGGCGGCGCTGGCACTGGCCTACCTGCTGTTCGTGCACCCGTGGTGGACGGTGCCGATGCAGGAAGCCGGTGCGCGCATCGCGGCGCTGCAGCAGCGCGAACTGCGCGCGCGCATGCAGCTGCAGCAGGCGCCGGACATCGCCAGGCGACTGGCCGTCGCGCAACAGCAGGCCGCGGGTTCGCCCGCCTTCCTGCAGGAGCCGACCACCGAACTGGCCACCGCGGGCCTGGTCCAGCGGCTGGAAACCGTGGTCGCCCAGGCCAGCCCCGGCAATCGCGGCTGCGCGATCAGCAACCGTTCGCCGCTCGACGCCGCGGGCGCGCAACAGGAACGCTTCGCCCGCGTCACCGTGCAGGTGCGCCTGCGCTGCGGCAACGCCGAGCTGGCCACGGTCCTGCACGCGCTGGAAAGCGGCACGCCGCGGTTGTTCGTCGACAACCTCAACGTGCTGGCGCAGCGCTACTTCTTCCTGCCCGGGCAGAACCGCGCCCAGGACGGCGGGCTGGACGTCAGTTTCGACCTGTACGGCTACCTGCGGCCGCTGCCCGGCCGCGCCCCCGCGGAGGCGCCGCGTGCGCGTTGACAGCGCCGGCCCGCGCACCTGGCTGCTGGCCACGGTGGCCGGCTGGGCCTTGCTGGCGTGGATGCTGGCGCTGGCCGGGATGGGCGCGCGCGCAGCGCTGCTGGCCGACGATCCCGGCCTGCTGCAACCGCTGCCGCAGCCGCGGCCGTCGCCGCCGGAGCGGCTCGGGCCGCTGGCGCAATACGCCGAGATCGGCGCCCGCCCGCTGTTCGCCGAGGATCGCCGCCCGCATCCGTTCTCGCTGCAGTCCGCCGACGGGGAGGAAACCGAAGCCAACACCTTCGACTATGTGCTGACCAGCGTGCTGATCACGCCGCAGCTGCACATGGCGATCGTGCAACCCACCCAGGGCGGCGACTCGGTGCGGATCAAGCTCGGCGAAGCTTCCGAGGACCTCCCGGCGTGGCGGCTGGTGGAGTTGAACCCGCGCAGCGCGGTGTTCGAAGGGCCGGAAGGGCGCAAGGCGCTCGACCTGCGGACCTTCGACGGCGTCGGTGGCCAGGCGCCGACCTCGGTCAGCGCCGGCGATCGCACCGCCAATACAACCGCCACGGCAGGCGCGCGCCCGCCGCCGGAGGCCGCAGTCCAGGTGGATGCGGATCCGGCTGCGGAGGCCGCACCGGAACCGCCCGTGCCGGCCTCCGCGCCGCAGCCGACGGCCACCGAAAAACAGATGGATGCGATCCGCAAGCGCATCGAAGCGCGCCGCGCGCAGTTGCGGCAAGAGGCGCTGCAAAAGACAGCGCCGGCCAGGAAACCGTAGAGTGCCCCACCAATGAACCTCCGCCCCCAGCTCCATGCCGTGCTCGCCGCCACCCTCGCCAGCTTGCTGGCCGCCTGCGCGAGCGTCTCGTCGCCGGTGATGCAGCGCAGCCATGCCAGCGCGCCCGCGCCACAGGCGTCGTCCGACGCGGCCGCCACCGCCGGCAACGACGTGCGCAGCCAGGCGCTGCCCGCCGAGGACGCCGGCCCGCAGCCGATCATCCGCCGCGGCACCGGCCAGGTGATCAACCGCGCCGCCGCGTCCGCGCCGCTGCCCAACCTGGTCGGTACCACCGGCGCCGCGACCTTCAACTTCGAGGGCGAGTCGCTGCAGGCGGTGGTCAAGGCGATCCTCGGCGACATGCTCGGCCAGAACTACGTGATCGCGCCCGGCGTGCAGGGCACGGTGACGCTGGCCACCCCGCATCCGGTGAGCCCGGCCGAGGCGCGCAGCCTGCTGGAGATGGTGCTGGGCTGGAACAACGCGCGCATGGTCTACAGCGACGGCCGCTACAACATCGTGCCGTCCGACCAGGCGCTGGCCAGCACGGTCGCGCCGCGCACCGGCTCGGCGGCGACCGCGCGCGGCTTCGAGTCGCGGGTGGTGCCGCTGCGCTATATCTCCGCCGCGGAGATGGAGAAGGTGCTCAAGCCCTACGCGCGGCCCAACGCCATCGTCAACGTCGATTCCGGCCGCAACCTGATCACCCTCGCCGGGACCCGCGCGGAACTGGAGAACTACCTGCGCACGATCGAGATCTTCGACGTCGACTGGATGTCCTCGATGTCGGTCGGCGTGTTCCCGCTGCAGTCGGGCAAGGCGACCAAGGTGGTCGCCGACCTGGAAAAGGTCTTCGGCGAACAGAGCAAGTCGCCGGTCGCCGGGATGTTCCGCTTCATGCCGTTGGAAGGCGCCAACGCGGTGCTGGTGATCACGCCGCAAGCCGATTACCTCGACGACATCCAGCAATGGCTGCAGCGCATCGACAGCGCCGGCGAAGGCGTGCAGCTGTTCTCCTATGAGCTGAAGTACGTCAAGGCCAAGGACCTCGCCGATCGCCTCGCCGAGGTCTTCGGCGGCGGTGGCGGCCGTTCCGACAATGGCGGCGCCCCGAGCCTGATGCCGGGCCTGCAATCCACCGAGATCAAGGACAGCGGCATCGACGAAGGCGGCGCCAGCACTGCCCCGATCGGTGGCGACAGCGGCGGCGGCCTGGGCAGCGGCTCGCTGTCGCTGGATCCGCGCCAGTCCGGCAACGGCGGGGTCACGCTCGAGGTCGACGGCGACAAGGTCGGCGTGTCGGCGGTCGACGAAACCAACACCCTGCTGGTGCGCGCCACCGGCCAGGCATGGCGCTCGATCCGCGACGTGATCGAACGCCTGGACGTGATGCCGTTGCAGGTGCACATCGAAGCGCAGGTGGCCGAGGTCAAGCTCAGCGG
>JAKFDF010000004.1:0-17396 GCA_036676275.1 Lysobacter sp.
CTCGCCCTGCGCGAGGCGGTCGAGCGCGAGGGCGCGTCGGAGTTCGCGCCGCGGATCGCGGCCTATGGCGCGCTCGCCGGCGATCGTCTTTACGCACTCGCGTCCGATGCCCATCGCGACCGCCCGCGGCTGCGGCGTTTCGACCGCTTCGGCCAGCGCATCGACCGCGTCGAGTTCCACCCCAACTACCACGCCGTGATGCAGGCGGCGATCGAACACGGCGTCGCCGGGCTGTCCTGGCACGCGCCGCGCCCCGGCGCGCATGTTGCCCGCGCCGCCCTGAGCTACCTGCATTACCAGGCCGAACCCGGCAGCAGTTGCCCGCTGACCATGACCCATGCCGCGGTGCCGGTGCTGCGCCGCCAACCCGCGTTGCGCGAATGGGCCGACAAGGCGGCGGCCCCGCACTACGATCCGCGCGAACTGCCGATCGCCGGCAAGGCCGGCATCACCCTCGGCATGGGCATGACCGAGAAGCAGGGTGGCAGCGACGTGCGTGCCAATACCACCACCGCGACGCCGCTGCCCGGCGCCGAGGGCGGCTACGCGCTGGCGGGGCACAAGTGGTTCCTGTCCGCGCCGATGTCCGACGGCTTCCTGGTGCTGGCCCAGGCGCCGGGCGGGCTGACCTGCCTGCTGATGCCGCGGCGCTTGCCCGACGGCGAACGCAACGGCTTCCGGTTGCTGCGGCTGAAGGACAAGCTCGGCGATTGGTCCAACGCGTCGTCGGAAGTCGAATTCACCGGCGCGCGCGCCTGGCGCGTGGGCGACGAAGGCCGCGGCATCGCCACCATCCTGGAGATGGTGATGCTGACGCGGCTGGATTGCATGCTCGGTTCGGCCGGACTGATGCGGATGGCATTGGCGCAGGCGGTCCACCACTGCCGCCATCGCCGTGCCTTCGGCAGGCGGCTTGTCGACCAGCCGTTGATGCGCAACGTGCTCGCCGACCTTGCGATCGAGGCCGAGGCCGCGCTGGCGTTGTCGCTGCGGGTGGCGCGCGCGGTCGACGCCGCGGCGCACGGCGGCGGCGATGGAAGCACGCGCGAAGCCGCCTTCGCGCGGGTCGCCACCGCGATCGGCAAGTACTGGATCTGCAAGCGCGCCCCAGCCTTCGTCAACGAGGCGCAGGAATGCCTGGGCGGCAATGGCTATGTCGAAGAGTCGATCCTGCCGCGGCTGTACCGCCAGGCGCCGCTCAACTCGATCTGGGAAGGCTCCGCGAACATCCAGTGCCTGGACGTGTTGCGCGCGCTGGCGCGCGAACCGGAGACCGGCGCCGCGCTGCAGGCCGAATTGGACGCGGCGCGGGGCCTGCACCCGGCCCTGGATGCGACGGCCGCGGCGCTTGGCAAGGCGATGCACGGACCCGGGGCCCAGGAAGTGGGCGCGCGCACGCTGGTGGAGCGGCTGGCGCTGGCGCTGCAGGCCGCGGTGCTGCTGCGTGCCGGCAATCCGCTCGCGGATGCTTTCTGCCGCAGCCGCCTGGGCGGTGGGCACGGGCTGGCGTTCGGTACCTTGCCGGCGGATGCGCGCTTGGATGCCGCGGTCGAGCGCGTGATCCCCTCGGCCTGAGGTGCGGCGTGCCGGCCCAAGCACGGTGCAGGGGCCGATGGCGCCGCCGTCCGGGACGACCTCCTCGATCAGTCCAGGAACTGCAGCTTCGCCAGCTCCGAGTACAGGCCGCCCTGCGCCATCAGCGCATCGTGGGTGCCCTCGGCGACGATCCGGCCGCGATCCATCACCACGATGCGGTCGGCCTTGAGCACGGTGGCGAGGCGATGCGCGATCACCAGGGTGGTGCGGCCCTGCATCAGGTTTTCCAGCGCGTGCTGCACGGCGCGTTCGCTCTGCGCGTCGAGCGCGCTGGTGGCTTCGTCCAGCAGCAGCACCGGCGCGTCCTTGAGCAGGGCACGGGCGATGGCGACGCGCTGCTGCTGGCCGCCGGACAGGCGTGCGCCGCGCTCGCCCAGTTCGCTGGCGAAGCCTTGCGGCAGGGCATCGATGAAGTCGTCGGCCTCGGCCGAGGCGGCTGCGGCGCGGACCTCGGCATCGGTCGCGTCGAGGCGGCCGTAGCGGATGTTGTCGGCGGCGCTGGCGGCGAAGATCGTGGGCGATTGCGGCACCAGCGCGATCGCCCCGCGCAGTGCCGCCGGATCGAGCGTGCGCAGGTCGGCGCCATCGATTGCGATACTGCCGCTGTCCGGGTCGTGGAAGCGCAGCAGAAGGGTGAACACGGTGCTCTTGCCGGCGCCCGACGGCCCGACCAGGGCGACCGTCTCGCCCGGGCGTACGCGCAGGTCGAAAGCCTCCAGCGCGGGCAGGTCGGGGCGCATCGGGTAATGGAAGGTGACGCCGTCGAAGGCGATCGCCCCGAGCACCGGTTGCGACATCGGACGCGGGTGCGCGGGCGCGGCGATGCCCGCGGTCTCCCGCAGCAGCTCGGCAATGCGCCCCATCCCGCCGGCCGCGCGCTGCAGTTCGTTCCACACTTCCGCCAGCGCGCCCACCGAGCCGCCGCCGATCAGCGCGTACAACACGAACTGGCCCAGCGTGCCGGCGCTCATGCGCCCGCCGACCACGTCGTGCGCACCGGACCACAGCACCAGGGTGATTGCGCCGAAGATCAGCACGATCGCCACCGCGGTCACCACCGCCTGTGCGCGGATGCGCCGGCGAGCGGTGTCCACCGCGACCGCCAGCGCGCTGCCGAAGCGGCCGCGCTCGTACGGCTCGCGTCCGTGCGCCTGCACCGTGCGCACCGCGCCGAGGGTCTCGGTGGCGAGCGTGTTGGCGTCGGCGACGCGATCCTGGCTGGCGCGCGACATCTTCTGCAGCCGGCGCCCGCCGATCACGATCGGCAACACCGCCAGCGGGATCCCGAACAGGGCGTAGCTGGCCAGGTGCGGACTGGTGACGAACAGCATCGCGACCGAGCCGACCACCGTCACCAGGCTGCGCAGCGCCACCGACATGCTGGAACTCACGACGCTGCGCAACAATTCGGCATCGGCGGTCAATCGCGACACGAGTTCGCCGCTGCGGTTGCGATCGAAGAAGCCGGCATCCAGGCCGAGCAGGTGCCCATATAGCCGGTTGCGCATGTCGGCGACCACCCGCTCGCCGAGCAGCGAAACGAAGTAGAAGCGCGCCGCGGTCGCCAGCGCCAGCGCCAGCGCGACCAGGAACAGGAACACGAACGCGCGATCGATGTTGGCGCCGCTGGAAAATCCCTGGTCGATCATCCGCCGGAACGCGACCGGCAGGCTCAGGGTGGCGGTCGAGGAGCAGGCCAGCGCCAGCAGCCAGGCCACGAACAGGCCGCGGTGCGCCCGCACGAACGGCCACAGCGCGCGCAGCGTGCCGATGGGGGCTTTGGTGGGGGTTGCTTCCGTCATGCGGTAATGATGAAGCCTTGGTGCGTTCGGCGCGACCGTGGCGGCTTGCCCGCTTTGCCGCGGGAGCGGCCCTTCGACAGGCGCAGGACAGGCTTCCGCCGCGAGCTTTTCGAGTGGAGCTCGCGGCTGGGGCCGCTCCTACAAAGGGTTTGGATCCGGGGCGAAGCGGATGCGGTCGCGGCTGGCGTCGCGCAAATGCGCCCGCAATGCGTCGGCGCGGTCGGCCGGAAGCGACACGCGCAGCCGCAGGCCGTCGGCGGTGAAGCTTTCCTCGATCTTCTCTGCGCCGAAACCGGCGAGCGCGGCGTGCACCGCACCGAGATCGTCGAAGCCGGCCTGCAACTGCAGCGTGCGCATCGCCAGCAACGGGATCCGCTGCGCGGTGCGCAGGCACTCGGCGGCGGCGCCACCGTAGGCGCGCACCAGTCCGCCGGCACCGAGCTTGATCCCGCCATACCAGCGCGTCACGACCACCATCACCCGGTCGCAGCCCTGGCCATCGATCGCGGCCAGGATCGGGCGGCCCGCGGTGCCGGCCGGTTCGCCGTCGTCGCTGGAGCGGTAAGCGGCGCCGATGCGGTAGGCCCAGCAGTTGTGGGTGGCCGCCGGATCGCGGACTTCGGCAAGGAAAGCAAGCGCGGCTTCGGCAGTTCCGGCCGGCGCGGCGCGGGCGAGGAAGCGGCTGTGCCTGGCTTCGAGCGCGAACGCCGCGGGCGTGGCCAGCGTGTCGCTCATGGCAGCAGGGCGCGCAGGTCCTGCGGCAGCGGGTAATCCGGGTAGCGATGCTGGAACTCGCGCAGGCTGGCGCGCGCGTCCTCGATGTCGCCATCGGCGGCCAGTTCGCGGATGCGCGCCAGCCAGGCATCGCGCACCTGCGGGGAGGCGACGGTGGCAGGCGGGACGTCGTCGATCGGCATGTCCTCCCCTGCCGAGGTGGCGGACGGTTCCGCGGGCGCGGTGGCGGGCACCGCGACCTTCTGGCGCGTGGATTCGGGCTGCATGGCGGCGGCCGGGGTCGGTGCGCGCTCGGCGGATGGCGACGGGGCGCTGCCGGCGTCGGCGGCGGCCCGGGGCGTGGCGAAGGCCTGCGGCGCGCCGGCGGGGGCGGGCGCCGCGATGGCGGCGCTGGCGTCCGCAGCGCGCCTGGCCGACGACTCGGCCGCCTTGCCCTGCATCGCCGCCTGCGTTGCCTGCGCGGAGCCCGGCGCATCGAACACGATCGGTGTTTCCTGCGGCGCCGGAGGCACGGGTTGCGATGCGGGTGCGGGGATCTTTTCCGCACTTGCCGACGGGGGCGCCGGCGGCGGTTCGGCAACCGGGAGCTCGCGCTGCACGCTGTCGGCAGCCGCGGTTTCCGCTGGCGGCGGCGGGAAAACCGGTTCGGTGCCTTGGCTTGCAGTGCCGGCCGCGGCCGGGGCGGGACGCAGCGCGGAATCGGCTTCGGAGCGATAGGCCGGGGCGGCGTCCGGCAGTGGCCGCAGCTGCCAGGCCAGGCCCAGCGCCAACGCCAGCGATGCGGCCACGCCCAGCCCGAGCGGCCAGCGTCGCGAGCCGCGGCTGCTGGTTCCGTGATGTCCCGCCACCGCGGCATGCGCGGCGGCGAGCACGCGCGAGTCCAGCGCCGGCGCAGGCTCGCCGTGCGGGCCCAGGCGCGCCAGGCGCTGCGCCAGCGCGCGTTCCTCGGAATCCAGCGATGTCGGCTCGTGCGGGGTCATCGATTCGGTTTCATTCGGGCAGCCGCGAGCGCAGCTTGTCCATGGCGTAGCGCAGCCGCGATTTCACCGTTTCGCGGCCGACGCCGGTGATCGCGCCGATCTCCTCCAGGGTCAGTTCCTGTTCCAGCCGCAGCAGCAGGACTTCGCGCTGTTCCGCGGGCAGCTCGTCCAGCGCCAGCTGCAGGCGCCGGCGCTGCTCGAATTCCGACAGTGTGCGTTCCGGCGTGTCGTGGTCGGGTATGCGCGCGGTGCGTTCGTCGCCATCGGCCGGCGCCGGGGGGCGGTGGCGCAGGGCGCGCCAATGGTCGGCCAGGCGGTTGTGGGCGATCCGGTACAACCAGGTGCCGAACGGGGCTTCCGGCGTCCATCCGGCCCGGGCCGAGATCACCCGTTGCCAGACGTCCTGGAACATTTCGTCGGCCAGCGCAGGATCGCGCAGTTGTCGCAGCAGGAACCGGTACAACCGCCCGCGATGGCGCGCATACAGCTGCTCGAACGCCGCCGGGTCGCCGCCGGCGTAGGCCAGCATCAACGCCTCGTCGCTGGCATCCGTGCTGCTGTCGACGCGGGGCTCGTCCATTGCAGGCAGGGTAAGCGCTGTGCCGTGCCGCGAGAACCCCCGCGCCGACCCGCCCGTGCCGCAGCGGCGCATGCGCGCCGCCGCGCTGGTTGCCACCCGGGATTGGCCGCATCGCTCCAGCATCGCCCACGGGCACCCGTTCGGGCCGGGAATCGGCCGCATACCAGTCCCGTAACGCCCCGGCAGGCCCGGCGGGGTTGCGGCGCAGGCCGTTCGTGGCGTTATCCTGCGGCCATGGGTAGGGGGAACATCAGCGTGGAAGCTGCATTGGCGACGGGCATGGGGGCCACTGCGCCGACGCTGGACAGCCTGGCTGGCGCCCTGACCGACACCCTGCCGACAGGCTCCTGCGTGGTGGTGCGCTGGCGCGACCCCGACGCCGGCGACGGAGGTTCCGAGGCGCCTGGCGCATCGGCCCGATTGCATGCACAGGCCGAGTCCAGCCTCGAAGGCCGCCGCCCGCCGCCGTGCGCGACCGAGGTCGCCGAAGCCTGGGACGAAGGCGACACCCGCATCGCGCTGGCCGCGCGACTGGCCGAGTCGCTGCCGCCGGCCTCCCGCGCGGCGTGGGTCGCGCTGGCGCGGCGCACGATCTCCGCGACCCTGGCTTCGGTGCATGCGCAGGCCCGGATCCAGTCCCTGCAGAAGTCCCAGCGACTGCAGCAGGCCCTGTACGAGATCGCCGACCTGGCCGGCTCGGGGCTGGAGATGCAGGAGATGCTCGGCCGCATCCACGCCGTCGTCGGCGGGCTGATGTACGCGGAGAACTTCTACATCGTGCTCTACGACGACATCCGCGAGAGCGTGCGTTTCCTGTATTTCGCCGATCGCCTGGATCCCTACGTCGCAGAACCCGACACCGAGATCTCGATCGCGGAGATGCCCAACAGCCTGACCGTGGCGCTGCTGCGGCATGGCCGTCCGCTGCTGGGGCCCTCGGCGCGCCTGCGCCAGGAGCTGGGCGTGCACCTGGACCTCAGGCATGGCCCGGACAGCGCCGACTGGCTCGGCGTGCCGATGCGCCGCGACGACCGGGTCAGCGGCGCGATCGTGGTGCAGAGCTACGACCACCCGGCCAGCTACAGCCACGAGGACCAGGCACTGCTGGAATACGTCGCCCAGCACATCCTCACCGCGCTGGACCGCAAGCACGCCCAGGTGGAGCTGGAACGGCGCGTGGACGAGCGCACGCTGGAACTGCAGCAGGCAAACCTGGTGCTGCAGGCCGAGATCGTCGAGCGCCAGCGTGCGGAAAAACTGCAGCGCGCGCTGTACCGGATCACCGAGCTGTCGGTCACGGCGGGCAGCCTGGAGCATTTCTATGCGGACGTGCATGCGGTGGTCGGGGAGCTGCTGTACGCGCGCAACTTCTACATCGCGCTGCTGACCCCCGATGGCGGGCACATCGAGTTCCCGTATTCGGTGGACGAGCGCGACTCCACCCGCGTCACCCGCCAGCTCACCAAGGGCCTGACCGAATACGTGATCGTCCACGGCGAAGCGCTGCTCGCCGATCGCGCGCGCATCGCCGAGCTCGAGGCGGCCGGGGACGTGCGCAGCCACGGCGCGCTGGCGCACTGCTGGCTCGGCGTGCCGCTGTCGCGGGACAGCACGGTGGTCGGCGCGATCGCGGTGCAGAGCTATACCTCCGACATCGCCTTCACCCCGCGCGACCAGGAACTGTTGACCTTCGTCGCCCACCACATCGGCGGCGGCCTGGCGCGCAAGCGCGCGCAGGAGCACCTGAAGGCCGCGCATTCGGAACTGGAGTTCCGGGTCGAGGCGCGCACCCAGGAGCTGGCCGGCGCCAACCGCGAATTGCGCGCGCAGATCGGCGAGCGGGTGCGCGCCGAACAGCGCCTGACCCACCAGGCCCGGCACGACGCCCTGACCGGCTTGCCCAACCGCCCGCAGTTGCTGGAACGGCTGGACGCGGCGATCGAACGCGTCCGGAGCAGCGCGGCGGGCGCGTTCGCGGTGCTGTTCCTCGACATCGACCGTTTCAAGCTGATCAACGACAGCATCGGCCACGCCGCCGGCGACGAGATGCTGGTCGAGATCGGGCGCCGCATCGCCGGCGCGCTCGGCGACGAAGGCGTGGTGGCGCGCTTCGGCGGCGACGAGTTCGCGATCCTGGCCGAGCGCGTCGAGGACGGGCCGGGCAGCATCGCATTGGCGACGCGGATCCTCGAGGCGCTGGGCAAGCCGTTGTGGCTGGGCGGGCGCGAGCTGTTCCCCTCGGCGAGCATCGGCATCGCGCAGTGGCAGCCGCGCTATCGCCTGGGCGAGGAGCTGCTGCGCGACGCCGATGCGGCCATGTACCGTGCCAAGGCCGAGGGCCGCGACCGCAGCGCGTTGTTCGACGAGGCGATGCGCGCGCACGCGATCCGGCTGCTGGACCTGGAGGCGGACCTGCGGCGCGCGATCATGAGCGACGCCTTCGTGCCGCACTTCCAGCCGATCGTGCGCCTGGCCGACGGCGTCGTGGTCGGCCACGAGGCCTTGCTGCGCTGGAACCACGACCTGCACGGCGCCCTGCCGCCGGGCGAATTCATCGGCGTCGGCGAGGACAGCGGCCTGATCGAGCAGGTCGACTGGCTGATCTACGAGCGCGTGATCGCATGGCTGCGCGACCAGGGCGACGGCTACGTCTCGATCAACGTGTCGCCGCGGCATTTCCGTTCCGACGATTTCGCCGAGCGCCTGCTGCGGATGCTCGATGCGGCCGGCGCCGATCCTCACCGCCTGCGCATCGAGATCACCGAAGTCGCGCTGCTCGATGATGCGCCCCGCGCGCTGCGCATGCTCAACGCCCTGCGGGGTCGCGGCGTGCAGGCGCTGCTGGACGACTTCGGCACCGGCTTCTCGGCGCTGTCGTACCTGCACCGGTTCCCGATCCAGTCGCTGAAGATCGACCGCAGCTTCGTCTCCGGGCTCGACGGCGAGACCCGCGCGGAAAGCCTGGCGCTGGTGCGCGCGATCCTGGCGCTGGCCGGGACGCTGGGCATCGATACCATCGGCGAGGGCATCGAGACGCCTGCGCAGCGCGACATCCTGGTCGAGCTCGGCTGCCAGTTCGGGCAGGGCTACCTCTATGGCCACCCGGGCCCCGCCGCAGCCCTGCCGGTGGCCACGGAAGCGGCGCACGACTAGCGGTCGCGGAGTACCAGCAGCCGTGGTTCGGTCATGTCCGCGATCGCGTAACGCACCCCTTCGCGCCCGAAGCCGGAACCCTTGACCCCGCCATAGGGCATGTTGTCGACGCGGAAGCTGGGAATGTCGCCGACGATCACGCCGCCGACCTCGAGCCGGTCCCAGGCGCGCATCGCGTGGCCGAGGTCGGCGGTGAACACGCCGGCCTGCAGCCCGAAGTCGCTGTCGTTGACGCGATCCAGCGCATCGTCGAAATCGGCGAACGGCTCGATGCAGGCGGCCGGGCCGAAAACCTCCCTGCGATACAGGTCGCTGGCGTGCGGCACGTTCTCCAGCAGCGCGGCGGGCAACAGGTTGCCCCGGCGCTTGCCGCCCGCGAGCAGCCGGGCGCCGCCTTTCACCGCCGCGGCGATCCATTGCTCGACGCGCCTGGCGGCGTCCTCGTCGATCATCGGCCCGATGAACACATCCTCGTCGCGCGGATCCCCCATGCGCAGCTTGCCGACCGCGGCCTTGAGCTTCTTCTTCAGCGTGGCGTAAAGGTCGCCATGGACGTAGATGCGCTGCACGCCGATGCAGCTCTGCCCGGACTGGTAGTAGGCGCCCGACACCAGCCGCGCCACCACCTCGTCCAGCGGGCGGCCGGGATCGGCGTCGACGATGCAGGCGGCATTGCCGCCGAGCTCCAGCACCACCTTCTTGCGTCCGGCGCGGGCCTTGAGCTCCCAGCCCACCAGTCCGCCGGTGAAGCTCAGCAGCGCGATGCGCTCGTCCTCGACCAGCAGGCCGGCGTCGTCGTTGGAGCAGGGCAGGATCGAGAACGCGCCTTTCGGCAGTTCGGTCTCCGCCAGCACCTCGCCGATGATCAGCGCGCCGACCGGGGTCTTGGCCGCCGGCTTGAGCACGAACGGGCAACCGGCCGCGATCGCCGGCGCGACCTTGTGCGCGACCAGGTTGAGCGGGAAGTTGAACGGGGTGATGAAGCCGCACGCGCCTACGGGCACGCGCTTGACCATGCCGCGATAACCGCGGGTGCGCTCGGAGACCTGCAGCTCGATCACCTCGCCGTCGATGCGGGTGGCTTCGCCCGCGGCGATGCGGAAGGTGTCGACCAGGCGGGTGACTTCGCCGCGCGCGTCGGCGATCGGCTTGCCGGCCTCGATGCACAGCGCCAGCGCGAGCTCTTCCCGGCGCTCGTCGAAGCGGCGCGCGCAATGCTCCAGCACGTCGCGGCGCGCATCCGGCGGGAACGCCGCCATCGCCGTCCGGGCCTTGTGCGCCGCCACCACCGCCTTGCGCATGGTCGCGGCATCGGCGAATGCGACGCGGGTGGCGCGCTTGCCGGAATACTTGTCCAGTACCTCCAGGTCGGTGTTGGCGGCGACCGGCCGGTTGGCGAGGTAGTAGGGATACGACATCTTCAGCATCGCGGATCTCCTTTCGTCACACCCTCGCGCATCCGTGGTCAACGCCCGGTCGACGGGAACATCTTCGCCTGCAGGAGCGGCCTTGGCCGCGACCTGCACTCCGGATCGCCGAGGCCAACCCATGAAGTCGCGGCTGAAACCGCTCCTGCAGAAGCAGGTCAATTGCCGGACGCTTCGACCCGAACACGCAATTGTCCGTCCGACACCCGTGCCTCCAGCGTGTCGCCCACGGTTGCATCGGCGACGCTGCGCACGACGCGACCGTCCGGGTGCTGCAGGATGGCGTAGCCGCGGGCAACCGTCGCCAGTGGGCTGATCGCCGCCAGCGATCGCGCCAGCCCACGCAACCGCAACGCGTCGTTGGCGAGCTTGCGCGCGAGCGCGGCGCGCGGTCGCGGCGCGAGCGCGTCCAGCCGCTCGTGCAGGCGCGCCAGCCGGCGCTGCGGATGCACCGCGCGCAGCACCGCGTCGGCGTGGCGCAGGCGCGCGGCATCGCGCTCGGCGCGACGCTGCCAGGCTGCGCGCAGGCGGCGCAGGGCCTCGGCCTGGCGCTGGCACAGGAGCTGCAGCCGTGCCTGCGGGCGCAGGGCGTGCAGCCGCAACGCGGCGCGGTCGGCGCGTTGCATCGCCTGGCGCAGGCGCTGCCGCTGCAGGCCGTGCAGGCGGGCGTCGGAGGCGCGCAGGCGGCGCAGCAGGTCCTCGGCGTGCGGCACCAGCAGTTCGGCCGCGGCCGACGGCGTCGGCGCGCGCAGGTCGGCGGCGAAGTCGGCGAGGCTGAAGTCGGTCTCGTGGCCGACCGCGGATACGACCGGCACGGCGCAGGCGGCGATCGCGCGCGCCAGCTGCTCGTCGTTGAACGCCCACAGGTCCTCGAGCGAGCCGCCGCCGCGCGCCAGCAGCAGCGCGTCGTAGCGACCGCTGGCCGCGGCCCTGCGCAGCATCGTGGCGATCTGCGCCGCCGCGGCCGCGCCCTGCACCGGTACCGGCAGGATCTCCACCGCCAGCAGCGGGAAACGCCGCGCCAGCACGCTGAGCACGTCCCGCACCGCGGCGCCGGACGGCGAGGTGATGACGCCGAGCCGGCGCACGTAGGCGGGCAGCGGACGCTTGCGTGCGGCGTCGAACAGGCCCTCGGCGGCGAGCCGGGCCTTGAGTTCCTCGAACGCGCGCCGCAACGCGCCTTCGCCGGCCTCCTCCATGTGGTCGAGCACCAGCTGGTAGTCGCCGCGCGCTTCGTACAGCGTCAGCCGGCCCCGCGCCAGCACCCGCAGGCCCTCGCGCGGGGCGAACTTCAGCCACGTGCTCTTGGGCTTGAACATCGCGCAGCGCACCTGGGCGCGCGCGTCCTTGAGGGTGAAGTACAGGTGCCCGGACGACGGCCGCGACAGGTTGCCGAGCTCGCCCTCGACCCAGACCAGCGGGAAGGCGCCCTCCAGCAGGTCGCGCGCGAGGGTATTGAGCTGGCTGGGGGTGAGGATTTCCCCGGTCGGGGCCGCGTTCATCGATGCAGGATAGCGTAGGGGCGTGATCGGGATCCGCGTGCGTTGGCCGTGGAACGGACATCGCGGATCGCCAGGGCAGGCGATGGCGCTTGCGGTCTGGCGCCACGGGCGGGCGCACGGGGATTGTCCGCATCCATGTCCCGGCAGGCGTCGGGAGTGGGCCGCATGCATGTCCGGACGCGTCGCCTACAATATCGGCATGAGCATCGCGGCATCCAAGCAGCACGATCCGGGCATCGCCGGCAGCCTCGCCGAATGGTCGTTCGGCCCGTCGCCGCGGCGCGCCACGCGCCAGGTGCGGATCGGCCGCGTGCTGGTCGGCGGCGGCGCGCCGGTGGCGGTGCAGTCGATGACCAACACCGACACCGCCGATGTCGTCGCCACCGTGAAGCAGGTCGGCGAACTGTGGCGCGCCGGCTCGGAGCTGGTGCGGGTGACGGTCAACACACCGGAAGCCGCGGCCGCGGTGCCCAGGATCGTCGACCGCCTGCTGATGATGGGCGTGGACGTGCCCGTGGTCGGCGACTTCCACTACAACGGCCACCAGCTGCTGGCGACGGAACCGGCCTGCGCCGAAGCGCTGGCGAAGTACCGGATCAACCCGGGCAACGTCGGTTTCGGCAGGAAGCGCGACACGCAGTTCGCGCAGATGATCGAGTTCGCGATCCGCTACGGCAAGCCGGTGCGGATCGGCGTGAACTGGGGTTCGCTCGACCAGGCGCTGGCCACCCGGCTGATGGACGAGAACGCGCTGCGCAGCGACCCCTGGGACGCCAGCCGCGTGTTGCGCGAAGCGCTGATCCGTTCGGCGCTGGATTCGGCGCAGCGTGCGGTCGAGCTCGGGCTGGCGGCGGAGCGCATCGTGCTGTCGTGCAAGGTCAGCGGCGTGCAGGAACTGATCGCGGTCTATCGCGATCTCGCGCGACGTTCCGACTTCGCATTGCACCTGGGCCTGACCGAGGCCGGCATCGGCAGCAAGGGCATCGTCGCCTCCAGCGCGGCGCTTGCGGTGCTGCTGCAGGAAGGCATCGGCGACACCATCCGCATCTCGCTGACGCCCGAGCCCGGCGCGCCGCGCACCCAGGAAGTGGTGGTCGCGCAGGAACTGCTGCAGACCATGGGCCTGCGCGCGTTCACGCCGATGGTCACGGCGTGCCCGGGATGCGGGCGCACGACGTCGGAATTCTTCCAGGAGCTCGCCCAGCGCGTGCAGGAACACGTGCGCGCGAAGATGCCGGAATGGAAGATCAGCCACCCCGGCGCGGAAAACCTGACCCTGGCGGTGATGGGCTGCGTGGTCAATGGCCCCGGCGAGTCGCGCCACGCCAACATCGGCATCTCGCTGCCCGGCACCGGCGAGGCGCCGGCGGCGCCGGTGTTCGTCGACGGTGAAAAGACCGTCACCCTGCGTGGCGATAGCATCGCCGCCGATTTCGTCGCGATCATCGATGACTATGTCGAACGCAGGTACGGACAGGCCGGCCCCGCCGCGCACGCCGGCTGAGGCCGCGCAGACCGTCCGCGAGGAGGCGCGCTATGGCGCGGCCTTCCTGCGCGTGCATGGCTGGCGGCTGCTGCTGGTCTTCGTCGGCCTGGCGCTGCCGTTGTGGGCGTTCGGCGCGCTGGTCGAGGAGCTGCACGAAGGCGAGGTGTTCTTCTTCGACGCACCGATCCTGCACTTCGCCCATGGCCTGGCCAGCGCGGGTTTCGATCGCGTGTTCGTGGCGATGTCGGCATTGGGCTACGCCTGGGGCGTGGTCCCGGCGGACGCACTGCTGGTGCTCGTGCTGGGCTGGCGACGGCGTTTCCGCGAGGGCCTGTTCGCGGGCGTCGCGATCGTCGGCTCGCTGCTGCTGAACGTCGCAGCCAAGCATGCCTTCGCCCGCGCACGGCCCGAGCTGTGGCCATCGATCGCGCCGGAAACCACCTACAGCTTCCCCAGCGGCCACGCCATGGGCTCGATGACGCTGGCGCTGGTGGTGGTGCTGCTGTGCTGGCATGCGCATTCGCCCTGGAGTTGGCGCCTGCGCTGGCCGGTGGCGATCGGCGGCGCGCTGTTTGCGTTGCTGGTCGGGTTGTCGCGCATCTACCTGGGCGTGCATTACCCGTCCGACATCCTCGCCGGCTGGGCCGCGGCCTCGGTGTGGACGGTGGGCGTGTACGGGCTGGT
This sequence comes from Lysobacter sp., assembly GCA_036676275.1. Lineage (GTDB taxonomy): Bacteria > Pseudomonadota > Gammaproteobacteria > Xanthomonadales > Xanthomonadaceae > Cognatiluteimonas. The sequence goes on from JAKFDF010000004.1 coordinate 13,946, forward strand.
GTTCTACGGCACGTTGCGGCCGTGGCAGCCGAGGCCGCCGGCGCGTTAGCTATTCGCCGGGCTTGGCCGCTTCCACCGGCGCCGTGGTTTCCGCGCGCCGAGACAGTTGCGCCTCGCGATGCGCGATGTAGAGGTTGGCGCCGAAGATGATCGCCGCGCCGGCGACGGTCCAGCGGCTGATGGTTTCGTCGAACAGCAACCAGGCCAGCACGGTCACCAGCGGCAGTTGCATGAAGCTGATCGGGGTCAGGGCCGAGACCTCGCCGAGCTTCAGCGCCCGCGTCCAGAACAACTGGCCGCCGGTGCCGAACACGCCGATTGCAACCAGCCACACCCAGTCCAGGCCCTGCGGCCACGTCCATGCGAACAGTGCCGGCAGCAACGACAGCGGTACCCAGAACGCATAGGTGTAGAACACGATCGTGTCAGGCGGATCGACTCGCGACAGCTGCTTGATCTGGATCGCCACGATGCTGCTCAGCACCGCCGCCGCGATCGCCACCAGCGAGCCGGTGCTGAAGCCCTGGGTGCCCGGGCGCACGATCACCAGCACGCCGATGAAGCCCAGGATCACCGCGGTCCAGCGGCGGCGGCGCACGACTTCGCCGAGCCAGAAGACGGCGGCTATGGTCACGAACAGCGGGGTCGAGTACGACAGCGAGATCGCCTGCGCCATGGGCAGGTGGCCGATGGCCCAGAAGCCGCACAGCATCGAGCCGATGCCGATCGCGCTGCGGATGAAGTAGCGCGGCAGCTGGCGGGTGCGGAACACCGCGGTGCCGCTTCGATGCAGGAACGGCAGCAGCGCGGCCAGCCCGAACAGGTTGCGGAAGAACGCGATCTCGAACGTGGACAGCGTGGCCGAAGCCAGCCGGATGGTGACCGCCATCAGGCCGAAGAACATGGTGCTGGCCAGCATCAGCGTGGCGGCGCGCAGGAACGGCGCGGGGTGCGCGGGCGCCGGCACCGGGGCGCTCACCACTGCGCACCGACGATCCGCGGCTCGGGTTCCAGCGCCACGCCGAAACGTTCGCGCACCGAGGCCGCGATCCGCCGCGCCAGGTCCAGCAGCTGCGCGCCGCTGGCCTGGCCATGGTTGACCAGCACCAGCGCGTGCGTCGCGGCGACGCCGGCATCGCCGTCGCGGTGGCCCTTCCAGCCGCAGGCATCGATCAGCCATGCGGCCGAGAGCTTGCGCGAGGTTTCGTCGCCGCCGCGGAACACCGGCAGCGCGGAGTGCGCGGCCTTGAGCGCCTCGGCCTGCGCGGCCGCCACGATCGGGTTCTTGAAGAAACTGCCGGCATTGCCGAGCACGGCCGGATCGGGCAGCTTGCGGCGGCGGATGCGGCACACGGCCTCGGCCACCTGCGAGGGGCGCACGGCGTCGGCTGCCGCCGGATCGACGCCGATCGCGGCCAGTTCGTCGCCCAGTCCGGCGTAATCCAGCCGCAGCGCAGGCGTGCGCGACAGTGCGAATTCGACCGCGGTCACCACGAAACGCTCCGGTTCGCGCTTGAACAGGCTGTCGCGGTACGCGAACGCGCACTCGTCCGCGGACAGCCTGCGCAGCACGCCGCTGCCGCGCTCGAAGGCCTCCACCGCATGCACGTGCTCGCGCACCTCCACGCCGTAGGCGCCGATGTTCTGGATCGGCGCCGCGCCGACGGTGCCGGGGATCAGCGCCAGGTTCTCCAGTCCGGCCAGGCCATGGCCCAGGGTCCACAGCACCAACGCATGCCATTCGACGCCCGCATCGGCGCGGACGATCGCCGTCCCGTCGTGTTCCTCGAGGATCTCGATTTTCTGCGCGCCCAGCGCCAGCACCGCGCCGGGCGGATCGCCGGCGAACAACAGGTTGCTGCCGCCGCCGAGCACCAGCACCGGCCCATCGCGCAACATCGCGTAACCGAACAGTTCCGGCAGCGCGGCGGCATCGGCCAGCTCCACCAGCAGCGGCGCGCGCGCCTGCACCCCGAAGGTGTTGCGCGCGTCCAGGCGCGCGTTCTCGATCAACCGGAAGTGCGCCATGGAAGCTGGTTCAGCCATCTGGCGGCAGGTTGCCGCGGCTGGGGGCTTCCTTGCGCCGGCGCATCGCCTCGACGCATTCGCCGATCAGCACCGGGCCGCGATAGACCAGCCCGGTGTAGAGCTGCACCAGCGACGCGCCGGCGGCCATCTTCTTGGCCGCGTCGGCGCCGGTCATGATGCCGCCGACGCCGACCAGCGGGATCGACTCGGGCAGCCGCGTGCGCAGCATGCGCAGCACCGCGGTCGACTTGTCCATCAGCGGCGCGCCGGACAGGCCGCCGGCGGCGCGCGCCAGCGGATGCTCCTGCACCGCGATCCGCGACACCGTGGTGTTGGTGGCGATGACTCCATCGACCTGCAGGTCGCCGAGCACGCGGCCGGCGGCGTCGATGTCGTCGTCGGACAGGTCGGGGGCGACCTTGACCAGCATCGGCACGCGCTTGCCGTGCCGCGCGCCCAGCCGCTCCTGCGCCTCGCGCAGGATGGACACCAGCCGCCGCAGCGCCTGTTCCTCCTGCAGTTCGCGCAGGCCCGCGGTGTTGGGCGAGGAGATGTTGACGGTGATGTAGTCGGCCAGCGGATACACGCGCTCCAGGCAGAACAGGTAGTCGGACTCGGCCGACTCGTTCGGCGTGTCCTTGTTCCTGCCGATGTTGATGCCGAGCAGGCCGCCCTTGCGTTGCGCGCGTTCGACGTTGCGCACCAGCGCATCGACGCCGTCGTTGTTGAAGCCCAGGCGGTTGATGATGGCGCGGTGCTGCGGCAGCCTGAACATGCGCGGCTTCGGGTTGCCGGGCTGCGGCCGCGGCGTCACCGTGCCGACTTCGACGAAGCCGAAGCCCAGCGACAGCAGCGCATCGACATGGGCGCCGTTCTTGTCGAGCCCGGCCGCCAGGCCGACCGGGTTCGGGAACACCAGCCCCAGTACCTTGGTCGGCAGCGGGTTCGGCCGCGCCGCGAGCAGCGGGTTGAGCCCGCAGCGGTACGCGCCCTCCAGTGCCGACAGCCCGAGCGCGTGCGCGCGCTCGGGGTCCATGCCGAACAGGAACGGGCGCGCGAGGCCGTACATCAGCCGTCGCCACCGATCGGCCGGTACCGTGGAAACCGCACCTTCGAAACCCGAATCTCCATTTCCGGATCCGGCCTTCAGAGGTCGAACTTGATGCCCTGCGCCAGCGGCAGCGAATCGGAATAGTTGATGGTGTTGGTCTGCCGGCGCATGTAGGCGCGCCACGCATCGGACCCAGACTCGCGGCCGCCGCCGGTCTCCTTTTCGCCGCCGAACGCGCCGCCGATCTCGGCGCCCGAGGTGCCGATGTTGACGTTGGCGATGCCGCAGTCCGAGCCGGCCGCCGACAGGAACTTCTCCGCCGCCTTCAGGTTGTTGGTGAAGATCGAGGACGACAGGCCCTGCGGCACGTCG
>JAKFDF010000005.1:0-18638 GCA_036676275.1 Lysobacter sp.
GCCTGCGTCCAGGACCGGCTCAACCACGCCAGCCTGATCGACGCCGCGCGCCTGTCGGGCTGCCGCCTGCGCCGCTATCCGCATGGCGACGCGGAGGGCGCGATCCGGCAGCTGCGCAGCCTGCCCGAAGGCGCCGCGATCCTCGCCACCGATGGCGTCTTCAGCATGGACGGCGACGTTGCGCCGCTGCGGCAATTGGCGATCGTGGCGCGGGCGCAGCAGGCGTTGCTGTATGTCGACGACGCGCACGGGGTCGGCGTGCTCGGCCCCGACGGCCGCGGCAGCGTCGCCGCGGCGAAACTCGGCGTCGCCCAGGTGCCGCTGCAGCTGGCGACGCTCGGCAAGGCGCTCGGCGGCTACGGCGCAGTGGTGGCCGGCGACGAGGCGCTGGTCGCGCACCTGGCCGAAACCGCGCGTCCCTATCTCTACACCACGGCGTTGCCGCCGGCGCTGGCCGCCGCTTCGCTGGCCGCGGTGAAGCTGGCGCGCAAGGATCATTGGCGCCGCGAAAAGCTGCAGGCGACGATCGCGCAGTTCCGGGCCGGCGCGATCCAGCGCGGCCTGCCGCTGTTGCCCTCGGACACCGCGATCCAGCCGCTGCCGGTAGGCGACGACCGCAGCGCCAGCGCGTGGTCGGCCGCGCTGGAGGAACGCGGCTTCCTGGTCGCCGCGATCCGCCCGCCGACGGTGCCGGACGGCAGTGCGCGGCTGCGCATCACCCTGAGCGCCGCGCACGACCGGCTGCAGGTCGACGCCCTGCTGGAAGCGCTGGAACGCGCCCGCGACGAAAGCGCGCGCGCCGACAGCGGATCGGCCTGCGCCACATCGCCGGTCGCGGCGCAGGCATGAGCGTGGCGCCGCACGACGCCCGCCGCGCGCTGGCGGCGATCGCGCTCGCGCTGCTGTCGGCGCTGTTCTTCACCCTGACCTACGTGCTCAACCGCGCCAGCGCCAACGACGGCGGGCACTGGGCCTGGACGGCGTCGCTGCGCTACCTGATCACCCTGCCGTTGCTGTTGCCGCTGATGCCGTGGCAGGGCGGGACTGCGCCGGCGTGGCGCGCGATCCGCGCGCATCCATGGGCGTGGCTGCGCTGCAGCGCGATCGGCTTCGTGCTGTTCTACGTGCTGCTGGCGTACGCGGCCGGCAGCGGGCCGTCGTGGCTGGTCGCCGGGTCGTTCCAGTTCACGGTGATCGCCGGCATGTTGTGCGCACCGTTCATCTATCGCGACGCGCGCAGGCGCATCCCGCGCGCGGCGCTCGCCGTCGGCGTACTGATCCTGGCCGGCGTGTTGTTGCTGCAACTGGGCCACGCCCACGGACGGCTGGATCGCGCCGGATGGATCGCGCTGGCGTGCGTACTGGGTTCGGCGCTGCTGTATCCGCTCGGCAACCGCCTGCTGCTGCTGCACCTGGAACGCACCGGCGAAAACCTCAATGCGACCCAGCGGGTATTCGGCATGACCCTGGCGAGCCAGCCGCTGTGGTGGCTGGTGGCGGCATGGGCGTGGCAGCAGTCGGGCGCGCCCTCGCTGCCGCAGGTCGCACTGGCGGGCGGCGTCGCGCTCAGTGCCGGCGTGGTCGCCACGATCCTGTTCTTCCAGGCCACCGGCATGGTCCGCGACGACCCGACCGCGCTCGGCGGCGCCGAGGCGATGCAGGCGGCGGAACTGTTGTTCGCGACCGTGCTCGGGGCATGGTTGCTGCACGAGGCCTGGCCACGCGGGCTCGCCCTGTGGGGCGCGGGCCTGGTGGTACTCGGGATCGTCGCCTTCGCCTGGATGGTGGCGCGGCCGCAGGCGGCGAGCGTGCCTGCGACGCGTGCCTTGCGCACGGATCGCGGCGCATGAGCGCGCAACTGCATGTCGAGGTCGTCGGCAGGGGGCCGCCGCTGGTGCTGCTGCACGGCTGGGCGATGCACGGCGGGGTGTTCGCGCCGTTGGTCGAACGCCTGCGCGAGCGCTGCACGCTGCATCTCGTCGACCTGCCGGGCCACGGCATGAGCCGCGATTGCGGCGTGCCGCTGGCCTTGGACGCCTGCACCGATGCGATCGTGGCGCAGGTTCCGGCCGCGCCCTGGTGCGGCTGGTCGCTGGGCGGACTGTTCGCGTTGCACGCCGCCGCCACCCGCCCGCGACAGGTGCCGGCGCTGGCGATGCTGTGCGCGAGCCCGCGTTTCGTGCGCGGCGAGGACTGGCCACATGGCGTGTCGGCGGAGATCTTCCGCGACTTCGCCACCGGCCTGCGCGACGACTACCGCGGCACGCTTGGCCTTTTCGTCGCGCTGGAGGCCTTCGGGTCCGAACACGGGAAGGACGAGATCCGCGCGTTGCGCGGGGCGTTGTTCGCGCGCGGCGAGCCGGCCGCGGAGGTACTCGCCGACGGACTGCAGCTGCTGGAGACCACGGACCTGCGTGGCGCGTTGCCGGGATTGCAGGTGCCGAGCCTGTGGCTGGCGGGGCGCCGCGACCGCCTGGTCGCTCCGCGCGCGATGCTGGCGGCCGCGGCCCTGGCGCCTGGCGCGGAAGCGGGGGTCGTCGAGCACGCCGGGCACGCTCCGTTCCTCACCCACGCCGATGCCGTCGCCTCGCGGCTGGCGGCATTCCTGGCGTTGCCCGCATGAGCGCCGTCTTCGACCACCGCCAGGTCCGCCGTGCGTTCTCGCGCGCCGCGCCCGGTTACGACGCCGCGGCCGCCCTGCAGCGCGAGATCGAAGCGCGGCTGCTGGATTCGCTGGAGTTCCATCCGGCCAAATACGGCGACAAGCAGCCGCCGCAGCGCGTGCTCGATGTCGGCAGCGGGCCCGGCCGCGCCGCCGCGGCCATGCGCAGGCGCTGGCCCAGGGCGCAGGTGCTGGCGCTCGACCTGGCGCTGCCGATGCTGCACGAGGCCCGCGGCCGCGATCGCTGGCGGCCGCTGCGCCGCGGCGTGGAGCGGGTCTGCGCCGATGCGCGTGCGTTGCCGTTGGCCGACAACAGCATCGACGTGCTGTTCTCCAATCTCTGCCTGCAATGGGTGGAGGACCTGCCGGCGGTGTTCGCCGGCTTCCGCCGCGTCATGCGCCCCGGCGGCCTGCTGCTGCTGTCGACCTTCGGCCTGGACACCCTGCATGAACTGCGCAGCGCCTTCGCGCAGGCCGATGCCACCCCGCATGTCAGCCCGTTCGCCTCGATCGCGCTGTTCGGCGACGCGCTGATGCATGCCGGCTTCCGCGATCCGGTGCTCGACCGCGATACCACCATCACCCATTACCGCGACCTGCCCGCGCTGATGCGCGAATTGCGCGCGCTCGGCGCCACCAACGCATTGCAGGCGCGGCGCCACACGCTCACCGGCAAGGCGCGCTTCGCCCGCGCGGCCGCCGCGTACGCGCGCGACTCGGGCGGCGGCAGCGGCCTGCCCGCGACCTGGGAAACGATCACCGCGATGGCCTGGGCGCCGCCGGCCGGTGCGCCGATCCGCGAGGGCGGGGCCGAGATCGCGCGTTTCCCGGCCGCGGCGATCCCGATCCGTCGGCGCTGACGCGCGTCGCGCCGCGGTTCAGACCGCGCGCCCCAGAATGCGGCGCGTCGTCCACTGGAAACGCCCATGCATCGTTTCAAGCTGGCCCTGCTGTTGTCGCTCGCGTTTTCCCCGGCATTGGCGCAGGACCTGCGCGGCTGGTCGCTGGATCCCGGCGCGCTGGTCGCCGGCAGCGACCTGTTGCGGCGCGCGCCCGATCGCGAGGTCGACGAACTGTTCCAGGCCGTGCACGCCGCCGCCCGGGACGACGACCGCGCGCCGGCGCTGTGCGCCCTGTTCGATCCCGGTGCCGACCGCAGCCTGGAAGCCTTGAACGCCGCCGCGCTGGAACTCGATCCGGCCAGCCGCGAGCGGTTCGCCGCCGCGGTCGCCGGCGTGCTGGTGGCGGCGCTGCAATCGCCGCCGCAGCCCTGGGATGCTGCCGCCGCGAAGCAGTCGCTGAAGGCGGCCGGCGCCACCGCCGCGATCCTGCACGATGGCTTCATCGCCGGCCTCAATGCCCGCGGCGACGGCATGGATGGCCGCGCCGCGCGCTGTCGATCGCTGCGCTGGCTGCTCGATGCGATGCGGTCGCGGCCGGCGCCCGAGCGCGCGGCGATGACGCGGCTGTTGCTGGTCCAGGGGCTGTCGTACCTTGGCGGCGCGGTCGCGGAACACACGCCGCAGGCCACGCCTTAGGCGGCGCGTTGCCCCGCCGTGCAAGGGGCCTGGAGGACCTGAACGAGTCCGTTGTCGTCGCGGGCGTAGCGAGGGACCTGCTTCATTGCCCCGGACAGCAGGTCCCGCGCCACGCCGGCATCGACAAAGCGTCTACCGCGTGTCAGGCGCCGGCCGCACCCGGAAGATCACCCGCCCCTGGTACGGCGCGCCCTGCACGACGGTGACGAACCCAAGCGCGCGGATGTGCGCATCGACCCTGGCGAAGTTGCCCTGCTTGGTGAACCAGACCGCGCCGGGGTCGTAGTCGTCGCCCAGCTCGTCGGCGACATCCTCGTCGTACTCGGGGTTGAAGCGCGGCTGCGGCGGGTTGCCGAGCGACAGCTTTTCCACGCCCGCGCCCAGGTGCAGGTGCAGGCCGTAGCGCGCCATGTCGTCGACGATGTCGACCTGGGTGATCGGGCCCGGCGCGCGCGCCCGGATCGCCTGCGCCCAGGCGCGCGCGTCCTTGTGCGTCGGCCACAACGCGGTGGCGAACTCCAGCGCCAGCAGCAGCGCCGCCCACGCCAGCAACCAGCGCCAGCGCGGCAACCGGCGGTGTTCGGCGTGGCGCTGGCGCGCGGCCAGCAGCGCCAGCGGCACGAACAGCGGCAGGATGTACAGCGGCAAGCGCGAACGCGAGACGCAGAACACCAGCAGCGGCAGCGCCACCCACAGCGCCAGCAGCAGGGCGGCGCGATCGGCGTCGCGTCCCTCGCGCGTGCGCCATGCGCGCAACCGCGCCGGCAGGCCGCGCAGCCAACGCCACAATGCCGGCGTCCACGGCAGCGTGCCCAGCAGCAGCGTCGGTGCGTAGATCGCCAGCCAGCCGTACCACTCGCCGTGGCGGTTGAAATCGTTGCTGGCGATGCGATCGACCACTTCGGCGCCGAGGAAGTAATCCAGCAACCCCGGGTTGCGCGCGCTCACCAGCGCGTACCACGGCAGCGCGATCGCGGCGAACAACGGCGGGCCCCACCACTGCAATGCGCGGGGCCGCGACAGGCCGGGCGCGGAGCGGCCCGGCGCCAGCGCATCGAACGCGAATACCGCCAGCAGCGGCAACAGGGCCGGCGGCCCCTTGGCCAGGAACGCCAGGCCGAAGCCGGCCCACATCAACGCCAGCCAGCGGCGCGGACGCGCGCCCTGGCCGAAGCGCGCTTCGACGAACCCCCACATCGCCAGCGCCTCGCATGCCGCCAGCACGTAATCGGTGGTGATCAGCTGCGCCGCTCCGAACGGAAACAGCATCGTCGCGAAGATCGCCGCGGCCTGGGTTTCGCTGCCGGGCGACAGTCGCCGCGCCATCCGCCACGCCAGCCACGCGCACAGCAGGTAGGACAGTGCCGAGGGCAGGCGCGCCGCCCACGGGTCGTGGCCGAACACCGCCACCGAGGTCGCGATCGCCCAATAGGTCAGCGGCGGCTTGGTCCAGTGGCCCACTTCCTCGCTGCGCTGCGGCTCGATCCAGTTGCCGCTGTCGAGCATGTGCAGCGCGACGTTGGTGTAGCGGCCCTCGTCCGGATCCCAGATCCCGCGCTGGCCGAGCAGCGCCAGTGCCAGCACCAAGGCCAGCGCGGCGATCCAGGCATCGGGGGAACGCAGCAGTCGGGGCATGCTCGGGCTCGGCGCGGGCGGTTGGCGCCCGATTCTAGCGAAGCCCGCTCAAGCCACCATGCGCTTCCGCTTGCGGCGCGACGGCTACAGCATGCGCCGCAGGGTGTCGTCGCGACGCCACCAGTGGTGGTACAGCGCAGCGGCGACATGCAGGCCGATCACCCAGTAGAACGCTTCGCCGATGCTGCCGTGCAGGTCTTCCAGCTGGTGCGCGAGGTCGCGGTCGGTCGGCAGCAGCGCCGGCAGGGCGATGCCGGTGAACGGCAGGTACAGCGACTTGCCATCGCTCCAGGCGGTCGCCAGCCCCAACAGCGGCATCGCCACCAGGAACAGGTACAGCGCCAGGTGCAGCACGCGCGACGGCCACGCCTGCCAGTCCGGCAGCGGCGGCGCGATCGGCGGCGCGCCGGCGCGCGCGCGCAACGCCAGCCGCCACCAGGCCAGCACGCCGATCGACAGTCCGACCCAGAAGTGCCCCTGCAGCATCGCCGCGCGTCCGCCACTGCCGCGCGGGAACAGATCGCGCTGCTCGACCAGCAGGTAGGCGGCGAGCACCAGCACCGCCATCAGCCAGTGCAGCCGGCGCAGGGCCGGGCGGTAACGCGGCACGCTCGATACGCTCATGCGGCACCTCGGCGAGGGAAAGGAAGAGGCAGGGGCGCCCGCATGCGGCACGGGCGCATGCGCCGCGCGTCGAATTGCGCCAGCTGGAAGCTCATGCCGATTGCGCGCTCGCGGGTCATGCGGCTGCGAACCATCGCGGCAGTGCTTCCAGGTCGACATTGCCGCCGGACAGGATCACCCCGACGCGGCGGCCGGCGTAACGCCCGGGCTGCTGCAGCACGGCCGCCAGCGCGATCGCCGAGGACGGCTCGACCAGCAGCTTGAGCCGCGTCCACAGCAGCCGCATCGCGCCCAGGGTGTCGGCGTCGTCGACCACGGTCACGCTGGCGCCGTGGCGCTGCAGCAGCTCGAAGTCGGGCGCACCCAGGGTGCCGCGCAGGCCATCGCAGATCGTGTCGGGGACGAAATCGATGACCCGCCTGCCGGCGGCGAGCGAGGCCGCGGTGTCGGCCGCACCGCGCGGTTCGGCGAGCACCAGCGCGCAATCGGGGGCCAGCGCGGCGAGCGTCAGCGCGCAACCCGAAGCCAGGCCACCGCCGCCGACCGGGGTCACCAGCACATCGAGCTCGCCGGCGGTTTGCAGCAGTTCCAGCGCCGCGGTGCCTTGCCCCGCGATCACCCGCGGATCGGCATAGGGATGCACGAGGGTCGCGCCGGTCGCCGCCTGCACCTGGGCGCACATCGCTTCGCGCGCGGCGATGCCGGGCGCGCAGCGGTGCAGGGTGGCGCCGTAGGCCGCGATCGCCGCCAGCTTGGCCGCGACCGCGCCTTCGGGCACCACCACGTGGCAGGCGATGCCGCGGGTGCGCGCGGCCAGCGCCAGCGCGCCGCCATGGTTGCCGGAAGAATGCGTGACCACGCCGCGCGCGGCCACGTCGTCGGACAGCGACCACACCGCATTGCAGGCGCCGCGGAACTTGAATGCACCGCTGCGCTGCAACGGCTCGCACTTGAAGTGCAGCGCGCACCCGGCGAGCGCGTCGAGCGTGCGCGAGCGCAACACCGGGGTGACATGCGCGTGCGGGGCAATGCGCGCCGCGGCGGCGAGCACGTCGGTGAAGCCCGGCAGTGGCAGCGGGGTTGTGTCCATGCGGCGATCGTATAACGGCGCATCGATGCCGCGCAGGGGCTGGGTGGCCGGCGACGCGGCAGCCTCCGGTCGCTGCTACAGTCACCGGCACGGGCGCACCCCGCAACGCATGTCCGTGGCCGCTGTACCGTTCAGCATGCCGGCCGGAGTCGCGGCCGGATTAAGCACGGATTCAACGCCGGCACCCGATGCTGGCCAGGTTCGCACAGGGGGCTTTCCCATGATCCGCAAGCTGCTGCTACCCGCGCTCGCAACCGTGCTGCTCGCCGGCTGCGTAACCAGCGCTTACCAGTACCGTGGCGGTACCGGCGACTACTACTACGGCCAGCCGTCCACCCAGTACCGCTATTACGGGTCGCCTTACGGCAGCTATGGCTACGGCTATCCCGGCGGCTGGGGCGGCAGCATCGGTTACGGCTATGGCTACCCGCCGTACGGTTATTACGGGTATGGCGGCTACGGGTACGGGGGTTATCCCTATTACTACCGCCACCATTACCCGTACCGGCCGCCAGTGGTGATCGTGCGTCCGGACTCGGGCGGCGGCGACCAGGACAACGGCAACGGCAACGACCCGGTCCAGCACACGGAACGTCCGCGGCCGCCGTGGCGCGACCTGGGCAACCTGCGCGGGCGTGGGCCCCAGCCCGAACCCGTGATCCGCCAACCGGCACCGTCGATGTCGATGCCGGGGTCGCAAGTCGTCCCCGCTGCCGGCACCAGTCGACGCAGCGGTTCGGTGATGGGGGAAACGGTGCGGCGCGCCAGGACAGACAGCGACGCACGTCGCAAATCCACCCCCTGACCGCCCTTGCGTTGTCCGGCGCCGGGCTGCAAGCTAGCGCCCGCGATTGACCGGTTGTGTCGCATTGCGACACAAAGCGCGCTACGCCTTCTGTCGATACCCGGCGGGGAAATCCGGATCCCCCCTGTTCCGCTCCCCCGCCGGGTGTCGGCGCCATCTTCAGCCAAGCCCCGGCGCGCATGCGCGTCATCGGCCGCCGTCCCGCGAAGGCGGTTGCGCCAGCCGGCGCGCGCGAGCCAGCACACAAAAGCCAGCACACAAAAAAGGGCCGGATGTCCCCCGACATCCGGCCCCCGGCTTCCCCGATGCGTGCGCGGCCAGCCCCGTTCCAATCCAGCCAGCGCCCCCTGACGCCTTGCCACAGCGGGTGCGTGGAAAACCATCGCAGGAAGCGTGCCAACCGTCGCGGTCGCGGCGCGCGATAATGCCCGCCGCGCGATCGCCGCAAGCGCCGGCCCGCGGCATGAATGCGGCCCATCCTTCCATCCACGCGAACTGCGCATGAGCGATCCCTTCTACCGTTACGACGTGATCGTGGTCGGCGGCGGCCACGCCGGCACCGAGGCCGCGCTCGCGGCAGCGCGCGCCGGCGCGCGCACCCTGCTGCTCACGCACAACGTCGAGACGGTCGGCGCGATGAGCTGCAACCCGGCGATCGGCGGCATCGGCAAGGGCCACCTGGTACGCGAGATCGACGCGCTCGGCGGGGTGATGGCGCGTGCCGCCGACGCCGCCGGCATCCAGTGGCGCCGGCTCAACGCGTCCAAGGGCCCCGCGGTACGGGCCACCCGGTGCCAGGCCGACCGCGCGCTGTATCGCGCCTTCATCCGCCGCGCGGTGGAAACGCAGCCCAACCTCACGCTGTTCCAGGCGCCGGTCGACGACCTGCTCATCCACGCCGATGGAAACGGGGGCGACATCGTGCGCGGCGCGGTCACCAACACCGGCCTGCGCTTCGAGGCGCCGGCGGTGGTGCTGACCGCCGGCACCTTCCTCGCCGGCAGGATCCACGTCGGCGAAACCCAATACGCGGCCGGGCGCATGGGCGATCCGCCGGCGACCACGCTTGCGGCCAGGCTGCGCGAGCGCCCGTTCGTGGTCGACCGGCTCAAGACCGGCACGCCGCCGCGGATCGACGGCCGTACCCTGGATTATTCGGTGATGGACGTGCAACCCGGCGACGATCCGCGCCCGGTGTTCTCGTTCCTGGGCTCGCGCGCCGACCATCCGCGGCAGGTGCCGTGCTGGATCACCCACACGTCCGAGCGCACCCACGCCATCATCCGCGGCGCGCTGCACCGCTCGCCGCTGTACAGCGGCCAGATCGAAGGCATCGGCCCGCGCTACTGCCCCTCGATCGAGGACAAGGTGGTGCGCTTCGCCGACAAGGCCTCGCACCAGGTGTTCGTCGAGCCCGAAGGCCTGGACGTCGCCGAGATCTATCCCAACGGCATCTCGACTTCGTTGCCGTTCGACGTGCAACTGGAGCTGGTGCATTCGATCCGCGGTTTCGAGCGCGCGCACATCACCCGCCCCGGCTACGCGATCGAGTACGACTTCTTCGACCCGCGCGGGCTCAAGGCCTCGCTGGAAACCAAGGCGGTGTCCGGGCTGTTCTTCGCCGGCCAGATCAACGGCACCACCGGTTACGAGGAAGCCGCGGCGCAGGGACTCATCGCCGGCCTCAATGCCGCGCGCCACGTGCAGGCCAGGGACGCGTGGTCGCCGCGCCGCGACCAGGCCTACATCGGCGTGCTGATCGACGACCTGATCACCCAGGGCACGCTCGAGCCCTACCGCATGTTCACCTCGCGCGCCGAGTACCGGCTGCAACTGCGCGAGGACAACGCCGACCTGCGCCTGACCGGCATCGGCCGCGAGCTCGGCCTGGTCGACGACGCCCGCTTCGCCAGGTTCGACGCCAGGCGCGAGGCGATCGAACGCGAGCGCGCGCGCCTGTCGGCGATCTGGGCCGCGCCCAACAATCCGCTGGGCAACGAAATCGCCGCCACGCTCGGGATCGAGCTGACCCGCGAAACCAGCGCGCTCGACCTGCTCAAGCGCCCCGGGATCGATTACGCCCGGCTGCTGTCGCTGCCGTCGCTCGCGCCCGCGGTCGCCGATGCCGATGTCGCCGAGCAGGTCGAGATCGGCACCAAGTACTCCGGCTACCTCGACCGCCAGCGCGACGAGATCGCGCGCCAGCAACGCCAGGAGACCACCGCGATCCCGGCCGCGTTCGACTTCGCCGCCGTGCACGGCCTGTCCGCGGAAGTCCGGCAGAAGCTCGAACGCGTGCGCCCGGAAACGATCGGCCAGGCCCAGCGCATCCCCGGCATGACCCCGGCCGCGATCTCGCTGCTGCTGGTCCACCTGGCCCGGGCCCACCGCAGCCAGGTGGCGTAACCCCGGCCACGAACGCGTCCGTCGCCCCGCTGGATCGTCGTCGCGGGAGCGGCTTCGGCCGCGAGCTCCTTGATCCTGCGGGCATTGCAGGAACCCGGGGATCGAAGCCGCCCCCAGCTCCAGCCGTCCCTACAATAGGGGCACCGCACTCCGGAGCACGCGCATGCAGCCCGCAAAATCCACGATCCCGCTGCTGCTGGTCCTCGCCGTCGCCGCGTGCCATCGCGACGCCCCGGCCCCCGCGCCCGCACCCGCGGCAAGCGCGACCGCGGCCGTCGACCTGGCCAAGCCGTGGTCGGTCCACGATTGGCCGCTGCCTTCCACCATCGGTTCGGCACAACCCGATCTCGCGCTGACGCCGGACGGTCGCGTCCTGCTCAGCTGGATCAGCAGCCTGCCCGGCCGCCGCAAGGCGCTGCAATTCGTGGCGATGGCCGACAATGGCCATTGGCAGAGCGCGCCACGCACCGTCGCCGTCGGCAATTCGCTGATGGCCAACTGGGCCAACGTGCCGCACATCGCGCAGACCGCCGATGGCGCGTTGTGGGTGCAGTTCATGCAGCAGCACGGCGAGGGCCATGCCGGCGACGTCGCGCTCAGCCGTTCCAGCGACGGCGGCTTCAACTGGAGCGCGCCGATCGCGGTGAACGACGACGGCGTCGAGGCCGAACATGGTTTCGCCGCGCTGTGGCCGGCCACGCGCGACAGCATCGGCGTGGCCTGGCTCGATGGCCGCGACGCCGCCGGCGACGGCATGCCGCATGCCGACTCCGGCACGGCCGCCGCCGCGGGTGCGCATCACGGCGAGGGCCGCACCGGATTGCGCGCCGCGGTGTTCGACATGAACCTCCGGCGCAGCGGCGAGTCCGTGCTGGACCCGAAGACCTGCGACTGCTGCCAGAGCGAGATCGCCGCCACCACGCGCGGCCCGCTGCTGGCCTATCGCGATCGCAGCGATGGCGAAGTGCGCGACATCGTGGTGGTGCGCAACGACGGCCAGGCCTGGGGCCGGCCGGTGCCGGTGCACGCCGACGGCTGGGTGATGCCCGGCTGCCCGGTCAACGGGCCGTCGATCGCGGCCGCCGGCGACAACGTCGTGGTCGCCTGGTACACCGGCGCCGACGACCGGCCGCTGGTGCAGGTCGCGCGCAGCACCGACGCCGGCGACAGCTTCGCCGCGCCGGTGGTCCTGGAACAGGGTGCGGCGGTGCAGGGGCGCGCGGCGGTAGCGCTGGATGCGCACCAGGCCATGGTGCTGTGGATCCGCGAGGACGCGGGCGGCCAGTCGCTGTGGCTGTCGCGGCGCACGCCGGACCTGGCGCGCGAGCTGCAGCGGATCGAGGTGGCCAAGCTGCGGGGCCGCGGCCGCGCCACGGGTTACCCGCAGGTCGCGTTGCGCGACGGCGCCGCCTACATCGCCTGGACCGACATCGTCGACGGCGCCCCGCAACTGCGCGGCGCCGTGCTCACGCCCGCGGGCGGGTGAGGCGCGTCGCGCATTCGCACGCGGGAATTTTGCGCGTCAACCCACGGCGGCAGGCATCGATGTGCATGGCGCAAGGCCGCTTGTCCCGATGATCGTGGCCACGCGTGCGGCCTCGTAACGATGCGCGCCGTGCGGCGCCTGCACGGATTGCGCGTCGCCCGGCCTGGAGCCATCGAAGCGCGCTTCCGGCCCGAACATCGGCGCCGACACCGTCAACGCATGCACCCGCGGCACGATGCCGAAGATCTTCAAGTACAGGCGCGTCGCCATCAGCAAGGTGAGGTCGTGGCCCGGATGCATGCCGTCGGCGGCGTACCAGTCCAGGCCCGGTGCGGCCGCGCGGGCGCAGCGGAATACTTCCGACACCGGTACGAAACGGGCCGCGATCCTGGTGGCCAGATCGCGTTCCGCGTCGACCAGCGCGGCCGATGCGCCTGGTAGCGTTTGGTAGGTCCCGAGCACGATCGGCACCGCGCCGTGAGCATGCGCCAGCGCGCCGAGCGCGAGGTGGGCGCGCTCGGAGGCCTCGCACGTGCCGGGCTGGAAGCAGAGCGCGTCTCCGCCGCGCTCCTGCAGTACCACGTAATCGAAACGTCCGTGTTGCAGGAGCTCCGCGACCGCCCCGTCGCGCACCCGGTCGTCCAGGGTCGCGCCACCCTGAACCAGCATCTGTGTGGACAGGTCGCGACCGTCGGCCTGCGCCTGCGCCTGGAGCACCGCCGGCAGGTTGCCGACATAGGTCAGGCTGTTGCCGACGAACAGCACGCGCACCGCATCGTGCGGTCCGCCGGCACCCGTCGCGCAGCCGCAGGCCAGCAGCAGGAGCGCGCACAGGACGGCGTGGCGGATGAAGGTTCGCAGCATCATCGAAGGTGGTTCCCGTTGGGGAGTGGACAGCAGGCCTGCGGATCGGGTGCGACCAACGGTCGTGCGCCGGCGGCCGCTTGAATACATCCGCCGTGAGCGAGGCGGGAGGCCATGCTTTTCGGCATCGCAGCCGCCGGAGATTCATGTCCATTCGCCCACGAGCCGCGAACAGGACGTCGCCAGGGATTACCCTCCGACATCCTGGCCCCGGGGAAAGCTGATGCATCCGTACCGCAAGCTGAAGGTTCTGTCACTGGCGGTCCTGGTCGTGGGAGTGCTGCTCACCGGCATGATGGTCGCTACGGAAAGCGAGCCAGGCGCGATTCCTCTCGCGCTGGTGCTGCTGGGCGCCATGGGGTATGGCATCGCCATGCTGAAAGGCCGCCGGGACTGACTGCTCTTCAGGCAGCCGCAATGGCGCCGGCAACCCGCCAATACCCGAGCACGGCAGCCGGTGATGCCCGGACGCCAGCTCACTGGTCCGCTGGCGGTTCCCAGAGTTCGACCTTGTTGCCCTCCGGGTCGATCACCCAGCCGAACCTGCCCTGTTCGGATTCTTCCGTGCGCGCTTCCACGTTGCAGCCCTCGGCCCTGAGCGCGGCGAGGAGCGCATGCAGGTCGGCGACCCGGAAGTTGACCATGAAACTGGCGGTTCCCGGTTCCAGGTAGGTCGTGTCGCTCTTGAACACGCTCCAGATGGTCATGCCTTTCCCGCTTCCGGGGCCGCCCCATTCGAAAACCGCGCCGCCCCAATCGCCGACGTCCAGTCCAAGGTGATCCCGGTACCAGGCGCCGAGCGCTGCCGGGTCCCTGGCTTTGAAGAAGATTCCGCCGATTCCCGTGACCCGCTTCATGCCTGCTCCCATGGGGGCAACCCCCGCTGCGATGCAATGGGCCTGGGCCGGCCAGGCCGCGAACCGGCGGCGCGAATGGAGCGCCAGGCAACCTTGCGGCTAACCCAGGACCTGGGGATTGAGCCGCCAGACCGAATAGTTGAGCACCGCCGCGAAGCTGACCCACAACAGGTACGGAACGAGCAGGGCGCCTGCCAGGCGCCGCACGCGCCAGAAGCAGGCCAGCGTGGCAGCCACCAGCGCCCACAGCGCCACGATGTCGGCAAACGCCCAGGCACCCAGATGCCAGGCGAAGAACAGCCAGCTCCAGAGCGCGTTCAACGCGAGCTGTAGCACGAACAGCGACAGTGCCGTGCGATTGGCGCGGAACCCCCCGCGGCGCCAGACCAGCCACGCGGCGATCGCCATCAATGCATACAGCACGCCCCAGACCGGTCCGAACACCGCGGCAGGCGGCGCCCACGAAGGCTGCACGAGCTGCCCGTAGAAGGACTTGGCCTGGATCGACGCCACCGCCCCGATGGCCGATGCCGCAAAGCTCAGGACAACCCAGCCGAGCAGCCCAAGCGCTTGTCCCCGGATTTCCCGTGCGGCCATGCGGATCTCCTTTCGCCATGCTTCCGGATCAGGCCGGGCCTTGCGGCGACGGCGGCCTGGACGACCGGTCGATCTCCCGCCCGCGGCCGGCAAGCAGGGGCATCAGGGCGAACGCGGCGAGCGACAGGACATAAGCCGCGCCCGACACCGGATCCCGGCTGGCAAGATATTGCGGCAAAGTCAGGCCCTGGACAAACAGCGTCAGGGCCAGCTCCGTACCCACCATCAGCGCGAGGGCGATCACGCCGATCCCCAGTCGCCGGGCCGCGGTAAACGGCCCGAACCGGCGCATGGCATGGCGCGCGAGGTAATAGCTGGCCACCAGCATGAGCGGCTGCTCGAAAAGTTCGGCCCAGCGGACATCCAGCAGCGGCGCGACGAGCAGCACGCGGATCGTGCCCAGCACCACGCCGACGCCGAACACCGCGATGTAATACAGCAGGCTGGCCTGGAGCGAGCGCATTGGAGGATGCAGCACCATGGCGTAAGGCCGGCTCGGCGCACCGGGCACGAACGATACCTGATCCCGCCCGGCGCAAGCCGCGCAACGCCGGCATTGGCCGGCGCCGCGAGCGGCTACCGCCTGGAGGGAGGGTGAGCCCTCACGCCGATGCCAGGAGCAGGAAGGCCCAGTACGACCCGATTGCCAGTTGCACGGCAAAGGCCATGAAGCGAATCGTGACCGCGGTCGACGTCAGCGAGGCCAGATGCACGAGCGACTGGAAGACCCGGCTGCCGAGGAACAGGTAAGCCAGGGGATCGGTCATGGACGCGCGATCCGTGGCGATGGCGACCAGCAACAGCCCGCCGAATACAGGCAGGCTCTCGACGCAGTTGGCATGCGCCCTGGCCAGGCGCTGCATGAAAGGCGAAAGGGCCGCGTTTTCAGGAGTGAACCCGTTCGCAGGCACTTTCCGCCGCAGCACGAGCTGGGCGCGAATCCCTTCCATCAGCAGCAGCAGAAGCAGCGCCCAGGCGATGAAGCCTGTCAGCGCGATCGAGCTTGGAGAGGTCATGGCTGCCCTCCCTGGCGGAACCCGGCGGCCGGACGAACTGCCAGGCCGCCCCGGAATCGAGCCGAGCCGCGAAGCGGCCGCGGCCTGAAAGAATTGTTAGCCGTCCTCGCGCCGATAGTGCATGGCAACCGCGCCACCGCGAAGCGCCTTCGCGGAGACCAGCTCTAGCCGTCGCGTACTTGGCAGTCCACTGTGGTACAGGGTCGGGCCGTGGCCGGCGATCCTGGGGTGGACGAGGAACATGTACTCGTCGATCAGCTCCATCCGATCCAACTCGGTCGCGAGCGTGCCGCTACCAAGGAGCACACCGGCCGGAGTCGCGTCCTTCAGTTTCTGCACCTCGGTGCGGAGGTCGCCGGAGATCTGGTGGGTATTGGTCCATCGAAAGTCCTTTCGCGTCGACGACACGACGTACTTCGGCTTCGTCTCCAGCTTGTTCGCCCACTCGCGGATCGCCGGCGTTGCCTCCACGTCGCCGCGGGCGACTGCCGGCCAGTAGCGCTCCATCATCTGGTAGGTAACGCGGCCCCACAGCATCGCTCCCCGTTCATCCATGAGGCGGGTGAAGAAGGCGTGTGTCTCGTCGTCGGCGATTCCCTCCCGGTGGTCGACGCAACCGTCGAGGGTGACGTTGATGCTGAAGGTCAAAAGCCCCATGGCTGCAAATCCTCGTAGCGGCTAACGCCTGAGTTGAGCCGGACCGCTGCGCGGTCTCGGCTTGCACGATTTGTCAGGTGCCAGTCCTACGGGCCGCTGTTCCAGGTGTCATAGACGCATTTCCATGCCCCGCTGGAATCACGACGCCAGACTGCGATGCCGCGACCTGTTTCCGTCACGAGCGTCCCATCAGGGCCGGGGAACGTGAACGTGCTCGCGGCAGTCGTGTAGCCCATCGTTCCGTCGCTACTCACGGCAGCGTCCAAGGTTTCCCAGCTGATCTTGAATCCTGGGGTGGCGAAGCTCTCCGTAACGTAAGAACGAATGGCGGCTTTGCCCGAAATGATCGCTGCGCCTTCGGGAACAATCTGCGCGTCGTCGCTCCAGAAAGCGACGACCTTCTCCACATCCTTGCCTTCGGAAGCAGCGGCGGACCACGCTTGGTCTGTCCGAATCAACTCGTCCCTTGCGCTTTCCTGGGCGACAGCGCAACTGCTGGCGAATAGAGCAGGGAACAACAGGAGAGCAATTGCTTTCATGGTTCATTCTCCAGATTGGGACGAATCTGCTTCTGGCACCTGGCGCCTGGATTAAGCCGAGCCGCGGAACGGCTTCGGCTTGCATGGATTGTTGGGCGGCAACGCGAGCGACATCTGCACCTTGCCGCCAACGATAGTCCCGCTCACGAAGCCGAGTTGCGAGTACAGGGCTTTGGCTGGATTCTCCTCGAACACTCGCAGCCGGACCAGGCCAAACCCGCGAGCGGCAGCCAGCAACCTGGCTTGCTGGATTGCCCAAGATCCAATTCCGTGGTTCTGGTATGCAGGAACCACTTGCAGGTCCCTGATCTCCAGGGCGGCGCCGTCTGCGTTGAGCCTGAGCACTCCTGCGACTTGGTCATTGGCGAGGATCATCAGGTTCTCGAACTCCGACCAGCTGGCGAGGTAGAGGCCAGAATCCCAGGGAGTGTCTCTTGCGGCCAAGTACGGGGACAGGTTTCTGCGAGCGAGGGCTTCGCAGAACTCGCGCTCGCCTTCTGTTGCCGGCCGAAGAGCAAGTCTCATTTTCCGCCTATCGCTTGAATCAAGCCGAGCCGCGAAGCGGCTTCGGCTTGGATGAATTGTTAGACACCGCTCAAACAGCCGAGTACTTGTCTAACGGACTGACTACCGACAACTGATGTGCGTCAACGATGTGAGCGTAAACCATGGTTGTATTGATGTGCGAATGACCCAAGAGCAATTGGATTTGCCGTACATCGCAACCACCCTGGAGTAAGTGAGTGGCAAAGCTATGCCGCAATGTGTGGACTGATACCCGTTTTCCTATATTCGCTTTTCGTGATGCACGTTGGACAGCTTTTTGAAGCGTGCTGATATGGACATGCCATCGCCCGCTGAGTCCGGTAGACGAGTCGTGAAATAAGGAGGCGGATGGGAAGGCGAATTGCCAAATAAAATCTTTGCTCGTACAGGATTTCCGCCGAGCATATGCGCGGGGCGTAACACTCGCCCCATACCCGCTTGCGAGATCTCTCAAGTGCAGCGCTTTCACTTTCAATAGGTGTTGTTGCAACTGGCGAATCAGGCTCTCCGGCAGAAGCGTGAACCGATCCTTGCGCCCTTTACCATCGCGGACAAGAATACGTTTGTTTGCAAAGTCAATGTCCTGGACTCTTAGGCCATGAGTTTCGGAGACGCGCATGCCAGCGCCGTAGGTTAACTCTGCCATCAGCCTGAGCGTGCCGGACATTGAGCTTAGAAGTTTTTGAACCTCAGTTACAGACAAAACCGTAGGTATGTAGTCGTATCTCTTTGCTCTAATTGCATTAACGGGTTCATCGATTGGCTGGTCTAGGACGCATTTGTATAAAAACAAAAGTGCGGAAAGCGCCTGGTTTTGGCTCGATGCCGATACCAGTTGTTGCGACGCAAGGTGAGATAAGAAGACTTCTATCTCTGTGCGTCCCATGTCAGTGGGGTGACGCTTTCCGTGAAACAAGATGTAGCGCTTTACCCAGTAGGAATAGTTTTTATCGGTTGCGCGCGAGTACCCCTTGAGCTGGATCTTGCTGCGGAGTCTGTCTAAAAGGCGAGGTTCCTTGATGGTCGAATTCATGCGTGTGCTCCAAAAGAGGAGCATCACTCTAGGCTCGGCTACGAACGCCAGTGCGGGGGCTAACGCCTGAATTAAGCCGAGCCGCAACCTGCTGATCGGTGAGTTGTTGCAGTGGAACAGCGACACACATGAACCAAGAAACGAAGCGGGTTCGGCATGCATGAATTGTCAGGCCGCGTGCTACAGCTCGGCGGCGGCTTGCCACACGTTCTTGCGACCGACTTGTTGCTCCCATGCCTGATAGCGGGCGGCGAGCGGGCGGGCATAGGCCGGTAGATCATAG
>JAKFDF010000006.1:0-2962 GCA_036676275.1 Lysobacter sp.
TCGACGAGGAAGAGGCGGTGAAGAATGCCGACTCGGCGAACAACGTGCGCCTGAAACTCAAGCTCTATCGCGACAACCCGGCGGCTGCGGCACCGGTGGCTCCGCCGGCACCGGCAGCGACCGGCAAACCTGCTGACTGGGGGCTGGAGTTGAAACTGGAGGATATCGAGGAGCCCGAGTCGCCCGAAGATCTCGGGCGCTCCGGGATTTAGCGGAGAGCTGTCTGGCATTCGCCGATGCTTTTCGCGAATAAAGACTAGGCGTCCCCTTCGCTCCTGCATACTCAATCGCGCAGCTGCACAAGATCGCGGTGGTGCATCCCTATCTTTAGGCTAGGCGCGCTGGCCGGTTGGCTGATAGGTGCCCAGTCCATGGGGTGCGGCGGCGAATGCCGGCAGGGCTTCGGCGGCGGCCGAGAGCCGCTGCAGGGCGGGGAAGGCCGAGGCGTCGAGCAGGTCCGGCAGCATTGCCTGGGTGAAGTACCAGGCGACGGCGGTGCTGATGCCAGCCTGATCGATGCCGGCGTGCTCCGGCGCCAGCGGCTCGCGGACCAGCTCGGTCTCCAGGGCGGAGTAGGCCGCCAGCAGTTGCCCGCTCACTCGCGATAGCCAGGGCTGGTGCTGTTTCTCCGCCGGACGCAGCTCGCGTTCGTAGACGATCTGCACGCTCTTCTCGCAGGCGGCGAGCGCCAGGCCGACGATGCGCAGCGCCCGTAGACGCTCGCCGATAGCCGCGGGCATCAGGGACTTATCGGGGCCGGCAAGGTGCTCTGCGTAATCGAGGATCAGGGTGGAGTCCATCAGCACGCTGCCGTCGTCGCAGATCAGCGAGGGCGCCTTGACCACCGGGTTGAGCTGGTGGAATTGTTCGAAGGTGCTGAACACCGAGATCGCCCGGTGCTCGAACGGCACCTCGAGCAGTTGCAGCGACACCGCGACCCGGCGGACATAGGGTGAGTCGAGCATTCCGATCAGTTGCATGTGTTCTCCTTGGCTGAATGCCGGTCGACCTCCGACTGCGCCATGAGGCAGTCGGGCATCAGACGCTAGGTGAAGTTTGCCGCGCTGTCCAGAGGGCGCCAGCAACCCGGCGCAGGGGATGCGCCGAGTCGCGCCGTGGCCCGTAGGGTGCGCTGCGCGCACCAGTTGGCGTTCGAAGACCGCGCGGCCTGCCTCAGCGCTGCAGTTCGGGCAGGTCCTTGTACAGCTCCAGCGCCTGCGGGTTGGCCAGGGCGTCGGTGTTCTTCACCGGCTTGCCGTGCACCACGTTGCGCACCGCCAGTTCGACGATCTTGCCGCTGATGGTGCGCGGGATGTCGGCCACCGCGATGATCTTGGCCGGCACGTGGCGCGGCGTGGTGTTGCTACGGATCACCTGGCGGATGCGCGCCTGCAGCTCATCGCTCAGCGTCACGCCCTCGCGCAGGCGGACGAACAGCACTACGCGCACGTCGTCCTGCCAGTCCTGGCCGATGGCAATGGATTCGAGCACCTCCTCGACCTTCTCCACCTGGCGGTAGATCTCGGCGGTGCCGATGCGCACGCCACCGGGATTCAATACGGCGTCCGAGCGGCCGTGAATCACCAGGCCGCCGTGCACGGTCTCTTCGGCATAATCGCCGTGGGCCCAGATGCCGGGGAAGGTCTCGAAGTAGGCGGCCTTGAACTTGGCGCCGTCCGGGTCATTCCAGAAGCCCACCGGCATCGAGGGGAAGTGCCTGGTGCAGACCAGTTCGCCTTTCTCGCCTATGGCCGGCTGGCCGGCGTCGTTCCACACCTGCACGTCCATGCCCAGGCCTTTGCACTGCAGCTCGCCGCGCCAGACCGGCAGCAGCGGGTTGCCGAGGGCGAAGCAGGAGACGATGTCGGTGCCGCCGGAAATCGATGACAGGCACAGGTCGCTTTTGATCTCGCGGTAGACGTACTCGAAGCTCTCATGGGACAGCGGCGAACCGGTCGAGAGGATGGCCTTGAGACGCTCCAGCTTGTGGCTGCTGCCCGGCTTGGCACCGGCCTTTTCCAGGGCGGCGAGGTACTTGGCGCTGGTGCCGAAGATGCTGATGGATTCGCTGTCGATCAGGTCGATCAGGCGTTCTGCCCCTGGGTGGAAGGGCGAACCGTCGAACAGCACCTGGGTGGCGCCGAGGGCCAGGCCCGAGACCAGCCAGTTCCACATCATCCAGCCGCAGGTGGTGTAGTAGAACAGCGTGTCGGCGGCCGACAGGTCGGTGTGCAGGCCGAGTTCCTTGACGTGTTGCAGCAGCACGCCGCCGCTGCCGTGGACAATGCACTTGGGCACGCCGGTGGTGCCGCTGGAATAGAGGATGTACAGCGGATGGTCGAACGGCACCGGGGTGAACGCAGGCGTGCCGCCGGGCTGGTAGAAGTCCTGCCAGAGGCTGACCTGGGCATCGGTCTGCAAGGCATCGGTGCGGGCATTGGGGTTGGAGTAGGGCACCAGGATCAATTGCTGCAGCGACGGCAGGCGCTCGAGTATTTCGTTGAGTTTGCCGGTCAGGTCGAGGTTCTTACCGGCATAGCGGTAGCCGGCGGCGGCGATCAGCACCTTGGGTTCGATCTGGCCGAAGCGGTCGATCACTCCCTGGGTGCCGAAGTCCGGCGAGCAGCTCGACCAGGTGGCGCCGAGGCTGCTGGCGGCGAGCATGCCGACCAGCGTCTGCCAGGTGTTGGGCATGAAGGCGGCGACGCGGTCGCCGAGGCCGACACCGGCGGCTTGCAGTTGGCGTTGCAGGCCGGCGACATGGGCCGCCAGTTCCGCGTAAGTCAGTTGCTCGCGGCTGCCATCTTCGCCGATGGCGACCAGGGCCGGGTGATTGTCGCGGCGGCGCAGCAGGTGTTCGGCGAAATTCAGGGTGGCGCCGGGGAACCAGTGGGCGCTGGGCATGGCTGGACCTTCGTCGAGAATGCGCTGCGGTGGCGCGCTAAAGCGAATCTCGAAGAAC
>JAKFDF010000007.1:0-18662 GCA_036676275.1 Lysobacter sp.
GGGCCGATTCTTGTTGCGCTGAAACCGATAGCCCTGCTGCATCAGGTGCGCACCCAGCTAATATGAGTGTCGAAAGTAAGAGTGATTTGGCGGGATGTTGCATTGTTTCTCCAGGGCGCTAACAACTAATCGGTTTGGAAATGGAGCGTAGAGGGGCAAGATAGCGCGTCTGCGGCATGCGCTTGAATTCGGAAAAGCCCCACAGTGTCATTGGGTTATGCCTGACGGCGCAGCCTAGTTGTGCGGCCTAGTCTTGCGGTGTTTCTGGAGTCTGGAAAAGGCCGCTTCGATGGGATCGTCGCACCGGGATACGACTGCTGCAAGCGACTCGCTGCCCGCCGCCGATGCTGCGGTGCCGGATGCTGGCACGCCCGATCGCCCGGGAAAGCTGCTGGCCGACGTCCAGGCGCGGATGCGTCGGCTGGGGATGTCGCGGCGTACGGAGGAGGCCTACCTGGGCTGGATCCGGCGATTCGTCATCGCCAACGGCAAGCGCCACCCGCGGGAGCTGGGTGCGCGGCAGGTCGAGGCTTTCCTCACCCGCCTGGCCATGGAGGGCAAGGTGGCGCCGTCGACGCAGAACCAGGCGCTGTCGGGCCTGCTCTTCATGTACCGCGAGGTGCTGGGGATCGAGCTGCCGTGGATGGAGGAGATCCGCAGGGCGAAGCGGCCGCAGCGGTTGCCGGTGGTGTTGGCGCGCGAGGAGGTGCAGGCATTGCTGGGCGAGCTGGATGGCGTGGCCTGGCTGATGGCCAGCGTGCTGTACGGCAGCGGGCTGCGGTTGATGGAATGCGTGCGGTTGCGGGTCAAGGACCTGGACTTCGTTCGCGGCGAGATCACGGTGCGCCAGGGCAAGGGCGGCAAGGATCGGCGCACGATGCTGCCGTCGCGCCTTCGCGATCCGCTGCAGGCGCAGCTTCGCGAGGCACGGCGCACGCACCAGCGCGACCTCGCGGCCGGGTTCGGGGAGGTGTGGATGCCCGATGCGCTGGCGCGCAAGTACGTGGGCGCGGCGCGCGAGTGGGGCTGGCAATACGTGTTCCCGGCGCGCGTGCGCAGCCGCGATCCGCGCACCGGCATGGTGCGCCGGCACCATGTCGACGAAAGCATGCTGCAGCGTGCGGTCAAGGCGGCGGTGGGCCGCGCGGGCATCGACAAGCCGGCGACCTGCCACACCTTGCGCCACTCCTTTGCCACCCACCTGCTGGAGGCCGGCTACGACATCCGCACCATCCAGGAGTTGCTCGGCCACAAGGACCTGGCGACCACGCAGATCTACACGCACGTGCTCAATCGCGGCGGCGGTGGCGTCCTGAGTCCGCTGGATCGCGCAGGGACTGAACGCGCTTGAATCGCAATCACGGCGCGCCGCCGCGCGCAGCGTAATGCACTTGCGGGCTATTGGCGGGAATGCGCCAGGAACCGAACTCGCTTGAATCGCAATCACGGCGCGCCGCCGCGCGCAGCGTAATGCGCTTGCGGGCTGTTGGCGGGAATGCGCCAGGAACCGAACTCGCCCGGATCGAAACCCGGGCACCGCCCGCGCCGCGAAACCCGCTTGCGGGTTGCTGGCGCGACACGCGCGGAAGCCAGGCGTGCGTGACGGCATCCGCATCGCGCCGCCGCGGCATCGGCTTGCCTGGTGAAAGCGGGTTCCCCGCTGCATCGGGAACGACAAGCGTGGCGTCGCCACAAGCGCACGTAACGACGAGCGCACGTGACGACAAGCGCGTAGCGACAAGCGCGGAGTGGCGAAAAAACCTGGCGTAACGACGAACCCGGGGGCGCGTCCGGCCGCAGCGGCTAGCGCTCCTTGCGCCAGTTCACCGATGCGCGGTTCTCCACCGTGCTCGATTCGATCTCGATGTCGAAGCCCTTGCGCAGCAGGTACTTCAGCGTCAGCACCTGGCCGGTGCCGAGCAGCGACACGCCGTAGCCGACGTAGAGTTTCGGCGACAGGTACTTGCCGACGCCCAGCACGCTGCCGCCGAGCGCGCGCGATTCCGTCACCCCGGCGTCGTCGAGGCCGATCCTGGCGCCCAGTTGCGAGGCCAGCAGGTTGCCGCCGGCCGACAGTGCCGCGCTGGCGGCGTCGAGCTGGCGGCTCTCGTCGCCGCTGGCGCTGGCCAGCGGGCGCCCGAGCGCGAGGTAGGCGAGCGCTTCGGACTGGTCGGTCGCCGGGTCGGTCCACACCTCGGCCTGCGGGCGCGAGGCGCGACCGCTGACGTCGATCCCGGCGGTGACGTCGCCGACCTCGCGCTGGGCGCGGATGTCGAGCAGCGGATCGGCGATCGGGCTGCCCGTCCATACCAGCCGGCCGCGGCTGATGTCGAGTTTCTGGCCGTAGGCGGTATAGCGGCCGCCGACCTCGAGCGTGCCGCTGGCCAGCATCTCGCGGCCCGGCCGTGCGCGCACGCGCAGGCTGCCATCGAGCGTGCCGTCCAGGCCGAAGCCGTCGAGGCGGACGTCGTCGCCGAGCGCCAGGGTGAGGTCGAGCTGCAGTGGCGTGGCGACGCCGCGCTCGGGATCGACCGGGTCCAGCACCACCACGTCGGGCGAGGTCGACACGCCCTGGTCGAGGCGTTCCAGGTCGATCCGCGCGCTCGGCACGCCGACCGTGCCGCTGACCGCGAGCGGTTGCCCGGCGGCGTAGCGCACCACCAGGTCGGGATCGATCACCGCGTGCAGGTCGCGGGTGTCGGAAGCGAGCACGTTGCTGCCGCGCACGTTCAACACCAGCGGCGTGCTCTTGCCGGACGCGGGGTCGTCGCGCCATCCCAGCTTGCCGTCGAGGGCCAGCGTGCCTTCGCCGGATCGCAGCGAGCCGTGGATGCGCGCGCTGCCGTCGGCTTGCGCGTCCAGGCGCACGTCGCCGTCGGCGAGCGTGATCGCCAGCGCCGGCAGTTCGGCGGTGAACGCGGACAGGCGAGCGCCGCCGCCGAGCGACGGCTGCGCGCGCGTGCCACCCAGGGTGATCTGGGCCTCGAGTGTTCCGGCCGGCTCGACGATGTCCGGCGACAGCAGCTCCATCCAGGTCAGTTCGTCGGTGTCCAGCGCGATCCGCCCGGACAGCGGCGCGTAGGCGTCCCAGCCGCTGGCGACGTGGGCGTCGATGCGGCCGTCGCCGTTGAGCGTGGCGCGCAGGGTGGCGTCGAAGCGTTGCGGATCGAAGCGCGCGTCGAGCACGAGTTGCCCGTAGGCGACCAGGTCGTCGCGGGCGCGCGCGCTGTTCTTCAAGCCGCCGGCGGCGGAGGTCACTTTCGCGCTGCCGCGCCAGCCGTTGCCCAGTGCGCGCAGGTTGGCGTCGAGCGCGATCTCGCCGCGCAGCAGCCAGGGCCGGCCGTCGCTGCGTTCGGGCAGCCACGGCGTGGCCAGCGCCAGCGGCAGGCCGCGTCCGGCGACGTCGAGTCCGCGCCGCGGCCAGTCGCCGCTGGCGCACAGTTCGCCGCCGCCGCCGGCGGCCAGGCAGCTGCGCGCCAGGGTCCAGCCGTTGCCGGTCTGCGCGTAGCGCGCCGGTGCCTGCAGCCGCCACGCGCCGCCCTTGGCCGGTTGCAGGCGCAGCGTCTCCAGCGTGCCTTGCCAGAGGCCGTTGCGGCGCGCGGCGCTGCCGCCGAGCGCGAGGCTGCCGAGCGTGCTGTCGGCGCTGGCGTCGAGCTGCAGGTTCTCGACCGCGCCGCGCGCATCCACGTGCAGCCGATCAATGGCGATCCCGGCCTCGAGGCCGCTGGCGTCGAGCACCAGCGCGCCGCCGCTGCCGCGCCAGGGCAGCTTGCCGCGTGCCTGCAGGCTGTCGGCGCGGTAATCGCGGTAACGCAGGCCGTCGCCGTCGAGGTCCAGCTCGAGGTTCGGCATCGCGCGCGTGCCGCGCAGCGCCAGCGTGCCGCGCAGCGTGCCGGCGCCGCGTGGCAGCAGGTCGTGCAGCTGCAGCGGCGCGAAGCGCGCGTCGACGGCGAGGCTGTCGGCGATCGTGCCGTTGGCGTCGATGCGGCTGTCGCCGAGGGTGAGTGCGAGTTCGCCGTCGTAGGCGGTCGGCTTGCGGGCATCGGCATGCGTGTGCAGCGCGAGGCGGCCGTGGCCGCCGAGCGCGCGGCCGCGCAGGCGGCCGCCGAGCCTGTCGACGATGAACTCCGCGTCGAGTCCGCCGCCCTTGCGGGTGCGGCCGCTGCTGGCGATGCGGCCGTCGATCGCGCCGCTCCAGTCGGGCAGGAAATAGCCGGGGTCGAAGCCGGCGAGCGTGGCGTCCAGGTCCCAGCCCGGCGCCGGCGCCCAGCGCGCCTTGCCGGTGGCCTCCAGCGTGCCGGTCGCCATCGTCGCGCGCAGGCTGCGGATCGCGACCTGCGCGCGGTCGCCGCGGCCGTCGAAGCGCAGCCGCGCGCGTTGTCCGTCGCGCAGCAGGGTGGCGCTGCCGATCGCGGCCCAGGCGTCGGGCCGGCCGGCGATGCCGAGGTCGGCGTCGGCGCGCACGGCGTCGGCGTCGTCGCTGCCGCGCCAGCGCAGGCCGCGGGCGTTGATCGCCAGCTTGATGGCGGTGGTGTCGCCGGCAGTCGTCGCCGCTCGCGATGCAGGCCTGCGCAGGTCGGCGTGGCCGCGCAGCGTGACCCGCCCGTCGAGCAGGTCGACCACCAGCGGCTGCAGGGTCAGCACCTGGTCGTCCAGGCGCACGCGCGAGGGCCGGATCGCGGCTGCGAAGCCGGCGCGTTCGACATGGCCCTGCAGGCGCGCATCGCCGCCGCTGCCATCGGCGCGCAGGTCGAACTTCACCGGCGTGCCGGCCTCGCCGCTGCCGGCCAGCAGTCCCGGATCGAGCGCGTCGGAGCGTGCGCGCAGCGACCAGCGCGGGGCGTCGCCGGCGCTCGCGTCGTGCAGGGTCAGGCTCGCGCGCAACGGCGCCGGGGCGTTGCCGGCGAGCGCGACCCGCAGCTGCGACAGGTCGCCGCGCACGACCAGGCCGAGCCGCGGCGCGCTGCGCCCGGCCGGTGCCGGCAGCACCGCGGTGGCGACCAGGTCGCTGCGGTAACGGTCGCGCGGTGCGTAGTCGCCGTGCGCGCTGAAACGGCCGCGGTCGCTGTCGACGACCAGGCGCTCGACGTGCAGCCGGCCGGCGGCGACAGCCAGTCCGCCGCGCGCGCTGCGGATGTCGACCAGCGGCTGCGAGTCGCGCGTGACCCTGAGGCCGTCGACGCGGATGGTGTCGGCCTGCAGCGCCAGCGGCGGCGCGATCTCGGGCAGCGATTCCGGCCAGCGTGGCAGCTCGAACGGCGTGTCGCTGCGCGGCAGGTCGAGCGTGGCGTCGCGCAGCTCGAGCGCGTCCAGCCGCAGGCGCCTGCCCAGCAGCGGCCGGATCGCCGGATCCAGCACCACGGTCGACGCCGTGAACGTGATCCGCCCCGTCGCGCAGGAGGCGGTGCCGGTCGGCACGCAGGCCGCGTCGACCTGCCGCGGCATCGAGAAGCGCACGCCATGCAGCGTCAACGGGCCCGACGCCGGGCCCTGCGCGCTGTCCCAGGTGAGCGTGGTGCCGGCCGGCAGTCGCGCCACGATCTGCCGCAGCAGCAGGTCGCGGCCGCCGATGGTCATCAGCAGCCAGTACAGCAGCAGCGCCGCGACCAGCACCAGCGCCAGCGTGCCGAGCCCGCCCCGGATCGCGACCTTGCGTTGCCGCCGGCGGCGCAGCGCGCGCAGTTCGGCGATCCGCGCCTCGCGCTGCGCGGCGCTGGCGTCGTCCGGCAGGGGATCCAGGCCGTAGCGGCGGTAACGCCGGTAGCGTTCGCGCCAGTTCACAGGTCGGCGCCGATGTTGAGGTGCAGGGTGAACGGCGAGTCGGGATGGTCGAGGCCGCGGGCGATGTCGATCCGCACCGGGCCCACCGGCGAACGCCAGCGCAGGCCGACGCCGACGCCGGTGCGCCAGTCCGGCGTGCGCCCGTCGAAGGCGCTGCCGCTGTCGACGAACGCCGCCATGCCCCAGGCCGGCTTGAAGTAATGCTCGTACTCGCCGCTGGCGGTGATCACGTTCTTCGCGCCGAGGCCGAAGTCGCCGATCCGCGGCCCGACCTCGCGGTAGTTGTAGCCGCGGATGCTGCGGTCGCCGCCGGCGTAGAAGCGCAGCGACGGCGGCATCTGCACCAGTGCGTTGGTGAAGGTGTGGCCGAGCTCGCCGCGCACGATCACCCGGTCGCGCGCGCCCAGTCCCTGGAACCAGCTGGCGCGCGCGTGCAGCTGCACGAAGCTGGCGTCCGAGCCCAGGCCCTCGGCGGCGCCGCGCAATTCCAGCGAGCCGCCGAGGGCGTCGCGCGGATACAGGCGGTCGTCGGCGTCGATGTATTCGGCGCGCAGCGAGGGGAAGGCGAAGCTCGCGTAGCGATAGCCGGGATGGTCGATGTCGCCCGTGTAGGCCCAGCGCTCGCGCAGGGCGTGCAGCGACGCGATCGCGGTGAGGTGGCTGTTGACCTCGCCGCTGCGGCTGGCGACGAACTCGACCCGGCGGGTGTCGATGTAATCGGTCTGCTCGTCGGCGGCCTGCAGGCTGGCGGTGTACCAGCCGTCGAGCCAGGCGAACGCGGGGATCCGGTATTGCAGGGTCAGGGTCTTGCGGCGCTGCGCGTAGTCGACCTGCGCCAGCGCCTTGTGCCCGCGCGAGTTGAGGTAGCGGCGCTCGACCCCGAGCCGCACGCCGCCGCCGCTGTCGGTGCCGTAGCTGACGCCGGCGGTGTAGATGCTGCGCTTGGCCGGCGTGAGGGTGACGGTGACCGGCACGCGCCTGTCCGCGGTCGCCTGCTGCGGTTGCGCCTCGATTTCGATCCGGCTGAAGTAGTCCAGCGCCAGCAGCGACTTGCGCAGCCGGTCGAGCTTGCCCTGGTGGTAGTAGCTGCCTTCGTCCCAGTACACCAGCTTGTCGAACAGCCCGGGGCGGATGATCTGCTTCGGCGTCTGCACGAAGCTGGTCGGGCCCATGTCGTAGCGCGCGCCGCTGTCCCAGCGCAGGTCGATGTCGGCGGCGTGGTCGGCGCGCGTGACCTCGACCCGGCGGCTGAGGAAATCGGCGTCGAAATAGCCGCGCTCGGCCAGGCGCCGGCTGATGCGCGCCTTGCTCGCTTCGTAGAGCTCGTGGTCGAAGACCGCGCCCGGTGCGGGCGTGAATGCGGCCAGCTCCTGCTTCAGGTAGCGGTCGCGGCCGCCTTCGCCGTCGATCGCGACGCGGCTGTCGCGCACCCGCACCGGCGTGCCCGGGATGACGGTGATGGTGACGGTGCCGGCGTCGCGGTCGCGCTGCACCTCGATCCGCGGCGTGTAGTAGCCGAACGGTTCCAGCGCCTCGCGGGTCTGCGCTTCGGCCTCGCGCACCAGGTAGGCCATGCGCCGGCCGGAGACGTCCTTGCCGATCGCGTCGACCAGCGACAGCGAAGTGCGCACGTTCTGCGTCATCGCCTCGTCGAGGCCGACGATGTCCACGCGCTGCACCACCGCGGCCCGGGCCACGCCCGCCGCGGCAAGGCACAACGCGGCAATGGCGAGCAGGCGGGGGACCGGGCGCATGCCGCGAGCATACGCGGCGCGCGTCAACGGCGACTGACGGATGCGGGATCGACGGCGCCGGTTGCCGTCGCGTCGGGCGGCCCCTCATCCGCCCTTCGGGCACCTTCTCCCCGCAAGCGGGGAGAAGGAACCGCACGATCTTCCCTCGCCCCGCAAGCGGAGAGAAGGAACGGCATCGGATCGCTCCATGCAACGCCCTCGCCCCGCGGAGCGGGGAGAGGGACCGCTTCGCGCAGCGAAGCAGGGTGAGGGGTGCGGCTTCTCGCCGGCTGCCGCTATGCGGACAGGTGCTCGATCGCGGCGACGCTGCCCAGGCGCCCGGCGAGGCGTTGCAGCAATGCGAGGCGGTTGTCGCGCAGCGCCGCGTCGTCGACGTTGACCATCACCTGGTCGAAGAACGCATCGACCTGTGGCCGCAGCCGCGCCAGCCGGCCGAGCACGGCGACGTAGTCGCCCTGCGCCAGCGCCGGGCCGGTGTCGCCGTAGGCGGCTTCGACGGCTTCGGCCAGCGCGCGTTCCGCCGGCTCGCGCAGCAGCGCCGGGTCGACCGTGGCCGGGATGCCGCCTTCGACCTTCTTCAGGATGTTGCGGATGCGCTTGTTGGCGGCCGCCAGCGCCTCGGCTTCCGGCAACGCGGCGAAGCTCCCGATCGCGTCGATGCGGCGGTCGAAGTCGTAAAGCGATGGAACCCGCAGCTGGGCGACGGCGTTGAAGTGCTGCACCGGCACGCCGCGGTCGGCGTAGTAGCCGCGCAGGCGGTCGAGGATGAAGTCGTAGAGATCGTCGACCAGCCTGCCGTCGTCGGGCAACCGGTCTTCGCTGGCCTGCCTGGGCGGCCTTGCCTTGGGGTTCGCATCCGCAGCAGGCCCGGCCACGGACTTTTCTCCATCGGCAGCGGCAGGCTTTGCCGTCGCGGCCGTCGTCGAAGCGATCGCTGCCCTGGCGGACAGGACGGCGCTTGAGAGGGATCGCTTGATGTCGAGATCGATACCGCTCTCGATGATCGTCCGCGCCAGCCCCAGCGCATTGCGCCGCAGCGCGAACGGATCCTTGTTGCCGGTCGGCTTCAGCCCCGCGGCGAAGCCGCCGGCCAGCGTGTCCAGCCGCTCGGCGATCGCCAGCACCTTGCCCAGCGGCGACAGCGCGATGTCGTCGCTGGCATGGCGCGGGCGGTAGGCCTCGTCGATCGCATTGGCGACCTCGAGCGGTTCCTTTTCCACCGCGGCGTAGTAGCGGCCGGCGATGCCCTGCAGTTCCGGGAACTCGCCCACCAGCCGCGATTGCAGGTCGGCCTTGGACAGTTCCGCGGCCCGGCGCGCCAGTTCCGGATCGGCGCCGACCTCGGTGGCGATCGCCGCGGCCAGCGCGGCGACGCGCGCGACCTTGTCGGCCACGCTGCCGAGTTTGGCCTGGTAGGTCACCGTCGCCAGTCCCGCGTTCATCGCCGCCAGGCCCTGCTTCATGTCCTCGACGAAGAAGAACTTGGCGTCGGCGAAGCGCGGGCGGATCACGCGCTCGTAGCCCTTGCGGATCTCGGCGGGGTCCTTCGATTCGATGTTGGCGATGCCGACGAAATGCCCGGTCAGCTTGCCTGCGTCGTCGAGCACGGGGAAGAATTTCTGGTTGGTTTCCATCGTGGTGATCAACGCTTCCTGCGGCACCGCCAGGAATTCGCGGTCGAAGCTGCAAAGCACCGCGCTCGGCCATTCGACCAGGCAGTTCACCTGTTCCAGGTTGCCGGCGTCGATGCGCGCGACGCCGCCGACCGACCGCGCCGCGTGTTCGACCTCGCGCACGATGCGTTCGCGGCGTTCGTCCGGATCGACCAGCACCCTGGCCCCGCGCAGCGCGTCGACGTAATCGCCCGGGGTGCCGATCCAGACCTGCTTGTCGTGCATGAAGCGGTGGCCGCGGCTGTTGCGGCCGGAGGCCACGCCCAGTACTTCGCCGTCGACCACGTCGCCGCCGTGCAGCAGCACCAGCCAGTGCAGCGGGCGCGCGAAGGCGTGGTCGTGGTCGCCCCAGCGCATCGGCTTGGGGATCGGCATCGCCGCGATCGCCTCGCGCACGATCTCCGGCAGCAACGCCGCGGTGCGCGCGCCGGGCGCGCTGGCGCGATGCACGAAACGCTCGCCCTTGTTGTCGACGGTGCGCGCCAGTTGCGTCCAGTCGACGCCGGCCTTGTGCGCGAAGCCCTGCAGCGCCCTGGTCGGCTGGCCGGCGGCGTCCAGCGCGATGTCGAGGTAGGGGCCGGGCACTTCGGAATGCTGTTCCGGCTGCTCGTCGGCCACGCCCGGCAGCAGCACCGCCAGCCGCCGCGGGCTGTACAGGGGCTTGGCGTCGCCGCGCTCGACCGCGATGCCGCGCCTGACCAGGCCGTCGACCACGCCGTCCAGCAGCGCCTGCGCCAGCCCGGGCAGCGCCTGCACCGGCAGTTCCTCGGTGCCCAGCTCGACCAGCAACGGGTTCATCGCGTCCACGGCAGCTTCCTCATCCTGGTTCGCCGCCCTCGGGGCCGTAGAACAGCACCCAGGTGCAGAAGTCGTCGCTGAAGTTCTCGAAGTGGTGCTCGACCCCGGCCGGCGCGAACAACAGCTCGCCGGGGACGACCGCATGGCGCTGGCCGTCGCAGGTGAAGTCGCCATGCCCGGCGATCACCACGTAGACCTCGTCGCGCGCGTGCGCGATCTGCAGGTCGCGACCGACCGGCTTGTAGATCTCGACCTCCAGGCTGCCGTGCCGGAACAGCTGGCGGAAGCGCATGCCCAGCGGGTCGCCGGCCAGCGCCTGCAGTGCGGCTTCCGGGGTCAGGCGCTGCGGGATCATGCCGGCGCGCGCCGCAGCCCGGGGAAGCCGAGCTTCTCGCGTTGCGCGTGGTAGCTCGCGGCGACCGCCTGCGACAGCTTGCGCACGCGCAGGATGTAACGCTGGCGCTCGGTGACCGAGATCGCGCGGCGCGCATCGAGCAGGTTGAAGCTGTGGGAGCACTTCATCACCTGCTCGTACGCCGGCAGCGGCAGGCCGAGCTCGACCAGCCGCAACGCCTCGGCTTCGCAGGCGTCGAAGCGGTGCAGCAATTCGGCGACGTCGGCGTGCTCGAAGTTGTAGGCGCTCTGCTCGACTTCGTTCTGGTGGTAGACGTCGCGGTAGGTCACCGGCGTGCCGTCCGGCCCGTGGGTCCAGACGATGTCGAACACGTCGTCGACGTTCTGCAGGTACATGCACAGGCGCTCGAGGCCGTAGGTGATCTCGCCGAGCACCGGCCGGCATTCCAGGCCGCCGGCCTGCTGGAAGTAGGTGAACTGGGTGACTTCCATGCCGTTCAACCACACTTCCCAGCCCAGGCCCCAGGCGCCGAGCGTCGGCGATTCCCAGTTGTCCTCGACCAGGCGCAGGTCGTGCACCAGCGGGTCGATGCCCAGCGACCTCAGCGATTCGAAGTAGCGCTCGACGATGTCGTCGGGGCTGGGCTTCATCACCACCTGGTACTGGTAGTAGCGCTGCAGGCGGTTGGGGTTCTCGCCGTAGCGGCCGTCGGTGGGACGCCGGCAGGGCTGCACGTAGGCCGCGTTCCACGGCTCCGGCCCGAGCGCGCGCAGGAAGGTCGCCGGGTGGAAGGTGCCGGCGCCGACTTCCAGGTCGAGCGGCTGCACCAGCACGCAACCCTGCGCCGCCCAGTAGGCGTTGAGGCGCTGGATCAGTTCCTGGAACGTCGGGCCGGGCATGGTCGCGGGCAGTCCGTTTTAAGGGCGTCGAAAAGCGGGCTAGTATAGCGATGGCCCCTGGTGCGCCGCTTCCGCCGCGATTCCGGACGCAGCGGGGAATCCGCCGGCAAGCGGCGGAAACAGCAGGTCCCCCGCGACGCCCGGGACGACGGAAAACATTGGCAGCCCACGAAGTGACCTTGCCCTTCCTGATCGTCGAGACCGGCCAGCCGGTCGCCTCGATGCGCCGCCACCGCGGCTTCCCGCACTGGATCCGCGTCGCCGCCGGGCTCGAGCCCGATGCCGCGGTCGTGGTCGACGTCGAACACGGCCAGCCGCTGCCGCAACGCGAGGGTTTCGCCGGCGCGATCGTCACCGGTTCGGCGGCGATGGTCACCGACCGCCACGACTGGAGCGAGCGCTCGGCCGACTGGCTGCGCGACGCCGCGCATGCCGGCCTGCCGCTGCTGGGCATCTGCTACGGCCACCAGTTGCTGGCGCACGCGCTCGGCGGCGAGGTCGGCGACAACCCGGCCGGGCGCGAGATGGGCACGATCGACCTGCAGCTGCACCCGCAGGCGGCCGACGATCCCTTGTTCGCCGGCCTGCCGTCGCGGTTCCCGGCGCAGGCCACGCACCTGCAGTCGGTGCTGCGCGCGCCCGCGGGCGCGACCGTGCTGGCGCGCTCGGCGGATGACGCCTGCCACGCCTTCCGCTGGGGCGGATCGGCGTGGGGAGTGCAGTTCCATCCCGAGTTCGGCACCACCCACATGCACGGCTACGTCCGCGCCCGCCGCGACGCATTGGCGCGCGAAGGCCGCAGCGCACGGCAGCTGGCGGCCGGCATCGCCGCGACCCCGCATGCCCGCCGCGTGCTGCGGCGGTTCGTGCGCCACGCCCGTACACTTTGACCACGACACGCCAGCGGGGGATGCAATGAACGAGGTACGCAAGGTGCCGGCTTCGGCCGGTGCGGAATGGCTGCTGGGGGGCTTCGGGCTGCTGCGCAAGGCGCCGCTGGGCCTGGGCCTGCTGGGCGCGCTGTACGGCGTGCTGGCGCTGGTGATGGGGATGAGCGCGCAGCGCAACATGGGTCTTTTCATGCTGCTGGAGCTCGCGCTGGTGCTGGCCGGACCGTTGCTGCTGGGCGGCTTCGTGTTCGCGGCGCGCAGCGTCGACGGCGGCGGCAAGGCCGAACCCGGGCAATTGCTGCAGGGCGTGCGCAGCGGTCGCACCGCGCGACTGTTGGCGACCCTGCTGCCGCAGGTCGTGGCGCTGCTGCTCTGCGCCCTGCTGCTGGTGGCGATGGTGGGGCCGGAAGCGCTGGCGCAGGTGGCGCAGGCGGTCGAGCAGGCGGGCGCGCAGGCCAAGCCGGACCCGACGCTGTTCGCAACGCTGCCGCTGGGCCGGCTGGCGCTGTGGTTCCTGCTGGTGCTGGTGATCGGCATCCTCGCCAGCTTCTTCACCTTCGTCGCCACGCCCGAGATCATGTTCACCGACAGCGGCGCGCTGGCGGCGATGCGGCGCAGCTTCCGCGCCTGCCTGCGCAACCTGACGGCGCTGCTCGTGTTCCTGGTGCTGCTGGTGATCGCGGTGATCGCGATCTACATCGCGATCATGATCGTGGGCGTGGTCGCGAAGCTGGTCCTGGGCGAGGTGGCGATGCAGGTCGTGGTGCAGGTGCTGGCGATGGCGGTGTTCATGCCGCTGGTGACCGGCGCGATGTATTTCGCGTGGAAGCAGATGCTGTCCGGGGACGGCGCGGCGGTGGCGGCGGCGGCGACCGGGTTCGAGGCCTGACGTCCTAGCCCGCGAAGGTCGCGGCCTGCAGCGCCGCGACGTAGCGCAGCAACAGCCATGCGGCCAGCGCGACCGCGGCCGCGACCTGCAACGCGATCCACGCCGAGGCCCAGCCCGGCATCCGTGGATCGCCATCGCCGCAGGCCACGCGGGTGCCGGCGAGGTAATCGTGCAGCGCGCGATGCTGCGGTGGCAGCGCCGCCAGCGCGTGCCCGAGGTTCAGCGTGAGCCACGACGCCAGGCCGGCGACATGCCGCAACACCGCCCGTGCCGGCGCCAGCGGTTGCCCGGCCAGGTCGGTGGCGGCCAGCCGCAACGCGCGCTTGCCCGGCGACCCCTGCCAGCGCGACAACTCGCCGCCGACATGCCATGCCGCGGCCAGCACCGCGTAGGCCAGCAACCACGGCCACAGCATCCGCCAGATGCCGGCCTGCACCGCGGCCGCCGCGGCATGCAGGCCGGGATCGTGCAACAGCGATTGCGGCAATGCCCGCGGCGAGGTGCCGGACATCAACGCATCGGCCATCGCCTGGCCGGCGCGCGCGGACAACCGCGCCGCACCGGCGCCGACCGCGCGCCAGCCGGCCTGCACCGGCGACCAGGCCAGCGCGGTGGCGAGCGTACCGAGCACGGTGAAGTCCAGCGACCAGGCCGCGTAGCGTCGCCAGAAGCCGGCCGCCGGCGGCAGCGCGGGCGCGTCGGGGTTCACCGCCGCGCCCGCGCGCCTTGCGTGTTCATCGCGGCGCGGCGTCATCGCGCGCCACGGCCCTGGAGCGCGCCACCGCGCGCGCGGCGAGGATCCCGACCTCGTACAGCGCCACCATCGGCAGCGCCAGCAGCAGCTGCGAGACCACGTCCGGCGGCGTGATCACCGCGGCGACCACGAAGATGCCGACGATCGCGTAGCCGCGCCATTCGCGCAGCTGGTGCGGCGTCACCCAGCCCAGCAGCACCAGGATCACCAGTGCCACCGGCAGCTCGAAACTGGCGCCGAAGGCCAGGAAGATCACCAGCACGAAGTCCAGGTAGGCGTTGATGTCGGTCATCATCGCCACGCCCGCCGGGGTCACCTTCTGCAGGAACGCGAACACCGCCGGCAGCACGATGAAGTAGGCGAACGCGCAGCCGGCGTAGAACAGTCCCAGCGCCGAGGCCAGCAACGGCAGCGCCAGCTTCTTCTCGCGCTTGTACAGGCCCGGCGCGACGAACGCCCAGGCCTGGTAGAGCAGCCACGGCATCGCCACCACCACGGCCACGAAGAACGCCAGCTTGAGCGGCGCGAAGAACGGCGAGGCGACTTCCACCGCGATCAGCTGGCCGCCGGCGGGCAGCTTGTCGAGCAGCGGTTGCGCCAGCCAGGCGTACAGGCGGTTGGCGAAGGGCAGCAGCGCCACGAACAGCAGCAGCAGCCCGGCGACCGCGCGCAGCAGCCGCGCGCGCAGCTCGACCAGGTGGTCGAGCAGGGTCGCGCCGCCACCGTTGTCGGCGTCAGCCGGCATGGTCGTCGCCGTCGGCGTGGTCGCGGCCGCCGGCCGGCGCGGCGGGGGGAGGCGACGTGCCGCGCATCAGCTCGTCGCCCCGGAGCGTGCGTTGCGTGTCGCCGCCGGCTTCGCGCAACGCCGCCTGCGCCTCGCGCATCGCAGCCTGGGTCTGCTGCAGGCTGCGCTTGAGGTCCTCGGCGGCCAGGTCGTGTTCCAGCTCGGCCTTGACCGAATGCCATTGCGCGCGCGCGCGCCGCACCCACAACCCCGCGAAGCGCGCGGCCTTGGGCAATCGTTCCGGGCCGAGCACCAGCAGCGCGACCACCGCGATCACCAGCAGTTCGGAGAAACCGACATCGAACATCGGCGTGGCCCGCGCGGCGGCAGGCTCAGCGCACGACCGGCGGATCGCGGTCGTCGGGGCGGCTGGCGCTCGGGGTGGTCGCGGCGTCCTCCGGCGTCGATGGCGACGGCAGCGACTCGGTCGGCTTGCCGTCGTCGTCGTGCATGCCCTTCTTGAAGCCCTTGACCGCCTCGCCCAGGTCCTGGCCGACGTTCTTCAGGCGCTTGGTCCCGAAGACCAGCACCACGATCACCAGCACGATCAGCCAGTGCCAGAGACTCAGACCGCCCATGTGCGTTCGCCTGTTGCGGGGAAGACCGACAGGATAGCGCAGCGCCCGCGGCGCCGCGGTCTGGCGGGTCGCGGTTTTACGGGGTCGCCGGCAGCGGCTCGGTGGTGGCCGGGTTGTCGACCGGCTCGAAGGTGCCCGGTTGCGGCGCGTCGGCAGGCGGTGCGGTGACCGTGGTCGCCGGCAGGCTGGGCTCGGCGGCCGCGGTGGGCGTCGCCGTCGCATCGACGCTGGCCGCGGGGGCCTGCGCCGCGGGCGGTGGCGGGGCATCGTCGTCGCGACGGGCGGCCCGCGCGGCGGCGGTGGCTTCCTCGAGTTCGTCGCGGAACGCGACCACGGCGGCGGACGGCCGCTGTCCGGCGCGATCCTCGAAGATCATCCGCGGGGTGGTATCGCGCCCGTACACGGCCTCGTTGGCGGCGTCGTCGATCGCCAGCACCGCGCCGTCCAGGGCGACCCCGGCGAACAGCCCGCGCGCGCGCGACCACGACCAGATCTCGGCCTTCATCTCGCCGTCGGTGGAGGCCGAGGCGTTGCGGCCGACCGGGCCTGCGGCGACGCCGGCATCGGCGCCGAGGGTGAACTTGCCGTTGACGATCGATTCCAGCCCGCGGTCGCTGCGGAACACCAGCACGATGTCGGCCGACTGCACCCCGGCCTGGAAGCCGATGCTGCCGCCGGTCAGGCTGACGAAGCTGGGGTTGGACCAGGTGCCGTCGGGGCGCTTGACCGAAAGCAGGCCGTGGCCGCGGCGGCCGCCGATGATCAGCCCCGCCTTGATGCTGTCGGGCACCACCACGATCGCGTGCGCTTCGTCCAGCAGCTTGTCGGGGATCGCCGACTCCGGGATCGCCTGGATGTCGGTCAGCACCCGCACCGCGTTCTGCGCGCGGGCGTCCTCGGTGGAGCCGGCGATCGCGGCGCTGGAGACGGCGAGCAGCACCAGCGCGGACAGGCGCAACAGGCGGGGGGCAGGGCGCGGGAGGGACATGGCGGGCTCCGGGAGGGGTCGATGGCAAGCGTGGCGATCTGCCTGCATCCGGCGATCGATCAAAGGATAGCAACGCGACAGTCGAAGTTCAGGCTAGTCGCGTCGGCATGAATCGCGAATGAGTTCGAGGATCGGGCTCGTGCGCGGTTTCAAGGACCGATCGCAACGCCATCCGTGCGCACGGCCGGCGGCTTCGCACAGGCGTCCGGCCATCGTGGACCGGTGCCGGCGGTGATTTCGATGACGCCAGGGCATCGAACCCGCGCACTCGCTTACCCTATGCCGATGACCACCGACGCGACCACCGCTTCCACCGCCCACTCCGGCGACGCATCCGCGACCACGCTGCTGCTGGTCAACCTCGGCACCCCGGACGCGCCGACGCCGCGCGCGGTGCGCCGCTATCTTGGCCAGTTCCTGCACGACCATCGCGTGGTGCAGCTCACGCGCTGGCTGTGGTGCCCGCTGCTGCATTTCCTGATCCTGCCGCTGCGCGGCCCCAGGGTGGCGCGCAAGTACGCCGCGATCTGGCTGCCGGGCGGTTCGCCGCTGGCGGTGCACACGCGCGACCTGGCCGCGGCCGTGCAGCAGCGCCTGCCGGGGCTGCAGGTGGCGCACGCGATGCGTTACGGCGAGCCGTCGCTGGAAGCCGCGTTCATGCGCTTGCGGCAGCAGCGGGCCGGGCGGGTGCTGGTGCTGCCGCTGTATCCGCAGTACTCGACCACCACCACCGCCGCGGTCGCCGACGTCGTCGAGCGCGCGCGCAGCATGCCGACGCAACTGCTGCCCGAGTACCACGACGATCCGGCGTGGATCGCGGCGATCGCCGATTCGATCCGCGCGCACTGGGCGGCGCATGGCCGCGGCGGGCACCTGCTGTTCTCCTTCCACGGGTTGCCGCAGCGCCTGGTCGATGCCGGCGATCCGTATGCGCGGCAATGCGAGGCCAGCGCGCTCGCGATCGCCGCGGCGCTGCGGCTGCGCGACGACGCCTGGAGCCTGGCCTACCAGTCGCGGTTCGGGCGCGAACGCTGGCTGCAGCCGTCGACCAGCGACACGCTCGACTCGCTGGCCGCGCGCGGCGTGGACAGTGTCGACGTCGCCTGTCCCGGGTTCGCGGTCGATTGCCTGGAGACGCTCGAGGAAATCGCTATGCAGCTCGCCGAACGCCATGCCGCGCGCGGCGGCACGCTGCGCTACATCCCCTGCCTGAACGCCTCGCCCGCGCACGCCGACCTGCTCGCCGCCCGGGTGCGACGCGCGCTGGACGCGGGATGACCGCGCCGGTGCCGGCGCCGATGCACGAATTCGTGCTCGACACGCCGCTGGGCCGGATTGCCGGCCTGCGCAGCGGCGTGGTCGCCGCGCCCAAGGTGCTGGCGCTGCACGGCTGGCTCGACAATGCCGCCAGCTTCGTGCCGCTGGCCGCGCACCTGCCGGGCATCGACCTGGTCGCGCCGGACCTGCCCGGCCACGGCCGCAGCGCGCACCTGGCGCCGGGCGCCGACTATTCCTTCGCCGGCGCGGTCAACGCGGCGCTCGACATCGCCGACGCGCTGGGCTGGGAGCGTTTCGCGCTGCTCGGGCATTCGATGGGCGCCGGCATCGGCAGCTTGCTCGCCGCGGCCTGCCCGCAGCGGGTGGCGCGTTTCGTCGCGATCGAGGCGCTGGGGGCGTTGTCGGAAGCGCCGGAGCGCACCACCGCGCGCCTGCGCGAGGCGATCGCCGCGACCCGCGCGTTGCCCGGCAAGCGCCTGCGCGTGTTCCCCGACATCGCCAGCGCGGCGCGCGCGCGGATGCAGGCCAACGGGCTGAGCGAACCGGTGGCGCGGCTGCTGGTCGAGCGCGGCCTGGTCCCGGTGCAGGCCGATGGCCAGCACCCGGCCGGCTACGCCTGGAGCAGCGACCCGCGCCTGACCCTGCCGACGATGGTGCGCATGACCGAACCGCAGGTGCACGACCTGGTGCGCGGGATCCAGTGCCCGACCCGGGTGATCCACGCTGATCCCGCGCAGCCCTACCTGCCCGAGGCCCTGCGCCGGGCACGCGCCGCGCTGCTGCCGCGCGGCGAACTGGTGGTGATCGCCGGCGGCCACCACCTGCACATGGAGCAACCGGCGGAAGTCGCCGCGGCGATCGGCGCTTTCTTCGACGCCGGCGCTTGAGCGGGCGCTGTCGTCACGCGCCGCCGCGCGCCGCGGTACACGCCTGCCGCGGATGTTCGCGGCCGGTCAGCCCGGCAACGCGCGCAAGCTCGCCTTCAACCGCCGCCCTTCGGCGTGGAAGTGGTCGCGCTCGTCGCGCCGCGCAAGGTGACCATGCGCAAACGCAGGATCCCCAACGCGCCGCCGCGCGCCGCGGTACCGACTTGCCGCGGACGTTCGCGGCCGGTCAGGCCAGCAACGCGCGCAAGCTCGCCTTCAACCGCCGCCCTTCGGCGTGGAAGTAGTCGCGCTCGTCGCGCCACGCCGGGAACCGCTGCTCCACCTCCCGCCAGAACGCCCGCGAATGGTCTGCAC
>JAKFDF010000008.1:0-2015 GCA_036676275.1 Lysobacter sp.
GCAGTACCGGCTGTGGTTCGGCAGCGGCGGCCAGCGCGAGGTGCAGGTGCTGCAGCGCCGGGTGCAGCAGCAGGCGCGCGACAACGCCGGGCTGCAGCAGCGCAACGATGCGCTCGCGGCCGAAGTCGACGACCTCAAGTCGGGCGAGGCGGCGGTCGAGGAACGCGCGCGCAACGAACTGGGCATGATCAAGCCGGGCGAGACCTTCTACCGCGTGGTCGAGCCGCAGCCGGAAGCGGCCGACCCGCCGCCGCCCGTGGAGCCGGCGCAATGACCTGGGCGATCGTGCCCGCGGCGGGCGCGGGCACGCGCTTCGGCGCCGCGCTGCCGAAACAGTACCTGCAGATCGATGGCGAACCGCTGCTCGCGCATGCCCTGCGCGCGCTGCTGTCGCATCCGTCGGTCGAAGGCGTGGTCGTCGCCCTGGCCGACGGCGATCCGCACTGGCCCGGCTGGACGGAACTGGAAGGCAAGCCCATCGTCACCTGCACCGGCGGTGCCTCGCGCGCCGATTCGGTACTCGCCGGGCTCGCCGCGCTGCCGGCGATCGTGCGTCCCGACGATTTCGTGCTGGTCCACGATGCGGCGCGCCCGAACCTGTCGCAGGCCGACCTGCAGCAACTGCTCGAACGCGGCCGCGCCGATCCGGTCGGCGCGATCCTGGCCGCGCCGGTGCGCGATACCCTCAAGCTGGCCGGCGACGACGGCGGCATCGACGCCACCCAGCCGCGCGAGCGCCTGTGGCGCGCACTGACCCCGCAGTTGTTCCGCCGCCTGCAGCTGACCCGCGCACTCGAGGCAGCACGCGATGACGGTGTCGTGGTCACCGACGAAGCCATGGCCATGGAGCGGCAGGGCCATCGACCGCTACTGGTCGAGGGCAGCGAGGACAACCTGAAGGTGACGACCCCGGCGGACCTGGTGCTGGCGA
This sequence comes from Lysobacter sp., assembly GCA_036676275.1. GTDB lineage: Bacteria > Pseudomonadota > Gammaproteobacteria > Xanthomonadales > Xanthomonadaceae > Cognatiluteimonas. The sequence goes on from JAKFDF010000008.1 coordinate 932, forward strand.
CATTCCTGCTGCGCCATGCCGCCGCCGGCAAGGACTGAGCATGTTCCCGGGGCATTTCGCGGTCGCGCCGGCGCCGAATCCGCAGGCTTCGCATCCACGATCCCGGCGATGATCGCCTGTATGCTGGCGGCTCGCAGGAATTGAAGGCCATGCCGGTGGCAACGACCAACACGCGGGACCTGGACCGCGACGACGCACGCAAGCTCCGCCCCGGGGACGACCACTACCTGGCCTATGTCGGGCCGCCCGGCCAATACGACTACATGGGCGCCACGCAGTTCCGCCTGCTCACCACCCTGGGCCTGCGCGAATCGCACCGCGTGCTCGACCTGGGCTGCGGTTCGCTGCGCGCGGGCAGGCTGCTGATCCCGTACCTGCTACCGGACTGCTACCACGGCATCGAGCCCAATATGTGGCTTGTCGACGAGGCGATCGAGCACCAGCTCGGCCGCGACATCCTGCGGGTCAAGCGGCCGCGGTTCGACGCCAACAGCGAATTCCGCGCGGACGTCTTCGGCGTCGAGTTCGATTTCATCGTCGCGCAGTCGATCTTCTCCCACGCGACGCCGGAATTGACCGTCACCGCGCTGCAGAACATGCGCAAGGCGCTGTCGCCGGGCGGATTGATCGCCTGCACCTTCGTCGAGGCGCCACTCGGGGATTCGGCCGATTTCGCCGAAGGCTGGGTCTATCCGCATTGCGTCCGCTACACGGCCGCGGAAGTGGCCACGTTGTTCGGGCGGGCGGGGCTGTCGGCACGCAGGATCCCCTGGTTCCATCCGCGGCAGACGTGGTACCTGGGTGCGCTGGACGCCGCGCAACTGCCCGCCGGCGACGAGCTTCGCGAACTGGGCGGTGCCGTGCTGCGCGATCCGGAATTCAGGAAAAGCATCGTCCCTTGAACACGCACCGCATCCGCATCGGCCAGGGTTTCGACGTGCATGCGTTCGGCGACGGCGACCACGTCATGCTCGGCGGCGTGCGCGTGCCGCACGACCGCGGGGTGGTCGCCCACAGCGACGGCGACGTCGTCGTCCATGCCTTGTGCGACGCGCTGCTCGGTGCGCTCGCGCTGGGCGACATC
>JAKFDF010000009.1:0-8505 GCA_036676275.1 Lysobacter sp.
GGCGGCGGCGTTGCCGCACGCTGCGCTGCGCGTCGCCGAAACTGACGCTCAGGCGACCTGCTGCACCTGCCCGCGGTCGATGCGGCGATAACCCAGCGCTTCGGCCAGGTGCGCGCTGGCGATCCCGGCGCTGCCGGCGAGGTCGGCGATGGTGCGGGCGACGCGCAGGATCCGGTGCATCGAGCGCGCCGACAGCTGCAGGCTGTCGATGGCGCGCTCCAACAGTGCCTGGTCGGCGGCGGCCAGGCGGCACGCGGCCATGGTTTCGGCCTGGGTGAGCTGCGCGTTGGGCTTGCCGGCGCGTGCATGCTGCAGCGCGCGCGCGGCTTCCACGCGCGCGCACACCGCGGCGCTGGATTCCCCATCCGGCGCATCTGGGCGCAGTTGCGCCGGGGGCAGCCGCGGAACGTCGACATGCAGGTCGATGCGATCGAGCAGCGGCCCGGAAATCCGGGCGCGGTAACGGGCGATGGCCTCGGCGCTGCAGCGGCAGCGCGCCGACGGATCGCCGGCCCAGCCGCAGGGGCAGGGGTTCATCGCCGCGACCAGCTGGAAGCGCGCCGGGAACTCGCTCTGTCGCGCCGCGCGCGAGATGGTGACGACGCCCGATTCCAGCGGCTCGCGCAGCACTTCCAGCGCGCGCCGGTCCCATTCGGGCAGTTCGTCGAGGAACAGCACGCCGTTGTGCGCCAGCGAGATTTCACCGGGCCGCGGCTCGGCGCCGCCGCCGACCAGCGCGACCGCGCTCGCGGTGTGGTGCGGATTGCGATACGGGCGCTCGCGCCAGCGCGCGGGGTCCAGGCCGCGGCCGCTGACCGAGGCGATCGCGGCGCTTTGCAGCGCTTCGGCTTCACTGGCTTCCGGCAGCAATCCGGTCAGGCGCGAGGCGAGCAAGGTCTTGCCGCAGCCGGGTGGGCCGATCAGCAGCAGGTGGTGGTTGCCGGCCGCGGCGACTTCCAGCGCGCGCCGCGCGTGCGCCTGGCCGCGCACGTCGGCCATGTCGGCGCCGTGGCTGCGCACGGCGGGCGGTGCCAGCGCCGGCGGCAGGGTCTTGCGGCCTTCGAGCGCGGCGCAGACTTCCAGCAGCGTGCGCGCGGTGCTGGCCTGGACTTCGCGCGCCAGCGCGGCTTCGGCGCCGTTGCCCGCCGGCACCACCAGTCGGTGCCCGGCAGCGGCCGCCACCAGCGCGGCGGGCAGCACGCCGTCGACCGCGCGCAATTCACCGGTCAGGCCGAGCTCGCCGAGGAATTCGATGTCGCGCAACGCCTCCAGCGGCACCTGTCCGCTGGCGGCGAGGATGCCGAGCGCGATCGCCAGGTCGAAGCGGCCGCCGTCCTTGCGCAGGTCCGCGGGCGCGAGGTTGACGGTGATGCGCCGCGCCGGGAATTCGAACTGCGCGCACTGGATCGCCGCGCGCACCCGGTCCTTGGCCTCGCGCACCGCCGCTTCCGGCAGGCCGACGATCGACATCGACGGCAGCCCGCCGGCCAGGTGCACTTCGACCCGGACCGCGGGTGCGTGCACGCCGGCGCGTGCACGGCTGTGCACGAGCGCCAGTCCCATGGCGGCGGGCTCAGGCTTGGTCTGGCTTGGCGGCGAGCCGTGCTTCCAGCTGCGCGACCGTGCCCTGCAAGGCCTCCAGTTGTTCGCGCGTGCGCAGCAGCACCGCGCGCTGCACGTCGAACTCCTCGCGGGTGACCAGGTCGAGCTTGCCCAGGCCGGTCTGCAGCACCGACTTGAAGTTCTGCTGCAGTTCCTCGCGGCCTTCGCGCACGGATGGCGGCACCAGGCTGCCGAGGCGGCGGGCGAGTTCGTCGATGTGGCTGAGGTCGATCATGGGGATGGCGGCCGTGGCGATGGTGTTCATGCGTGTGGTTCCTCCGTTGGCGCGGCCAGTCTGGCCGTGCCAACGGAGCGCCGCCGTCGGCGCGAACCGTGGCGGGCTGTCGGGAAAGTCCGCGTCCGCCACCGCGGTGGCGGAGCCGACGCCATGCTCGGCACTACAGCATGCGCGACGCGGCAGGTGCAACCGGCGCTATGCTGCCGCCACGAGACATGGAGATCCCGTGAATGAGGCGCATCCGATGAAGATGGTCATGGCGATCATCAAGCCGTTCAAGCTCGACGACGTGCGCGAGGCGCTGTCCGACGCCGGCATCGCCGGCATCACCGCCACCGAAGTCAAGGGCTTCGGCCGGCAGAAGGGCCACACCGAGCTCTATCGCGGCGCCGAGTACGTGGTCGACTTCCTGCCCAAGATCAAGCTCGAGGTCGCGGTCACCGACGAGCAGGCCGACGCCGTGGTCGAGGCGATCATGCGCGCCGCCGGCACCGGCAAGATCGGCGACGGCAAGATCTTCGTCTGGGAGCTGGACAAGGTGGTGCGGATCCGCACCGGCGAGCTGGACGGCGACGCGCTGTAGCGATCCGCGACGCAGGCAGGCAGGCAGCGGAAAGCGCAATCCGGCGGCTGCGGGCCTTGCGAAGCGATTGAACCACGGCTTTCGCGCGTGGCGGTTCCCAAGCCTCCGCCTAGCTCGCCACCCGGTCGCGGCCCTGCTGCTTGGCGCGGTACAGCGCGGCATCGGCGCGATCGAACAGCGCATCGCAGGTATCGCCTTCGTGGTGCGCCAGCGCCGCGCCGATGCTGACGCTGACGCGCAACGAAGGGTCGATGTCGTCGAAGCGCAGGGCGCTGGTCACCTCGCGCAGGCGCTCGGCCACGACCAGCGCCTGTTCCAGCGAGGCCTCCGGGATGATCATCGCGAATTCCTCGCCGCCGATCCGGCCGAGCCCGTCGCGCCCCCCGCGCAGCTGCGCCTGCCAGGCGACGGCGGTCGCCCGCAGCACGCGATCGCCGGCGGCGTGGCCGTAGCGGTCGTTGATGGTCTTGAAGTGGTCCAGGTCGAGCATCAACAGCGACAGCGGCGTGCCATGGCGGGCGGCGTCGTTGATCGCGCGCGTGGCCTCGCGCTCGATCCCCGGGCGATTGGCGACGCCGGTCAGCGGATCGAGCAGGGTCAGGCTGCGCAGGCGGAGCGACCTGTGCCACTGCTGCCACGCCAGCCAGGCGAGCACGGCGACCAGCAACGCGCCCAGCGCGAGCGCCAGCCATTGCCAGCGGCGCACCTTCTCCAGCGCGGCGACTTGCTGCTGCTTGGCCACCGCTTCGGTCCGCAGCTGCCGGTTCTCGAAGTCGCGCCGCCGGATCCGGTATTCGTATTCGAGCATGCGGCCCTGCTCCAGCCGCATCTTGCCCTGCAGCTGCAACTGCAGTCCGGTGTAGCGCTTGTAATCCTCCAGCGCCGGCAGGGCCATGCCCAGCGCCTGCTTGCTGTCGGCCTGGGCCTTGTACAGCATCGCCAGGTAGCGCTCGTTGCCCTCCCGCAGGACCAGCGGCATGGCCTCGGCATAGCGCGTCAGCGCATCGTCGTGCCGGCCTTTGCGCGCCAGCGCCTCTCCTTCGATGATCAGCAGCATGTCGTCGCTGCTGGGGTCCTGATCGGCGGCGAATCCCGCGCGTGCCTGCTGCAGCGCCGCCAGCGCCGCGTCCGGTTGCCCCAGTGCGACCAGGCTCTCGGCGATCCCCAGGCGCGCGGCATTCAGGCTCAAGGCATCGGCGTGCGCCTTGGCGACCGTTTCGGCTTCGCGGAAGGCCGCCAGCGCCTTGGCCGGGTCCCCGGACTCTTCGTGCAGGAACCCCAGCTGGATCAGGTTGGTGGCCACGCTCTCCCAGTCGCCCTTGTCCTGCATGCGCTGCAGCGCATTGCTGAAGTAGCGCTCCGCCCGCGCCCAGTCGCCCATCCGCCGGTAGGCGATCGCGATGCTGAGCATCAGCGGCTCGACTTCGTGCTCGATGCCGGAACTGCGGTAGGCCGCGCGCGCGCGCTGGAAGTCGATCATCGCGCGGGCCTGCTCGCCGAGCAGGGACAGGACGTCGCCACGCATCTCCAGCGATTCGGCCAGCAGTTGCGGCTGCTGGCCGTTGCCGAGCAGCGCGATCACCTTGTCGATTTCGGGCAGGCCGCGCTGGGAACCGCTGCCCAGCATGATGTAGCTGGCGCGGCACAGCATCGCCCGCGCCCGGGACGCGACGTCGCCGGCGGCGCGGGCCTGCTCGAGCGCCTCGTCCGAATAGGCCAGCCCGCGGTCGGCGTCCTTCCATTTCAGGCTTCCGCAATAGACCGATCGGAAGCGCACTTCGCGGCCGCGGTCGCCGACGGGAAGCAGCACGCGCAGGCGTTCCAGGTCGGCCTCGTAGGCGTCGCTGGTGCTGTCCAGCGACTCCGGCCCGATGACCTTGGCGAAGGTCGCATCGAACGCGGCGGCGCGGTCGACGAACGATTCGCCGGCAGCGACGTCGGCCTGCGGCAGGGTCGAGGCGCACGCCAGCGCTGGCCACGCGAGCAGCGCGGCCAGGAGGCGGGCCTTCAATGGATGCGCCTGGGCTCCCACGCACCCCCCGTGCGCCGGATCAACCCGGCAAGGTACTTCCGCCCCGGGTCGTGAACCGTGCGATCCATCACAGTTCGAACGGCATCATGTCGCAAACGCCGGCCCAGGGCGTTCCCGCGCGCTACGGCCTGGCACGCCGGGGCGCGGCCTCATGCTGCCCGGGCCGCGCGACTGCCTCCCGGCGGGGAGGCCGGCTGCCCGAGGGCCGGGCCGGGGAAAATTCCTGCGCGGGCGCGGATCCGCGCCGGGACCACCACGCGTGGCGCGCAACCCGGCTGCGACTCCACGGCCTGGCGGCTTCGCGATTCAGCCGCGTTCGCGCCACCGCCGCCAGCAACAAGGCATTGCCGAAGTAGAACCTGCCCACCGCCGTCCGGGGCGCGCCTATCCACCCAGCGCGTCGGCCACGAAGGGTGGCAGGTTCAATGCGCCATGGTGGATGTCGGCGCTGTAGTACTTGCTGGGGAAGCCCTTGGCGCGCGCGTCCGCCTCGCGGAAGCCGAAGTCGCCGGACTTCCTCGCCAGCGTGCACGACCACCACCCCGTCGGGTAGCAAGGCTGCGGGAACGGCAGGGTCCTGAACGCGGTGAAGCCGGCCTTGCCCATCTCGGCGCGCATTTCCCGGATCAGGTCGAGCAGCACCAGCGGCGACTCGGACTGCTGCACCAGGATGCCGTCGTCGCGCAGCGCGCGGAAGCAGCTCGCGTAGAACGCCCGGTTGAACAGGCCTTCGGCCGGGCCGACCGGATCGGTGGAATCGACGATCACGATGTCGACGCTGCCGGGCGCGCAGTTGGCCATGTAGGCGATGCCGTCGTCGAACAGCAGCCGCGCGCGCGGGTCGGCGTTGGATTCGCACAGTTCCGGGAACCACTTCTCGGCCATGCGCGTGACCTGCTCGTCGATGTCGCACTGCACGGCCTGCTCCACGCCCGGGTGCCTGAGCACTTCCCGCAGGGTGCCGCAGTCGCCGCCGCCGATGATCACCACCCGCTTCGGGTCGGGGTGGGTGAACAGTGCCGGGTGCGACATCATCTCGTGGTAGAGGAAGTTGTCGCGGCTGGTGAGCATCACCGCGCCGTCGATCAGCATCAGGTTGCCCCAGTCGGTGGTTTCGAAGATCTCGATCTTCTGGAACGGCGACTGCACCTCGTCGAGCTTGCCGGTGATGCGGTAGCCGATGGCCGAGCCGGCGGGCTCGAAATTCTCGTATTTCCAGGTGGTGTCGGTCATCGGGCTGGTCTGCGAAGCGGGACGCGGATTGTAGCGAACCGCCGGCGGCGCCTTGTTTCCTTTTCCCTTTCTTTGGGGCGATCGGCTTCGGACGGAGTCGCCGCCCGGCGGGCTGGGGGTGCTGCGCCCTCCTGGCGACATCCTGTCTTCAAGTCGGGGCGCAGGCCATCCATGGCCTGCTCTCCGCACCCCCAGCCCGCCGGGCGGCGACTGCGCGAGCGTGGAAATCATGGTTTTGGCAGTTTTCCCACAAGTGCCGAGGAACGTTGCAGAAGCCGGTGGTCCGGTCTTCGCGGGACCGTCGGCGGCATGGATGCCGCCGCAGAGCCTACATGGATGTATTCACGGCGTGTCCCGCGAAGACCGGGCCACCGGCTTCCATCCCGAAGGTTCCCGCACCGGGAGTAGCCCCATTCTTTCCGTGATCGCATCACAGGCGCAGGTAAGCGAGTCCGGCCAGGCAGCGCAACGCGGGCTGCCTTCACTGTCATGCGGCCCGCGCCGCTAAACTGCGCGCCTGCATTCCAAGGATCCGCCGATGACCGCCTGGTCGCCCGACCAAGCCCGCAAGACCTATTCGATCCCGCACTGGTCGGAAGGCTATTTCGACGTCGACGCCGCCGGGCGCATCATGGTGCGCCCGCGCGGCGCCAGCGGCTCGGCGATCGCGTTGCCGGAAGTGGTCGATGCCGCGCGCGCCAACGGCGCCAAGCTGCCCTTGCTGGTGCGCTTTCCCGACATCCTCGGCGACCGCCTGGGCAAGCTGCAGGCCGCCTTCGCGCAGGCGCAGGCCGACTGGGACTACGGCGGCGGCTACACCGCGGTGTATCCGATCAAGGTCAACCAGCACCAGGGCGTGGCCGGCACGCTGGCCTCGCATGCCGGCGACGGTTTCGGCCTGGAGGCCGGCAGCAAGCCCGAGCTGATGGCGGTGCTGGCGCTGTCGCGGCCGGGCGGGCTGGTCGTCTGCAACGGTTACAAGGACCGCGAATACATCCGCCTGGCGCTGATCGGCCGCAAGCTCGGGCTGGAGACCTTCATCGTCATCGAGAAGCCGTCGGAGCTGGCGCTGGTGATGGACGAGGCGCGGGCGCTGGGCGTGCAGCCCGGGCTGGGCGTGCGCATGCGGCTGGCCTCGCTGGGCGCCGGCAAGTGGCAGAACAGCGGCGGCGACAAGGCCAAGTTCGGGCTCTCGCCGCGGCAGCTGCTGGACCTGTGGAAGTCGCTGCGCGACAGCGGCATGGGCGATTGCCTGCAACTGCTGCACTTCCACATGGGTTCGCAGATTTCCAACGTGCGCGACATCGCCAACGGCATGCGCGAGGCGACGCGCTACTTCGTCGAACTGTCGCAGCTCGGCGCCAAGGTGCGCTACATGGACGTCGGCGGCGGCCTCGGCATCGACTACGAAGGCACCCGCTCGCGCAGCTACTGCTCGGTCAACTACGGCGTGGCGCAGTACGCCTCCAACATCGTGCAGCCCCTGGCCGAGGCCTGCGAGGCCAACGGACTGGCGCAGCCGCGGATCGTCACCGAGTGCGGGCGCGCGATGACCGCGCACCACGCGGTGCTGGTGGCCAACGTGGCCGAGGTCGAGGAAGCGCCCGAAGGCCGCGTCCCGCCCGCGCACGACGACGAGCCGGCGGTGATCCGGCGCCTGCGGGAAGTGCACGGCGAGCTCGATGCGCGACCGCCGGTGGAGCTGTTCCACGAGGCCCAGCACCACCATGGCGAAGGCCTGTCGCTGTACGCGCTCGGCCAGCTCGACCTGGTCCACCGCGCGCGCATCGACGACCTGTTCTACGCGATCGCGCACGCGGTGCGCGCGCGCCTGGACGTGGCTGAGCGCAGCCACCGCGAGCTGCTGGATGAGCTGGACGAGCGCCTGGTCGACAAGTATTTCGTCAATTTCAGCGTGTTCGAGTCGATCCCGGACGTGTGGGCGATCGACCAGGTGTTCCCGATCGTGCCGATCGAACGGCTCGACGAGGCGCCGACCCGCCGCGGCGTGATCGCCGACATGACCTGCGACTCGGACGGCAAGATCGACGCCTACGTCGAGAACGGCGGCCTGGACACCGCGCTGCCGTTGCATGCGCTCAGGCGCGGCGAAAGCTATCGCCTGGGCTTCTTCCTGGTCGGCGCCTACCAGGAGATCCTCGGCGACATCCACAACCTGTTCGGCGACACCGATGCGGTCGAGGTGCACCTGGCCGGCGACGGCTACGCCATCACCCAGCAGCGGCGCGGCGATACCACCGACGCGATGCTCGACTACGTCGGCTATCGCCTCGAGGACCTGCGCGCCGCGTATCGCGACAAGGTCGCGGCGGCGGGATTGCCGGCGGCGGAATCGGAACGGATGGCCGCGGCGCTCGAAGCCGGGTTGACCGCCTACACCTATCTCAGCGACGAGCCGTTGGGCTGACGCCAGGGCCTGGCCGCGCGCGATCCCTCGCCCACGGAATGGGGGCGGGGGCGCTTCGCGGCGCGAAGCATTGCCAGGGGATGCATGGCGCGGTCCGGGCGCATACGTCGTTGCGCCCGCCGGCACCGCGTCGCCGGCCCTCATCCGCGCTTGCGGGTTACCTTCTCCCCCGCAAACGGGAAGCAAGGAAAGGCCTTCCCCTCGCCGCGAGGGGAAAGCGACTAGGCGTCCCGCGCGACCTGGAACCCTGCGAAGCTCTGGCTCACCGGCATCATCTCCAGCCGGTTGACGTTGAGGTGCGGCGGCAGGCTGGCGATCCAGAAGATCGTGTCGGCGATGTCGGCCGCGGTCATCGGCCGTGCACCCTTGTACAGGGCGTCGGATGCGGC
>JAKFDF010000010.1:0-1800 GCA_036676275.1 Lysobacter sp.
CCGGAGCACTATCTACGAAGCAGGCTCGAGGCCTGAGGGTGGATACGTCTTCCTGGCCCTCCCCCGATGATCAGTCGGGAACTATCGCCTCTCTGGGACGCGATAGTCGAGATACAAGGGTGGATTAGCCGCGCAGCGGCGTAATCCGCCGTTCACCGCGCACCCCGCACATTGCCCAGGATTCTGCGCCCCCCAATTCACGGCCAACAACGAAAGCGTCCACGCGACCGACGATGTCGCCCATGCAACGCTCAGGCGTCGCCGGCCACCGTCACGTCCACACCTCCGCCCCAGCCCAGCGGATACACCCCGCGCCGGAGATCTCGATGGAAGCTCGAATACGGCCAATCCTGCACCCGTCCGACCAAACCATGCTTGAGCGGGTTGATATGCACATAGTCCAGGTGTCGACGAAAATCCTCGTCGTCACGAATCAGGTGCTCCCAGTAGCGCCGCTGCCAAATACCCCGCTCGCCCCGCTGCACCCGCAACGGCGAACGATATTCATCCTGGGGCAAGACGCGGCAAAAGAGCGTCTTGATCAGGCGCCAGCGCAAGGGATAAGCCATATCGCCCGGGGGCAGCGTCCAGACACAATGCATATGCTCGGGCAGCACCACCCAGGCATCGACCACGAACGGATGCAGGCGATGCACCCGCCGCACGGCATCGCGCAGAAGATCGACGTGCCGTATCAGCAAATCATTGCGTCGCCGCTGCAGCAGATTGACTGTAAAAAACCACGTCGCCCCAGGCACGAAAGCCCGATGATAGTGCGGCATTCCTTGCCTCCCACATCCATCTGAGTTCGTAGGGTGGATTAGCCGCGCAGCGGCGTAATCCACCGTTCACCGCGCCACCCACACATCACCCGGAAATTTGCATCACCCCGGTTCGCGGTAACCGGCGGAAGCGCCTGCGGCGATTCCACCCTACGGCCACGACCACCATCCTTGGTTTCGTAGGGCGGATTAGCCGCGCAGCGGCGTAATCCGCCGTTCACCGCGCCGCGCCGCGCCTTCGCATCGCCTGAACACCTGCCCAACCCGATTCGCGGTAAACGGTGGAAGCGCCTTCGGCGATTCCACCCTACGCCAACACATCGCTTGACGGCGACGGCGCCGGCATCTTCACCGGCTCTGCACCGCGGGTGGCGTCATCGAGGATCTTGAAGAACACGGTTTCCAGCGATACGGCCGGCTTGACTGTGAGCAGATGCCCGCCCATCAGGTTGAGCCGGGCGATAAAGGCCGGCAGCGCCTGCTGGGTGATCTCGCATTCGTATTCGCCGTCGCGCAATTGGCGGGCGCCGGGTTCGATGGCCTGGGCGGCGTTGAAGCGCACCAGCATCTGGTCGGCGCGCTCGGCGGCCAGTTCGCGCGGCGAGCGCACGGTCAGCAGTTCACCCTTGTTGATGAAGCCGAAGCGGTCGGCGATGCGCTCGACATCATGCAGCACATGGGAGGTGAAGAAGATCGCCCCGCCCTGCCCCTTGTACTCGTTGAGGATATCCACCACATCCTTGCGCCCGACCGGGTCGAGGCCCGACAGCGGTTCATCCAGCACCAGCAGCTTGGGTTGCACCACCATCGCGTGGGCCAGCGCCACGCGCTGCACCGTACCCTTGGACAATTCGCGAATGCGTCGGTTGGCCGCCGCACCGATGGAGAAGCGCTCCAGCCAGCCCAGGCACCAGGCCTTCTCGTCCGCCCGGCGAATGCCGTACATGGACAGCGCCATACGGAGGATTTCCATGGGCGTGAACTGCTCGTACAGCGCCGGCGACTCGGGCACGTAGGC
>JAKFDF010000011.1:0-28161 GCA_036676275.1 Lysobacter sp.
GCCCCGCCTGCCGCCAGGAACGAATACACCTTGCTGCTCAGCGTGATGCTGTAGGTACAGCGGTGGATGACCGTGCTGGCGTCGTCAACATCGATGCAGACGAGCGCGGGATGGAACATGTTCTTCGGCATTGCGGGATCGGCGGCGAAGACAATGCTGTCGGCAACGCTGTCGACATGGAAGCCACGCTCGATCGGATCGTTGATCTCGATGACTCCGGAGACTGTGAACGCCCCCCACGGTGTCCTGGTCGCGGTTACTGTGTAATCGACAACGTGGCTGTCCCCGTCGAACATCCGGATGGAGGTCGGGTCGGCCGACTTCTGCAGGGACCAATCGTTGCTCGCGATCCAGCTACCGGTTGCTGTCTTGCTGATCGTCGGCGGCGGGACGTCGCCGAAGCAGAATTCCACATGGCTGGAACCGGCGGGAAAGTTGAGGTCGGTATCGACCATTACCGATCCCGTGTAGCTGCGCGCGTCCCAGTCGGTGCCGGCGGGCTCCGAGGGCGGCTTGATGTACGGATACAGATTGGCCTTGTCGCTGCCCTTCATGATCACGGCATCGATCGGGAAGGTCGAGGTCCAGTCGATCCCACCCTGGGTCTGGGTCACGCTGACCGAACCCACGGTGTTGCCATCCACGACCAGGTCGTACTGGCCATTGGGATAGCCATCGATCTTGAGCCAGTGCTTGTAGCCAAGCCCAATGGTGTTGCCGGTTGGTTCAGTGCACGTGATCGGATTGCCACCAACGAAAAGGACGGCCGGATCCACCACGGAGGCCTGTGCCGGGGCAATCCCCAGCACCAGTCCTGCCGCGGTAGCCAAGGCGGCCGCTTTGAGCCAAGTGTGTGTCGTGTCCATGTCGGGGGGTTTCCATTCGGGCGGCAGCCACCCAAGCCAAGTCGACTCGGTAGCCCGGCCATGCCACGGAAGCGGCATCCGAAAGCTTTGCGGCACCGGCTTGCGCCGGCTGTGCCATTGACGAGACCTGCAAAGACCGCGCGATGACCACCGGCGGTATGGGAACCCGGCTGTCCCGCGGCGGTGGGGTGACCGCTAGGGACCCTTGGGCTTTGCGACGCCGGCTCGCGCCGGGTGTGCGTTTGGCGTACCGCGCGATGGTGCACCGCGCGCGAGCCGACGACCGGTCCGGGGTCAGGGGTGCCGCCTGATCGGATCATCCACTCACAGCGCAACACGCAGCGCGGCATTCCGGGCGGCCACGACTTTGCGGATTCCGGCGCCTGGCTGACCACCGGCCCCCCATGACCGACCGGCGGCACTGGTAACATTCCCGCATGACGCACGACCCCGCACTACCCGGCGGCGACGCCCTGTTCATCGCCGGCAAGCCCTACCGCTCGCGCCTGTTGACCGGCACCGGCAAGTTCCGCGACCTGGACGAAACCCGCCGCGCCACCGAAGCGGCCGGCAGCCAGATCGTCACCGTCGCGATCCGCCGCAGCAACATCGGCCAGAACCCGGGCGAGCCCAACCTGCTCGACGTGCTGCCGCCGGACCGCTACACGATCCTGCCCAATACCGCCGGCTGCTACAGCGCCGACGACGCCGTGCGCACCTGCCGCCTGGCGCGCGAACTGCTCGACGGCCACACGCTGGTCAAGCTCGAGGTGCTGGGCGACCAGAAGACGCTGTTCCCGGACGTGGTCCAGACCCTGGCCGCCGCCGAGACCCTGGTGCGCGACGGTTTCGACGTCATGGTCTATACCTCCGACGACCCGATCCTCGCCAAGCGGCTTGAAGAGATCGGCTGCGTCGCGGTGATGCCGCTGGCCGCCCCGATCGGCTCGGGCCTGGGCATCCAGAACCGCTACAACCTGCTGGAGATCGTCGAGAACGCCGGGGTACCGATCATCGTCGACGCCGGCGTGGGCACCGCCTCGGATGCCGCGATCGCGATGGAGCTGGGCTGCGACGGCGTACTGATGAACACCGCGATCGCCGGCGCCAGGGATCCGGTGCTGATGGCGCATGCGATGAAGCTTGCGGTCGAGGCCGGCCGTGCGGCGTTCCGCGCCGGGCGGATCCCGCGCAAGCGCTATGCCAGTGCCTCGTCGCCGGTCGACGGACTGATCACGTGACCGCCTCCGTCCACGGCGCGCGGGCATGACCGACCCGTTCACCAGCGACGGCGCCAAGACCCCAGCCAAGCCCTTCACGGTCGAGGAAGGCCGGCGCAGGGTGCGCAGCTTCGTGCTGCGCCAGGGCCGCTTCACGCCCGCGCAGCAACGCGCGTTCGACCAGCTGTGGCCGCGCTTCGGCCTGGATTACACCGGGCAACCTCGCGACTTCGACGCGGTCTTCGGGCGCAAGGCCCGGCGGGTGCTGGAGATCGGCTTCGGCAACGGCGAGGCGCTGCGCTTCGCCGCGCGGCACGACCACGACCGCGACCTGGTCGGCATCGAGGTCCATGCCCCCGGCGTCGGCCGCCTGCTCAATGCGCTCGCCGCCGACAGCAGCGACCACGTGCGCGTCTACCACCACGACGCGGTCGAGGTGCTGCGGCACGAGATCGCCGATGGCGCCCTCGACGAGGTCCGGATCTACTTCCCCGATCCCTGGCACAAGAAGCGCCACAACAAGCGCCGGCTGCTGCAGCCGGAGTTCGCCGGGCTGATCGCCGCCAAGCTCGCCGCCGGCGGCCGCTTGCACCTCGCCACCGATTGGCACGACTATGCCGAGCAGATGTGGGACGTGCTCGACGCCACGCCGGGCCTGCGCAACCGCGCTGGCGCGCGCGGCCATGTACCGCGGCCGGAGTGGCGGCCGCAGACCCACTTCGAGACCCGCGGCCAGAAGCTCGGACACGGCGTCTGGGACCTGCTCTACGACAAGACCTGAGCCTGTCATTCCGAACGCAGCGAGGAACCTGTTGTTGGACATCCCGGGCAAAAGCACCAGCAGATCCCTCGCTTCGCTCGGGATGGCACCAGTGGATACCCACTGATGGATACCGCGCTGACGCTCACCACCGACATGAAGCTCGTGCTCGGGCTGGTGGGCTTCACGATGTTGATGTTCGTGTTCGAGCGGATCCGGGCCGACGTGGTCGCGCTGGTGGTGCTGGTGCTGCTCGGGTTGACCGGGCTCGTGGCGCCGGAGGACATCTTCAGCGGCTTTTCCTCCGACGCGGTGATCAACGTCATCGCCACCATGGTGCTGGGCGCCGGCCTGGACCGCACCGGCGCGCTCAACCGCCTTGCCGGCTGGCTGCTGAGGCGCGCGCGCGGCGTCGAGGAACGGCTGTTGCTGTTCACCTCGGCGGTCGCGGGCCTGAATTCCTCGATCATGCAGAACACCTCGGTGACCGCGCTGTACCTGCCGATCGCCTCGCGCCTGACCGCGCGCACCGGCATCAGCCTGTCGCGGCTGCTGATGCCGATGTCGGCGGCGATCATCATGGGCGGCGGCCTGACCATGGTCGGCAATTCGCCGCTGATCCTGCTCAACGACCTGCTGGTCTCGGCCAATGCCAACCTGCCTTCGGGCGTGGCCACGCTGGAGCCGTTGAAGATGTTCGCGCCGCTGCCGATCGGCCTGGCGCTGCTGGCCGCGTGCCTGCTGTACTTCCACTTCTTCGGCGCCAGGCTGTTGCGCGAGGACGGCGACAAGGGCGTGACCCCGGCGCGCACCCAGAGTTATTTCGCCAACACCTACGGCATCGAGGGCGACGTGTTCGAACTCACCGTCAGTGCCGACAGCCCGCTGGTGGGCATGTCGCTGGGCGAGGCCGAGGCGCTGCACGGCGCGCCGCTGCTGCTGGCCCTCAAGACCGGCAACGAGTCGCGGCTGGCGCCGCCGGCGGACACCCGGATCTGGGTCGGCAGCGTGCTCGGCGCGATGGGCGCGCGGCAGCAGGTGGCCGACTTCGCCCAGAACCAGTTCCTGCGGCTGTCGACGCGGCTGCGCGAGTTCGGCGACCTGTTCAATCCCAGCCGCGCCGGCATTTCCGAGGCGGTGGTGCCGCCGACCTCGAAGTTCATCGGCAAGAGCGCCGCCGACCTGCGCCTGCGCAAGCAACAGGGCATCAGCCTGCTGGCGATCAACCGCGACAAGGAAGTGCACAACGAGAACATCCGCAACATGCCGCTGCGCGCCGGCGACATGCTGGTGCTGCACAGCATCTGGACCGACCTGGCCGATGCGGCCAGGAGCCGCGACTTCGTCGTGGTCACCGACTACCCCAAGGGCGAGCAGCGCCCGCACAAGTTCAAGGTCGCGATGGCGATCTTCGCCATCAGCATGCTGCTGGCGCTGTCCTCGCGGATCCCGACCTCGATCGCGCTGATGACCGGGGTCGCCGGCATGCTGGTCACCGGCGTGCTGAAGATGGACGAGGCCTACGCCGCGATCAGCTGGAAGACGGTGTTCCTGATGGCCTGCCTGATCCCGCTGGGCTGGGCGATGGATTCCAGCGGCACCGCCGCCTGGGTCGCGGGCCACAGCATCGAGCGGCTGCCGCACGGCCTGCCGGTGTGGCTGATCGAACTGGTGCTCGGCCTGCTGACCACCGCGTTCTCGCTGGTGATCAGCCACGTCGGCGCGACCATCGTGATGGTGCCGCTGGCGATCAACCTGGCCCTGGCCGTGGGCGGCGACCCGACCGGGTTCGCGCTGATCGTGGCGCTGTCGGCGTCCAACAACTTCATCACCGCGTCCAACCCGTCGATCTCGATGATCACCGGTCCCGCCGGCTATACCCCGCGCGACATGTGGCGCGTCGGCGGGCCGTTGACGCTGGTCTATACCGCGATCGTGGTGGTGATGGTCAACCTGGTTTTCTAGACCGCGGCGCGCCGGTCATTGCGCCGGCACGAGGAATACGTCGCCGTCGCGCACCTGCACCGCAACCCCGCGCAGGCAATCGCCGCGGCACGGCCCGGCCACGCACTGCCCGCCCTGCAATTCGAAGCTGGCGCCGTGCACCGCGCACACCAGCAGCCCGTCCCTGGACTTCAGGAACTTCCCCGGCGCCCAGTCCAGGCGCCTGCCGGCATGCGGGCAGACATTGAGCCACGCGCGCACCACCGCGCCATCGCGATGCAGGATCAGGGACTCCGGATCGCCGTCGAGCACGGCTTCGGCCTCGGCGAAGCCGCCGTCCTCGATCTGCTCCAGGCGCGCCAGCGGCGCGACGCGATCGCCATCGTTGTTTAACGAAGTTCTCACAAACCGAACCGCGCCCCGCCCGATACTGCCGTCCCGGCAACCTCGCCAATTGTGTCACGACACCGACAAACAGATGTCCGCATTCCACTTCCGCTTCGATCGTATCCGCTCCGGCGGCAACGCCTTCCGCGCCGTCATGGCGCCGCGCAAGCCGCGCCACCCGCTGCTGCGCGTGTTGCTGGGCCTGCTCGGGCTCGGGGTGTTGCTGGTGCTGGTGTTCTTCAGCGTGTTCGTCGGCGTCGCGATGCTGGGCGCGGGCTTGCTGTACCGGCTGTGGAGGCAACGTGGCAAACCCCTGGGCCGGCGGGATGCGCGGCCTGCGCGCGTGGTCGACGGCGAATTCCGGGTACTGGGCAAGCCGGTCCTGCCGCAGGCATGAGCGATGTCGTCCCGGCGCCGCCGACTGCACGCATCGCCGTGCGCGGCGAGGGCCCGGACAGCGGCACCTTCCCGGTGCACCGCATCTACTGCGTCGGCCGCAACTTCGCCGACCATGCACGCGAAATGGGAGCGCAGGCACCGGCGACAAAGTCGGAACGCGGCCGCCCGGTGTTCTTCCTCAAGCCGGCCGATGCGATCGTCGGCGAGGGCGTCGTGCCGTACCCCCCGGGCACCCGCGAACTGCACCACGAAGTGGAACTGGTCGTCGCCCTGGGCCGCGATGCGCCGCCCGGCGAAGTCGCCGCGGCCGACGCCATGGCGCTGGTCTTCGGCTATGGCGTCGGCCTGGACCTGACCCGCCGCGACCTGCAAGCCGAGGCCAAGGCGAGGGGCCTGCCATGGGACATCGGCAAGGCCTTCGACGCCTCCGCGCCGCTGAGCGAAATCGTCCCGGCGCCCGCGGCCGGCGACCTGTCCACGCGCACGCTCAGCCTCGAGGTCAATGGCGAGCTTCGCCAGCACGGCGCGCTGTCGGACCTGGTCTGGGACGTCGCCGACATCCTGCACGAGCTTTCGAAGCTGTACGCCCTGCGTGCCGGCGACCTGGTGTTCATGGGCACCCCCGCCGGAGTCGGCCCGCTGCAGCCCGGAGACACGTTCCGCGCGGCCCTGGATGGCGTGGTCGAATTCCGCGGCCGCATCGCGCCGCCCGTCATGCCGCTGTAGGCTTGCCGCGCAGGGGTCTGCACCGGGGAGACGACGATGGGCATGGTCAGCGAGTTCAAGGAATTCATCGCCAGGGGCAACGTACTGGACCTGGCGGTCGGCGTGGTGATCGGTGCCGCGTTCGGCAAGATCGTCACCGCGATGGTGGACGGCATCGTCATGCCGATCGTCGGCGTCGCGCTTGGCGGCGTCAGCGTCAGCGACTGGAAATACGTGATGCGGCCGGAAACCGCCGATGCCGCCGGCGCAACGGTGGCCGAGGTCGCGGTGCGGTACGGGATGTTGATCCAGGCGCTGATCGATTTCCTGATCATCGCGTTCGTGATCTTCCTGGTGGTCAAGGCCTACAACCGCATGCGCAAGCCTGCGGCCGAAGTGGCCGCCGCGCCGCCGGAAGAGGTGCTGCTGCTGCGCGAGATCCGGGATTCGCTGAAGCGCTGAACCCTAGTCGTCGCCTGGCTCGCCGGGCCGCGCGCGGGATCGGGGCGGGCAAGCCCGCCTTGGCGATGGCGACCGCGCGTGACTTGTTGCACAAAGAGGCGAAGCCGCGGACTGCTAAGCTCGCGGCTTCGCCGTTTTCGCCGACCCGCTTCGTCGATGCGTCCCGGCGACATTCCCTGCCGACACCGCCGGAGTCCGCCATGCGTCTTGCGCCGTTGCTGCTCGCCTCGTTCCTGCCGGTCTTCGCCGTCGCACTGCCTGCAGCCGCCGCGCAACCCACCCGCATTCCCGACGCCGCGATCGCCACCGCCGCGCAACTGCGCGAGGCCGCGCTCAACGACGACACCGGCTGGCGGGTCGTCGAATCGCTGACCACCGAAGTCGGCCCGCGCCTGGCCGGCAGCGAAGCCGATGCGCGCGCGGTGGCCTGGGCCAGGGCCAAGTTCGAACAGCTGGGTTTCGACAAGGTCTGGACCGAGCCGGTGACCTTTCCGAGATGGGAGCGCCGCGGCGAGCATGCGCAGGTGCTCGGCCCGCACTCGCAAGCATTGGTGCTGACCGCGCTCGGCGGCAGCCCCGGCGGCACGGTCGCCGGCCAGGTGGTGCGCTTCGCCGACCTCGATTCGCTCGAGAAGGCCGCGCCCGGATCGCTCGAGGGCAAGATCGCCTTCATCGACTACCGCATGCAGCGCGCGCAGGACGGACACGGCTACGGCATGGGTTCGCGCGTGCGCGGCGCCGGCCCGTCGGCGGCGGTCCGCGCCGGCGCGGCCGCCTACCTGATGCGTTCGGCGGGCACCGACAACCATCGCGTCGGACACACCGGCATCACCCGCTTCGCTGATGGCCTGACCCCGATCCCGGCGGCGGCACTGAGCAATCCCGATGCCGACCAGCTGGCGCGGTTGCTGGCACTCGACCCGTCGACCCGGGTGCGCATGGCGCTGGACTGCGGCTGGAACGGCGAATACACCTCGCAGAACGTGATCGGCGAAATCACCGGCAGCAGCCGCCCGGACGAGATCGTGCTGATCGGCGGCCACCTGGATTCCTGGGATGCGGGCACCGGCGCGATCGACGACGCCGCCGGCATCGGCATCTCGATGGCCGCGGCCAAGCTCATCGGCGACCTGCCGCGGCGTCCGGCGCGCAGCATCCGCGTGGTCGCGTTCGCCAACGAGGAGCAGGGCCTCTACGGCGGCTTCGCCTACGCCAAGGCGCATGCCGCCGAGTTGGCGAAGCACGCCATCGTCTCGGAAAGCGACTTCGGCGCCGGCCGCATCTACGGCTTCGATGCCGGCAACATCGCCGGCGATGCCAAGGATGCGATCGCGCAGATCGCGACCGCGCTCGAGCCGCTGGGCATCGCCTGGATGCCCGGCCAGGGCAGCCCGGAATCGGATATCGGCCCGTTCGCGGGTGCTGGCGCGGCCTGGGGCTGGCTCGGCCACGACGGCACCGAGTACTTCGACCTGCACCACACCGCCGACGACACCCTCGACAAGATCGACCCGAAGGCGCTGGCGCAGAACGTCGCCGCCTATGCCGTGTTCACCTATCTCGCGGCCCAGGCCGAGGGCGGCTTCGGCAGCTCGCCCGAGCGCGCCGAGGGGCAACGCCGCTGACCCATTTCAGCAAGGCCGCGCCCATGCGGCGAGCAGGACGGCGGTCGCGGCCGCGACGTTGAGGCTCTCCACCGCGCCGCTGCCGGGAATCGACAGGCGCAGGTCGCAGGCGGCCGCAAGCCCGGCGTCCATGCCCTCGCCCTCGGCGCCGAGCACGTAGACCAGCCGTTGCGGCAACCGCATCGCGAACAGGTCCGTGCCGCCGCGCACCACGGTCGCCGCCAGCGCGAAGCCGGCGCCGCGCAACTGCGCCATCGCGTTGTCCTCGCGCCCCATGCGCACGAACGGGACCGCCTCGGCGCCGCCCTCGGCGACCCGCGCGGCGGCACCGGACAGCGCCAGCGTCGAGGCCTTGGGCAGCAGCACCGCGGCCGCGCCGAAATGCGCGGCCGAACGCAGGATCGCGCCGAGGTTGTGCGGGTTGCCGACGCCGTCGAGCCACAACGCGCATTGCGGGCCGTCGGCCAGCTCGGGCAACCAGGTCGTGAGCGGTTGCGGTTCCTGGCGTAGCACGTCGGCGACCACGCCTTCATGGTGGCTGCTCGCGGCGAGCTTGCGCAGGTCGTCCTCGGCGACCACGCGGTAGCCGATCCGGTTGGCCACGCACCATTTGAGCAGCGGCTGCAGTTGCGGGACCCGCGCCTGCGCCAGGTACAGCTTGCGGATCGCCTGCGGGCGGCGCGCGTACACCGCGCGCACCGCATTGAGGCCGTACAGGCGTTGCTCCCCGCTCACGCCTCGTCCTCGACCGGCCGGATCGTTGCGTCGAGTTCGCGCACCCGGGCCTCGATCGCCCTCGGCGAACGCGTGTACGGCGCCAGCAGGGCATAGAACACCGGCACCACGAACAACGACAGCAGGGTGGAGAAGCCGACCCCGAAGATCACCACCACGCCGA
The DNA here is from genome assembly GCA_036676275.1 of Lysobacter sp. Taxonomy (GTDB): domain Bacteria; phylum Pseudomonadota; class Gammaproteobacteria; order Xanthomonadales; family Xanthomonadaceae; genus Cognatiluteimonas. The sequence continues at coordinate 9,267 of JAKFDF010000011.1, forward strand.
TGGTCGCGCGGCTGGCCGATCCCGGCCCGCCCGCGGCGACCAGCGGAATCGCGCCGACCATGGTGGAAATCGAGGTCATCAGGATCGGCCGCAGCCTGACCCCGGCCGATTCGACGATCGCCTCGCGCACGCTGCGCCCGGCATCGCGCAACTGGTTGGCGAACTCGACGATCAGGATGCCGTTCTTGGCCGCCAGCCCGACCAGCATCACGATGCCGATCTGCGAGAACAGGTTCAGGGTGCCGCCGGTAATCCACAGGCCGATCAGCGCGCCGAGCACGCCCAGCGGCACCGTCAACATGATCACCAGCGGGTGGATGAAGCTCTCGAACTGCGCCGCCAGCACCAGGTAGACCACCAGCAATGCGAGGGTGAAGGTGAGCAGCACCGCGCCGCCCGCCTTCTGGTACTCGCGCGATTCGCCCTTCCAGTCGACCTGGGCGTAATCGGGCAGGTCGGCGGCGACCACGCCATCCAGGAACGCCAGCGCCTCGCCCATGGTGTAGCCGGGGGCGAGGCCGGCGCTGATGGTGATCGCGCGCAGGCGGTTGAAGCGGTTGAGGCTGCCGGCCTCGGCCAGTTCGCTCAGCGTGACCAGGTTGGACAGCGGCACCAGTTCGCCGCTGCGCGCGCGCACCTGCACGGCCTGCAGGTCGGCCGGCGCGGCGCGGCCGTCGCGCCCGGCCTGGACGATCACGTCGTATTCCTCGCCGTCCTGGACGAAAGTGGTCACCTGCCGTCCGCCCATCATCGTTTCCAGCGCACGGCCGATGTCGGCCACGCTGACGCCGATGTCGGAGGCGCGCTGGCGGTCGATCTGCACGCGCATCTGCGGGCGGGTTTCCTTGTAGTCGGAATCCACCGAGAAAAAGCCGGGGTTGGCTTCCATCTTCTGCATCACGATGTCGCGCCAGCGCGCGATCTCGGCGTACTCCGGTCCGCCGAGCACGATCTGCACCGGCTGCCCGCGGCTGCCCACCAGGCCGCCGCCCACGCGCGGTTGCGCGCGCACCCCGGCGAGGCCGTCGAGGTCCTTGCGCAGCGATTCGGCGACTTCCGCGGTCGACTGCCGGCGCTTGTCCCAGTCCTCCAGGAACACGATCACGTTGCCGGTATGCATTTCCTCGCTCGCGCCGAAGCCGCCGGGCGCGCGGGTGTTGTAGCGACGGATCGGGCCGCCGTCGCCGACGCGCCTGGCGAAGATCTTCTCCACCTGCTGCACCTGCTTGACGGTGTAGTCGAAGCCGGCGCCTTCCGGTCCCACGATCGAGACGAAGAACGCGCCGCGGTCCTCCGCGGGCGCCAGTTCCGACGGCACCAGCCTGAACAGCGCGAATGCGAGCGCCGCCGCGGCGAGCAGCAGTCCGCCGATGAGCCAGTAACGCCCCAGGGTGATCCCGAGCACGCGCTGGTAACCGTCCGCCAGCCGTGCCAGGCCGGCATTGGTCCAGCGGTGCACGCGCGTGCCTTTCTCCTGCGCATGCGGGCGCAACAGCTTGGACGACATCATCGGGGTCAGGGTCAGCGCCACGAATGCCGACAACGCCACCGCGCCCGCCAGCGCCACCGACAACTCGCGGAACAGTCGCCCGGTATTGCCTTCCATGAAGCCCACCGGCAGGAACACCGCCACCAGCACGGTGGTGGTGGCGATCACCGCGAACGCCACCTGGCGGGTGCCGCGCACCGCCGCCAGCAGCCGCGGCTCGCCGAGGTCGACCCGGCGCTGGATGTTCTCCAGCACCACGATCGCGTCGTCCACCACCAGGCCGATCGACAGCACCAGCGCCAGCAGGGTCAGCAGGTTGATCGAGTAGCCGAACGCGTACAGCGGGATGAAGGCCGCCATCAGGCACACCGGCACCGTCAGCGCCGGGATCATCGCCGCGCGGAAACTGCCCAGGAACAGCCAGATCACCAACAGCACCAGCGCGATCGATTCGGCCAGGGTGGCGTACACCCGGTCGATCGCCGCCTCGATGAACACGGTGTCGTCGAAGGCGACGAAGATGTTCGTGCCTTGCGGCAACGACTTCTGGATTTCCGCGGCCGTCGCGCGCGCGGCACGGGTGACATCGAGCGCATTGGCGGTCGAAGTCTTGATGATGCCCAGGCCGATGTTGGGCTGGCCGTTGCTGCGGTAGTAGGCACGTCGCTCGGCCGAGGCGAGCTCGACCCTGGCGACATCGCCCAGCCGCACGACGTAGCCGTCGGCGCCCTCGCGCAGCGGGATCCGGGCGAAGTCTTCCGCGGTCGCGTAATTGCGCTCCACGCGCAGGGTGAAGTCGCGGGTGCCGGATTCGAGCCGCCCGGCCGGCAGTTCGACGTTCTCGGCGCGCAGCGCTGATTCGACGTCGCCCGGCGTGATCCCGCGTGCGGCCATCGCCGCGCTGTCCAGCCACACCCGCATGGCGTAGCGCTGGCGCCCGCCGATGCGCACCTGGGCCACGCCCTCCAGGCTCGACAGCCGGTCCACCACGTAGCGGTCGGCGTAGTCCGACAGCTCCAGCGTGTCCATCGTGGTCGAGCTCATGTTGAGCCAGATGATGGTGTCCGAGTCGCTGTCGGCCTTCTCCACTTCCGGCGGATCGGCTTCGTCGGGCATGCGGTCGGCGACGCCGCTGATGGCGTCGCGCACGTCGTTGGCGGCGGCCTCGATGTCGCGGTTGAGGGTGAATTCCAGGGTCACCGACGAGCGTCCGTTGACGCTGCGCGACTGCAGCGTTTCGATGCCTTCGATCCCGGACAGCGCATCCTCCAGCACCTGGGTGACGCGGGTCTCGACCACCGCCGCCGATGCGCCCGGGTAGCTGACGTCGACCGACACGATCGGCGGGTCGATCGCCGGCAGCTCGCGCAGGGTCAGCCGCGAGAACGCCATGACGCCCAGCACGATCAACAGCAGGCTCATCACCGTGGCGAACACCGGCCGCTGGATCGAGGTATCCGACAACTTCATGGGTCAGTTCCCCGGCGCGGCCCGGGCCACGTCCGCCGCCGCGATCCTGGCGCCGGGCCGCAGCTTGCCGGTGCCGTCGACCACGATGCGGTCGCCGCTCTCCAGGCCTTCCAGGATCTCGACCTTGCCATCGCCACGAACGCCGAGCGCGACCCGCGCCTGCTCGACCGTGGCGTCGTCCCTGACCCGATAGACGAACGAGGTCTGCCCGACCTGGACCACCGCGATCTCCGGCACCAGCAGCGCCTGGCGCCGGGGGCGCTGCACCTGGACCGTGACCAGCATGCCCGGGCGCAGCACCCGGTCCGGGTTCGGGAACGCCGCGCGCACCGTCACCGCGCGCGTGGCCGGATCGATCCGCGCAGCCACGGTCTCCACCACGCCGGCGAAGTCACGGCCACGGTAGGCCTCGGTGCGGCCGCGCACCTGCTGTCCCGGCCCGACCTGGGCCAAGGCCGCCTCGGGCACCGGGAAGTCGACATAGACGCTCGACAGGTCGTCGAGCGTCGCGATCGGCGTGCCCGGCGTGACCAGCGCGCCGGGGCTGACCTGGCGGATGCCGAGCACGCCGGCGAACGGCGCGCGGATCACCCGGTCGCCCAGCTGCGCCCGCACCTGCGCCACCTGGGCCTGCGCCGAGTCGCGCGCGGCGCGCTGGGTGTCGAGCTGCGACCTCGCGATCAGCTGTTGCGAAGCCAGCTCGGACTGGCGCCTGTACAGCCGTTCGGCCTCGAGCGCGGCCGCCCGCGCCTGCGCGAGCGCGGCCTGCTGCTGCTGCCCGGACAGGGTGACCAGCACCGCGCCCCTGGCGACCTGGTCGCCACTGTCGAAATGCACCCGTTGCACGGTCTCGCTGACCTTCGCCGTCACGGTGACGGATTCGTGCGCGCTGGCGGTGCCGAGCGCCTGCAGGGTGTCGTGGAAGGGTTGCAGGACCACCCGCATGGTGGTCACCGTCACCGGCGCGGCCTGGCGCGGGGCCTGCTCGGGCTTGCCACAACCCGTCGGCAGCAGGGCAACGAAGACGAATACGGGAAGGATGCGCCGGAGCATCATCGACTCGCTTGCGGGGGAGCAGGCAAGTCTAACGGCTTGCCCGTGGCTCCGACCCTGCCACCAGGCCGGGTGCGCGCCGCCAACCCCTGCCCTCGCGAATGCGTTGCGGCCGAGCCCGATCAACGGACGGGCCGGGCGAACCCCGCGCTATCGTGCCCACCCGCAGCCGCACGGCGCTCCGTCGTTTACCCTGTACGGATGATCCTGCCCGATCCGATCGCCGCTTCGGCGGAGCCGCACGCATTGGCCGAACTCAATCGCTGGCTGGGCAGCCAGGATGCCGTGCAGCGCGTGGCCTGGGCGTTGCAGTCACTGCCGGGCGAGCACGCGTTGTCGACCAGCTTCGGCGCGCAGTCGGCGGTGGCGCTTCATCTTGCCACCCGGCAGCGCGCCGACCTGCCGGTGATCCTGGTCGACACCGGCTATCTGTTCCCCGAAACATACCGCTTCGCCGACCAGCTGGCGGAGCAACTGCGGCTCAACCTCAAGATCTACCGCGCGCCCTTGGGTACGGCGTGGATGGAGGCCCGCCATGGTCGACTGTGGGAGCAGGGCGTGCCTGGAATCGAGCGTTACAACCGTGAGCGCAAGGTCGAGCCGATGCAGCGCGCCCTGGACGAGCTGGGGGTGCGGACATGGATTGCCGGGCTGCGCCGCAGCCAGTCGCACAGTCGCGCCGGCATCGAGTTCCTGGAGGTTCGCGACGGCCGCTGGAAGGTGCACCCGCTCGCCGACTGGAGCGACCGCGATGTCTGGAACTACCTGCAGCAGCACCAGTTGCCCTATCACCCCTTGTGGCACCAGGGCTACGTCTCGATCGGCGACGTCCACACCACCCGGCGCCTGGAGCCGGGCATGCGCGAGGAGGACACCCGCTTCTTCGGCCTCAAGCGCGAGTGCGGGCTGCATTTCGGGGACTGACCAGGCGGTGGTCGCCGACGCCCGGCCGTGCCAACGGATTGCGTTGGTCATGAGTACCGCACCCGTTCACGCCCTTGCATCATTGCCGCGGCCCCTTCCCTCACCCGGAATCCTCCCATGATCCACGACAGCATCCTCGACACCATCGGCCGCACCCCGGTGGTGCGCCTGAACCGCATCGCCCCGTCAGGCGTCTCCCTGTACGCCAAGGTCGAAAGCTTCAACCCTGGCGGCTCGGTCAAGGACCGGCTGGCGATCGCCATCATCCTGGACGCCGAGGCGCGCGGCCTGCTCAAGCCGGGCGACACCGTGATCGAGGCCACGTCCGGCAACACCGGGGTGGCATTGGCGATGGTCTGCGCGGCGCGCGGCTACAAGTTCGTCGCGGTGATGACCGAGACCTTCTCGATCGAACGCCGCAAGCTGATGCGCGCCTATGGCGCCAGGGTGATCCTGACCACCGCCGCCGAACGCGGCACCGGCATGGTGAAGCGCGCCGAGGAATTGGCGGCCAAGCACGGCTGGTTCCTCGCCCGCCAGTTCACCAACCCGGCCAATCCGGCCTATCACCGCCAGACCACCGCGGCGGAAATCCTGCGCGATTTCGCCGGGCGCAGGCTCGATCATTTCGTCACCGGCTGGGGCACCGGCGGCACCCTGACCGGCGTCGGCGAGGTGCTGAAGCTGGCGCGACCCGAGGTCCGCGTCACCGCCTGCGAACCGGCCGGCGCATCGCTGCTCACCGGCAAGCAATGGCAGCCGCACAAGATCCAGGGCTGGACCCCGGATTTCGTTCCGGAAGTGCTCGATCGCGCCGTCGCCGACGCGATCGTCCCGGTCGACGACCTGCTCGCGCGCGATACCGCGCGTCGGCTTGCGCAGGAAGAAGGCGTGTTCGTCGGCATCTCGGCCGGCGCGACCGTGGCCGCCGCGCTGGAAGTGGCGAAATCGGCCAGGGACGGCGACGTGATCCTGGCGATGCTGCCCGATACGGGCGAGCGCTACCTGTCGACCTTCCTGCTGGAAGGCGTGATCGAAGGATCCGACGACGAGTGGCTGGCGAGCCTGTAGCGCGCTTGCCGCAAACGCACCGATGGCGAATGGCCCGCGACGCCGGGCTGAATCCGTCCCGGACCGGGCGGTAAACGAAAACGCCGGCTTGATGCCGGCGTTTCCATGTCACCCGGGGTTCCGAAAAATCACGCGGCCTTCGACCACCGGCCCAGTGCCGCCATGCCGTTGTCGCGGGCGCGCTCCAACACCATGGCCTGCGCCTTGGCAACGTTGCCTGCGATGTCCTGCGACCAGATCTTCAGCGCAGCCGACTGCATCGCGCGGCCGTAGCTGAAGCTCAGTGGCCACGGGTGCGGGCCCATGCGGTTCATCGCGTCCAGGTGCGCGGTGGCGTCCTCGTCGGACTGGCCGCCGGACAGGAACACGATGCCCGGCAGGATCGCCGGCACCGCCGACTTCAGGCACATCAGGGTGGACTCGGCGACTTCCTCGACCGAGGCCTGCTCGTCGCAATCCTTGCCGGAGACCACCATCGAGGCTTTCAGGATGGTGCCCTCGAGCATCACGTTCTGCTGGTACAGCGCGTCGAACAGCGAGCGCAACACGACTTCGGTCACCTCGTAGCAGGTCTCGATGTCGTGGCTGCCGTCCATCAGCACTTCCGGCTCCACCATCGGCACCAGGCCCTGCTCCTGGCACAGCGCGGCGTAGCGCGCCAGCGCGTGCGAGTTGGCCTCGATGCAGCTGCCCGACGGGATGTCCTCGCCGATGTTGATCACCGCGCGCCACTTGGCGAAGCGCGCACCCAGCGCGTAGTACTCCTTGAGCCGGTCGCGCAGGCCGTCGAGGCCCTCGGTGACGACCTCGCCCTGGAAGCCGGCCAGCGGATGGGTGCCCTTGTCGACCTTGATCCCCGGGATGATGCCGTTGTCCGCCATCACCTTGGTGAAAGGCACGCCGGCGGCGGTCGACTGGCGGATGGTTTCGTCGTACAGGATCGCACCGGAGATGTGTTCGCCCAGGCCCGGGGTGGTCAGCAGCATCTCGCGGTAGGCGCGGCGGTTTTCCTCGGTGCTGTCCACGCCCACGGCGGCGAACCGCTTGGCGATGGTGTTGTTGGACTCGTCGATGGCGATGATGCCCTTGCCCGCGGCGACCATGGCCAGGGCAGTTTCGGCAAGCTGTTCGATGCTCATGGGTGTCCTGCGGCGGCGTTGTGGAAGAACGCCATTATAGCCGGTCGCGCAGGCAAAAGTTCATTGCCAAACAGTGGCTTACGCTGGAATCCAGCGGCCCGCCAGGCGGGCGTCGGGAAATGCCGTGGCGGCGCCGGCAGGCCGGCAACGATCGCGAACCCGCGGCTCCGCCGGAGTCAGCGCGGCTTGGAGTTGGCACGCCGCATGATTTCCTCGACCTGCTGCTCCCGCTGCCGCATGCGGTTCTTCTCCATGTCCTGCTTGAGGGTGTCGCCGCGTTCGAAGCGTTTCGACTTGACCCGTGCCAGCTGGTCGGCCAGGTCCTTGATCTGGCAATGCTCGCGCAGGGCGGCGCCATCGATGGCCTGCTTGCCGCCCTGGAACCCCAGGGTGGCGACGGTGTAGGTCGGGATGACCACGTCGACCCCGGGGCGCGCCTTGAAGCGCCATTGCGACACCGCGTCGGCGCCGGCCTGGGCGAAGGCCTGCCAATACCCGTCGACCGGCTCCTGCTCGCCGGACTCGCTGTTCCATTGCTTGAGCACCGCGAAATCGGAAGTCGAGCCGTCCTTGCCGATCAGGTAGCCCAGGGCGATGCACGCGTTGTCGCCACGGGCCGCGAGCGACGCCGGATAGGCGGCCGTCGCCAGCGTCGCGCCATCGGCCAGCATCCATTTGTCGCCGATGGTGCCTTCGTTGGCGACGCGTTGCTTCTCCTGTGCGATGGCCGCGCTCGACAGGACCATGGCCAGCACGACGGCGGTTGGAATCCGTTGCCTGTTCATCGAATCGCTCCAGTCGCAGGTGCGGCAGAGGCAGCAGGCGCTGCCGCAATCCGTGCAGTTCCCGGCGAAATAGCACGCCGGCCTGCGTCGGTCAAATCTCCCCCAGGCCCTGCGCCAGCCCGCCCGGGCCGACCTGCAGCAGGCGCAGGGTATTGGTCGCCCCGTGCTGCTCCATGTGGTCGCCGCTGGTGAACACCACGCGGTCGCCCTCGGCCAGCAGGCCGGCGTCGAACAGCGACTTCAGCGCCTCGCGCGCGGCCTCGCGGGTGGCCATGCCGCGGGTGTCGAAGGCGATCGGGAACACGTCGCGCATCAGCGCCATCCGCCGGCGCGCGCCGGCGTGCCGCGACAGGCCGAAGATCGGCACGTTGGAACGGAACCGCGACAGGTAGCGCGCGGTGCCGCCGGATTCGGTCATCGCCACGATCGCGCGCACGCCGATGTGCTCGGACAGGAACATCGCCGCCATCGCGATCGCCTGGTCGGCGCGCTGCAGGTCGCGTTGCGCCTTCTCGAAATCGGTGTCCATCTCGAACTGCTTCTCGGCGCCGATGCAGATCCGCGCCATCGCCTCGACCGCCTTGAGCGGGTAATTCCCCGCGGCCGATTCCTGCGACAGCATCACCGCGTCGGTGCCGTCGATCACCGCGTTGGCGACATCGAGCACCTCGGCGCGGGTCGGGATCGGGCTGTCGACCATGGACTGCAGCATCTGCGTGGCGGTGATCACCACCCGGCTGCGCGCCAGCGACTCGCGGATGATCTTCTTCTGCAGGCCCGGCAGTTCGGCGTCGCCGATCTCCACCCCGAGGTCGCCGCGCGCGACCATCACCGTGTCGCTGGCGTCGATGATCTCGGCCAGGTTCTCGATCGCCTCGGCGCGCTCGATCTTGGCGCACATCGCCGCGTCGCTGCCGTGGCCGCGGGCGATGGCCCGCGCCTCCTCCATGTCGGCGGCGTTGCGGCAGAACGAAACCGCGATGAAGTCGGCGCCCAGCCGCGCCGCGACGGCGATCAGTTCGCGATCGGTGTCGGTCAGCGCGCCCAGCGAGAGCCCGCCGCCGAGGCGGTTCAGTCCCTTGCGGTCGGACAGCGCGCCGTCGTTGAGCACGGTGGTGACGATGCGTTCGCCCTCGATGCGCTGCACCTGCAGCTGCACCATGCCGTCGTCCAGCAGCAGGATGTCGCCGGCGCGGACGTCGTCGGGCAGGCCGAGGTAGCTGATGCCGACTTCGCGCGCAGTGCCGGGCGGGGCGTCGGCGCGCGCCACCAGGTCGAAGCGTTCGCCCGCCTTCAGCTGCACGCGTCCTTCCGCAAAGCGTTCGATGCGCAGCTTCGGCCCGGGCAGGTCGGCGAGGATGCCGACTTCGACGCCGACCCGCTGCGCCGCCTCGCGCACCGCCTGCGCGCGCGCGACCTGCGCGGCAGGATCGCCGTGCGAGAAATTCAGCCGCACCACGTCGACGCCCGCGCGCAGCAGCGCATCGAGCATGCCGGGCGGGTCGGTGGCCGGCCCGAGCGTGGCGAGGATCCTGGTGCGGCGGCGGTGCGGGTTCATGTCACGTATTCTCCGTGGCGCAAGCTAGCACAGCCACGCGAGTCCGCGATGACCGACAGCGCCCGCATCGATATCGCCGCCGTCCTCGACGCGCTTCCGGCATTCCCGCGATTGCGCGGCACCCGGCTGTGCCTGCGCGGCCCGCGCGCCGATGACGCCGATGCGGTGTTCGCGCTGTTCTCCGATCCGGCGGTGATGCGCTACTGGGGCCGGCCGCCGATGGCGGCGCGCGCCGAGGCCGAGGAACGGATCGCCGAGTACGCAGAGGACTTCCATGCGCGCAAGGCGCTGCAATGGGTGATCGCCACGCGCGCCAACGACGAGGTGATCGGCACCTGCGCCCTGTTCCGCTTCGAATCGCGCCAGCGTCGCGCCGAAACCGGCTACGCGCTGCGGTCCGACCACTGGGGCCGCGGCCTCGCCGGCGAAGCGGTCGTGCTGGCGCTGGACTGGGGTTTCCGCACGCTGGGCCTGCAGCGCATCGAAGCCGGCATCGACCGCGGCAATGCCGGCTCGCGCAAGCTGCTGGAGCGGCTCGGTTTCACCAGCGAAGGGCTCCCGCGCGATCGCCATTTCGTCGCCGGTGAAACCCGTGACACCGAGTCGTTCGGGCTGCTGGCGGCGGACTGGGCACGCCGCAACCTGTAGGAGCGGCTTCAGCCGCGACCAGGCGGGCATCGGTCGCGGCTGAAGCCGCTCCTACAAAAAGCGCTTAGCCCCGCTCCCGGAGCGCCGTAACGGCCGGCAGTTCCTTGCCCTCGATGAATTCCAGGAACGCGCCGCCGCCGGTGGAGATGTAGGAAACATCGCCGGCGATGCCGTACTTGTCGACCGCGGCCAGGGTGTCGCCGCCACCGGCGATCGAGAAGGCATCCGAATCCGCGATCGCGCGCGCCAGGGTTTCGGTGCCCTTGCCGAAGGCATCGAACTCGAACACGCCGACCGGGCCGTTCCACACCACGGTCCCGGCCGCGCCGATCAGTTCGGCGTAGCGCGCCGCGGTCTCGGGCCCGATGTCGAGGATCATGTCGCCGGCATCGACCGCGTCCACGGCCTTGACGGTGGCCGGCGCATCGGCGGCGAAACGCGGCGCGACGACGACGTCGCTGGGCACGGGGATGTCGGCGCCGCGCGCCTTCGCGTCGGCCATGATCTGCCTCGCGGTGTCGACCAGGTCCATCTCCACCAGTGACTTGCCCACGCCGAAGCCCATCGCGGCGATGAAGGTGTTGGCGATGCCGCCGCCGACGATCAGCTGGTCGACCCTGGCGACCAGCGACGACAGCAGTTCCAGCTTGGTGCTGACCTTGGAGCCGGCGACGATCGCCAGCAGCGGTCGCGCCGGATGGTCGAGCGCCTTGCCGAGTGCATCCAGTTCGGCCATCAGCAGCGGGCCGCCGCAGGCGACCTTCGCCTGGCGGATCACGCCGTGGGTGGATGCCTGCGCGCGGTGCGCGGTGCCGAAGGCGTCCATCACGAACACATCGCACAGCGCTGCGTACCTGCGCGACAGGGCTTCGTCGTCGGCCTTCTCGCCGACGTTCATGCGGCAGTTCTCCAGCAGCACCAGCTGGCCGGGCGCGACTTCGACGCCATCGAGGTAGTCGCGCAGCAATGGGACCTGGGTCCCCAGCAATTGCGACAGGCGCGCTGCCACCGGCGCCAGCGAGTCGGCCTGGCTCCACACTCCCTCCTTGGGTCGGCCCAGGTGCGAGGCGACCATGACCGCCGCGCCCTTTGCCAGCGCCAGCTTCAGCGTCGGCAATGCCGCCGCGATCCGCTGCTCCGAGGTGATGTTGCCGTCGCCGTCGATCGGGACATTCAGGTCTTCCCGGATCAGCACGCGCTTGCCGGCGAGGTCGAGGTCGGTCATGCGGAGGATGGACATGGGGTTCCGGGGCGTGGTGTGCGGATGCGCATTGTCCCCGCCGGCCCCGCGCCCGCGCAAATTCCCGGATGCGTGCTCCACGCTGCCACCGCTGGCTCCCGCGTGGTGCCGCGGATCAGCCCGGGTGGGCAACCGGCAGGCCCAGGGGACGCAGGGCGCCGTCGATTCCCAGGCCATGGCGCAGGCTGCGGCCGATGCGTTGCGCGTAATCGACCATCACTTCCGCCTGGGCAGGAGGCAGCAGCGACTGCACGGTGTCGCGCCACAATGCCAGCCAATGCTCGAAGTGCGCCGCATCGATCGGCAACGGCCGGTGCACCGCCATCGGATTGCCCCGATAGGTCGCCGCGCGCAGCGCGACGGAGCACCAGAACGACGTCAGCAGCGCCTTGTGGCCTGCCCAGTCGTGGACCACGGGATTGAACACCGGCCCGAGCACCGGATCGGCCTGGACGCGATCGTAGAAGCGGTCGACCAGGCGGGCGATGGCGGTTTCGTCGAGTGCGGTTGCGGGTTGCATGGCGTTGCTTGATCCGTGAACGGATCATTGTCGCACCGCCGGCGGGATACCGGCATTGACCCAGGTCATGGCGCGCGCTGATCGCCGGGAACATACTTGATGGCCCGCCGCGACGGAACGCGTGCATGACCCATGTCGTCACCGAAAACTGCATCAAGTGCAAGTTCACGGACTGCGTCGAGGTCTGCCCGGTGGACTGTTTCCACGAAGGCCCGAACTTCCTGGTGATCGACCCGGAAAGCTGCATCGACTGCACGCTGTGCGTGGCCGAATGCCCGGTCAACGCGATCTTCCCGGAGGACGATGTCCCTGCCGGGCAGGAAGGCTTCCTCGCCATCAATGCCGAACTGGCGCCGTTGTGGCCGGTGATCGATCGCAAGATCCCGGCGCCGCCGGATGCCGACGCCTGGGACGGGGTTCCCGACAAGCTGCCGCTGCTGGAACGTTGAGCCGCGTCCATCGCAGGTGCGGGCGCGGGTGCCGGCGACGATCCTTGGGTGCCGATTGCCAAAGCGCCGGCCGCGCACGCCTAATGCGATTCTCCAGCGCCCGGGGCAAACGTGGATGCCTGTCACTTCCGCAACATCGCAACGCCGCACCACCACGCTGCTGCTCGCGCTCGCGCTGGCGCGGCTGCTGTTGCACCTGCTGGCCAACGGCCAGTACGGGTTCCATCGCGATGAACTGGCGGTGCTCGAGGACGCCCACCACCTGGCCTGGGGCTATGTCGCGTATCCCCCGCTGACGCCGTTCCTCGCGCACCTGTCGATGCAGTGGTTCGGCGATTCGCTGGGTGCGTATCGCGCGCCTTCGGCGCTGGCGCAATCGCTGGCGATGCTGTTCGCGGGACTGATCGCGCGCGAGCTGGGCGGCCGCCGCCTGGCCCAGGTGGTGGCGGCGGTGGCGATCGCCTGCGTGCCGTTCTCGATGCTAGCCGGGTCGATGCTGCAGTACACCAGCCTCGACTACCTGTGGTGGGTGCTGGCGGCGTGGCTGCTGCTGAAACTGGCCAACGCCGGCGAGCGCGGCCGATTCGAGGACCGGCGCTGGTGGCTCGGCCTGGGCCTGGTCATCGGGCTGGGGATGATGACCCGCTACACGATGCTGTTCTGCGCGGCCGGCATCGTCGCCGGCGTGCTGGCCACGCCGGCGCTGCGCCGGCAACTGGCCGGTCCCTGGCCGTGGGCGGGCGTGGCGCTGTCGCTGCTGGTGTTCGCGCCCAATGCGTGGTGGCAATGGCAGCACGACTTCGTCTATCTCGATTTCGTCCAGCACATCCATGCGCGCGACGTGCGCATCGGTCGCACCGGCGGCTTCCTGGCGGGACAATTCATGGTCGGCGCCGGCCCGCTGCTGGCGCCGCTGTGGCTGGCCGGACTGGCGTGGCTGGCGTTCGCCGCGGACGCGCAACGCTGGCGCGGACTGGCGTGGCTGTACGCGATCGCGCTGCTGCTGTTCTGGCTGGCCGGTGCGCGCGACTACTATCTCGCGCCGGCCTATCCGATGCTGCTGGCGGCCGGCGCGGTGGCGCTGGAGCGCGCCCTGGCACGCCTGCGCCCGCGGGTGGCGGTCGCGGCGCATGGCGCGTTGGCGCTGGTGCTGCTGGTCGCGCTGGCGACCACCGCGCTGGTGGCGCTGCCGCTGGCGCCGATCGGCTCGGAAGGCTGGCGGATCAGCCGCAAGTTGCACGACAACTTCGCCGAGCAGGTCGGCTGGCCGGAGCTGGCGGCGCAGGTCGCGGCGATCCATCGCGCGCTGCCGCCGGCCGAGCGCGCACGCACCGCGATCTACGCCAACAACTATGGCGAAGCCGGCGCGATCGCCCGCTACGGTCCCGCGCTCGGCCTGCCCGCCGCGATCAGCGGCATCAATTCGTACTGGGCGCGCGGCTACGGCAATCCGCCCCCGACCACGGTGATCGTGCTGGGCGACGACGCCGAGGGCATCCGCGACACCCCGGCGACCTGCACGCTGGCCGGGCGCGTGCGCATCCCGCACGGGGTGGAAAACGAGGAAAGCGGACACCCGGACATCTACCTCTGCCGCGATTTGAAGTTCGACTGGGCCAAGGCGTGGCCGAAGTTGCAGGGCTTCGGTTGACGCAATGCCCTGGCGCCCCCCCGCAAGGGAAAAGGTTCTTCTACCGATCGAGGGGAATGCGCAACGCCTGCAGGATGTCCGGGGCGCCGGATACGGATGCCCTTGGCTGCGAATGTCCTCCGGCGCCGGCCTGCGGCCGACGCCTCCTCCTTTACTTCGCACCCAAGGGCATCCGCACCCGGCGTTGCGGGTTGCGCGGTGGCTCACAAGCAAAGCAGGGCCTGGCTTTTCGGCAAGCTTGTGATCCGACGTCCCGGTGTGGCCGGCCGCCCTTCGGGGCGAAATCAAGGAGGAGGCATCCGCCGCAGGCGGAGGCCGGGGGACATTTGCCCCGAAGGGCGGCCGGTCGCGCCGGGGCCCGTCAGGTCGCCGCGAAGCATGCGATCAAGCAATCGAGCAGTCCGGCACGAGCCTCGCCCGGAATCGGGCGACGAACCAAAGAAAAAGCCCCGCAATCGCGGGGCTCTTCGTGCAACCACGCCAGCGGCGCGACTACTTCGCGACCACCCGCACCATTTCCAGGCACTTGTTGGAATAGCCCCACTCGTTGTCGTACCAGGCGACCAGCTTGACGAAGGTCGGATCCAGCGCGATGCCGGCGTCGGCATCGAAGATCGAGGTGCGGGCGTCGCCGCGGAAGTCGGTGGCCACGACCTTGTCCTCGGTGTAGCCGAGGATCCCCTTGAGCGGGCCTTCCGACTGCGCCTTCATCTCGGCGCAGATCTCGGCGTAGGTCGCCGGCTTCTCGAGTTCGACGGTGAGGTCGACCACGGACACGTCGGACGTCGGCACCCGGAACGACATGCCGGTGAGCTTCTTGTTGAGCTCCGGGATCACCACGCCGACCGCCTTGGCCGCGCCGGTGGACGAAGGAATGATGTTCTCGAGGATGCCGCGGCCGCCGCGCCAGTCCTTGTTGGACGGGCCGTCGACGGTCTTCTGGGTGGCGGTGGCGGCATGCACGGTGGTCATCAGGCCGCGCTTGATGCCCCACTTGTCGTTGAGCACCTTGGCCACCGGCGCGAGGCAATTGGTGGTGCACGAGGCGTTGGAGATGATCGCTTCGCCGGCGTACTTCTTGTCGTTGACGCCGTAGACGAACATCGGGGTGTCGTCCTTGGACGGCGCCGACAGGATCACCTTCTTCGCGCCGGCGTCCAGGTGCTTCTGCGCGGTTTCCTTGGTCAGGAACAGGCCGGTGGACTCGATCACCACCTCGGCGCCGACCTCGCCCCACTTCAGGTTGGCGGGGTCGCGCTCCTGGGTTAGGCGGATGCGCTTGCCGTTGACCAGCAGGTGGTCGCCGTCGACCGCGACCTCGCCCCGGAAGCGGCCGTGCACCGAGTCGTACTGCAGCATGTAGGCGAGGTAGTCCGGCTCCAGCAGGTCGTTGATGGCCACGATCTCGATGTCGTTGCCGAAATTCTGCACCGCCGAACGCAACACGTTGCGCCCGATGCGGCCGAAACCGTTGATGCCTACCTTGATCGCCATGACGCGGGACTCCTGAGGGACGAATGGGGACAAATGACGCCGTAATCCGGGTATTTTAGCCTGTCGCCGCCATCCTCCGGGGCAACCAACGGACTGCCGCCATGCGCAAGAACGCCATCCTCGCCCTGACCGCCGTCCTGGTCGTCGCCTGCAGCCCGGCCGCGATGGCCTGGAGCGCGCTCGGCCACCGCCTGGTCGGCGAACTGGCCGAGCGCCACCTGGATCCCGCCGCCGAGGCACAGGTCAAGCTGCTGCTGGCCGGCGAACCCGACCCAAGCCTGGCCGGAGTCGCGGACTGGGCCGATCGCCTGCGCGACCTGGACCCGGAACGCTTCAAGGCGACCTCGCGCTGGCACTACGTCAACGCCGCCGACCACAGTTGCCGATTCGTCGCCGCCCGCGACTGCCCGGACGGCAACTGCGTGGCCGGTGCGATCGAGCGCCAGCGCGCGATCCTCGCCGACCGCGGCCAACCGCTGGCCGCGCGCCGCGACGCGCTCAAGTTCGTGGTCCATTTCGTCGGCGACGTGCACCAGCCGATGCACGCCAACAACCACGACGACCTCGGCGGCAACAAGTACCAGGTCAGCCTGCGCACCGACCTGGAGCCCGAGGCCTATGCGCGCGACCGCTACGTGGACGGCGTGATGGGCACCAACCTGCATTCGGTGTGGGACTACTACATCCTCGGCGGCGCGAAGCTGTCGCTGCCGCAGTATGCGCAGCGGCTGGACGCGTTGCCGTGGCCGCCGAAGACCGAAGGCGGTCCGGCCTCCGGCCCCATGGCGTGGGCAGGCGAGTCCTGCCGGCTGGTGGATGCGCGCCACCTCTACCCGCAAGGACACAAGCTCGACAGCGCCTACTTGGACCGGTATCGCCCGCTGGCCGAGCAGCGCGTGCGCCAGGCCGCGTGGCGACTGGCGCAGCTGCTGGACGCGACCCTAGGCGACTGACCGGCGGCGCGCCCCGTGCCGGGGCGCACCGCGACCGGCTCAGCGGTATCGGCGCAGGTAGCGCTTCTCGAATGCGACCTTGGCCCAGTGCATCACCCGCAGCGGCGGCAGGGCGCGGCTGCCGCCTTCCCGGCGGGTCACCAGCATGCCGCGGTCGAGCGAATCGACGATGCACACCAGTTCGCTGCGGAAGGTTTCCTGCGCCGGCTCGCCGCGCAGTTCGCGCAGCAGGTTGCGGGCGGCCACCTCGGCCTGCAGGTCGGCCTGGTGCGCCTGCTTGGGCATCCAGTCCGGCCCCGGGAAGCTGCCGCCGTCGCCGGCGACATAGGTGCGGGCGAAGCCGGGCACGCGGCAGCTGGCCTCGCCCTGCACGAAGCCGCCCGGCGAGCGCGGCAACGGGCTGTCGTCCAGCCAGGCCTGGCCGGTCAGCCCGGGCATGAACACGATCAGGTCGCTGTCGATGCGGCTGCGCTCCAGTTGCACCGCGCCGGCTTCGAAGCGCTGCGGTTTTTCGCCCAGCACGGTGTCGATGCCGCGCTTGCGCATTTGCCCGAGGATCATCCCCACCGCGCGCTCGCCCAGCCGTTGCCCCGGTGCCTGCGAGGGACTGAAGAACACCAGGCGGAACCTTTCCCGGCGGCGCTGCTTGCGCAGCAGGGTGTCGATGCCGAACACGAATTCGAACACCGGCCCGCCGCGCATCGCGATCGGCTCCTGCGGGTTGGAGCCGAAGCCGAAACACAGGGTGCCGGCGTCGAGGGCGGCCAGCCGGTCGCGGATCGCCTCGCCCGCCGCCACGCCTTCGCAGGGAATGATGGCGTGCTCGATGCCCGGCAGCTTGCGCAGGTAGCGCGCGCCGGTGGCGATCACCAGGCCGTCGTTTTCCACCTCGCCGGCGTTGGTTCGCAGCCGGCGGCCGTCGTCCGACAGCCCGGTGGCGCGGGCGGCATGGAACGCGATGCCTTCGCGGCGCAGGAAGCCGTCCAGCGGCACCACCAGGTCCTCGCGCCGGCGCTTGCCCGAAGGCAGCCAGATGGTCCCCGGCAGGTACTGCAGTTCGGCGACCGGCGCCACCAGGGTCAGCCGGGCACCGGGTGCCTGCCGGCGCAGGGTGCGCAGTGCGGTCAGGCCCGCAAACCCGGCACCGACGACGGTGATCCGTGCATTGTCCATGCCCCGCTTCCTACGGGGCCATGCCCAGCGCCTGCCTGAGCCGGGGCTCGGTGCTGGTCATCCCGGCCTTGCGGCCCAGTGCCAGCGTCGCATCCGCCGGCACGCCATGGAATTCCGCCTGTTCCAGCGCCAGCAGCGCGCCGGCGCGGTTGCCGCTGGCGCAGTGCACCAGCACCTGGCCGTGGCCGGGCGACAGCGCGTCGTGCAGCCGGCGGGCGTTGTCGGCGGTGATGCCGTCCGCGCCGGCGACCGGGATCTGGACGTAGTGCAGCCCCGCTGCGCGCACCTCGGCGGCCTCGTCGCGCCCGGCCAGTTCCTCCGCGGTCCGCAGGTTGACGACGGTGGCGATGCCGTTGGCGGCGATCGCATTCCAGTCGCCGGGCGCGGGCTGGCCGGACGTGTACAGCCCCGGCAACGCCTCGATCAGTTCCAGGCCGGGCGCCTTGGCCGTCGGCGCGACCGACGCGCACCCCGCGAGCAGCGTCAGCGACGCGATCGCAATCCAACCGATAGCCCGTTGCTCCGCCCGGGCGGTCGCGCGTTGGACCCGGGTGTCGCGGACGACTGCGGAAAACGCGCGCAGGCTCCCGCGGCGCCGAGGCGCGATTGGGGTGATGGCGGTGGCGGCGGCTTGGATCAGGTCGGCAAGGGACGGGTTCATCGCGGTTTCCACTCGATTGGCGTCAGCAGGATAGGCGTTCGCGCTGCGTGGGGGCGCGGCGACACGGCGCGGGGCTCACGCCAGCCGCGCGCGCGTCCAGCGCACGATGTCGGCCGCCGCCATCGCGCCGGGCTGCCGCGCGAGTTCGCGGCCATCCCGGAACAGCGCCAGCGTCGGGATGCTGCGGATGCCGAAACGGCTGCCCAGCCCCGGCTGCGCTTCGGTGTCGACCTTGGCCAGGCGCACGCGCGGCTCCAGTTGCGTGGCGGCCTGCTCGAACTGCGGCGCCATCATCCGGCAAGGCCCGCACCACGGCGCCCAGAAATCGACCAGCACCGGCAGCTGGCCACGCTCCACGTGCGCGGCGAAGCCCGCGGCGTCCAGCGCCAGCGGACGACCGGTGAACAGGGGCTGGTGGCAGCGCCCGCATTCGGGCTGCTCGCCCAAGCGCGCGGCGGGCACCCGGTTGAGCGACTGGCAGTGCGGACAGGCGACGAGCAGCGGATCGGTCATGCGGCCTCCTCGCGCGGCGCCGCGCTCGGGCGCGCGCGCAGCAACGCGTAGTACAGCAAGGGAATCACGACCAGCGTGAGCGCCGTGCTGACGAGGATGCCGAA
>JAKFDF010000012.1:0-1542 GCA_036676275.1 Lysobacter sp.
CCGCGCAGTTCGGCGAACACCCGGAACAACCCCTCGCGGTTGAACAGCACCTGGGCGCTGGCCACCGGGATGATCAGCATCTCGCCGAAGTCCATGCCCAGTGATTCGCCGCGCTCGCCGAGAATGCCCACCACCCGGAAACGCCGGTCGCCGGCGCGCAGCCACTCGCCCAGGGCCGGCCCGCTGCCGAACAACTCGCGCCTGAGGGTGAAGCCGATCACGCAGACCGCCTCGGCCTGGTCCAGGGGCAGCGCCGGCAGGATCTGCCCCTGCGCCACGTCGAGCTGGCGGATGGCGAAGAATTCGTGGCTGGTGCCCAGGGTGAAGGCCTCGCGCACCCGGTTGCCGACGCTGACCTCGACCTGTCCGGCCTGCAGCGGCGCGACTCGCCGTACGCTGGGCAAGCGGCCGATGGCCTCGGCGTCGCCCAGGGTCAGGTCGCGGGTGGCCAGGCCGGTCAGCGGCGGCATGCCACCGCTGGTTTCCTTGCGCCCCGGCAGCACGATCAGGGTGTTGCGCCCGAGCAGGGAGAACTCGCCGATGACGAATTGCCGCGCGCCCTCGGCCAGGCCGGTGAGCAGGTTCACCGCGACCACGCCGATGGCCATGGCCAACAGCAGCATCAGGCTGCGCGAGCGATGACCGCGCAGGGCGCCGAGCATCAGCCCCAGGCCGTCAGCCGCGCGCATCGCCCGGACCCTGCTGGATGTCGTCGATGATCTGGCCGTCGCGCATGCTCAGGCGCCGCCGCGCCCGGCCGCCGATGGAGGGGTCGTGGGTCACCACCAGCAGGGTCAGGCCCTCGCCGTTGAGCTCCTCGAGCAGCGCCACCACCTCGGCGCCGGAATGGCTGTCGAGGTTGCCGGTGGGTTCGTCCGCCAGCAGCAGCGCCGGCTGCATGACCATGGCGCGGGCGATGGCCACGCGCTGACGCTGGCCGCCGGACAGCTCGGCCGGGCGATGCTTGACCCGATCGCCGAGGTTCAGCCGCTCGATCAGGCGCGCGCTGCGCCGGTGGCGCTCGGCCGGCTCGATGCCGGCCAGGAGCATCGGCAGCTCGATGTTCTCCAGGGCGGTCAGGCGCGGGATCAAATGATAGGACTGGAACACGAAGCCGATGTGGCGGCTGCGCAGTTCGGCCCGGCGATTCTCGTCGAGCGCCGCGGTGGCCTCGCCGTTCAGCCAGTACTCGCCGCTGTCCGGCGCATCCAGCAGGCCGATGATATTCAGCAGGGTCGACTTGCCCGAGCCGGACGGCCCCATCACCGCCAGGTACTCGCCGGGGCTGACCTGCAGATCGACCTGGTCCAGGCCCTTGACCTGCTGATCGCCGAGGATGAAGCAACGGCTGACCGCACTCAGGCGGATCATGGCGCGGCCTCATCCTCGGCAATCACCGCCACCCCATCGGCCAGGCCATCCTGCTCCAGGCTGGCGAGAATCCGCTCGCCCTCGGCCAGCCCATCGAGCACCTCGGTCCAGCGCCAGTTGGCCAGCCCGGTGCGCAAACGCACCTCGCGCAGCACCCCGGCCGCGGCGTCA
>JAKFDF010000013.1:0-7420 GCA_036676275.1 Lysobacter sp.
CGCCATGCGCTCGCCGAGCTGCTCCAGCTGCGCCTTGTCCATCAGTTCGCGCGCGCGCGGGAACATTTCCTTCTCTTCCTCGTCGGCGTGGTGCTCGATGAGTTCCTTCAGCACCTTCGCCCGGCCGCCGAACTGGTCGGACTGCACGTCGGTATCGAGCAGGTCCGGCAGCACCAGGTCGCCGGCGGCGCGGTGCTCCTCCAGCGCCTCGAAGAACATCTTGCCGTCGTCGGCCTTCTCGCCGGCGGCCTTGAAGGCGGGGTAGAAGATTTCTTCCTCGATCGTGGCGTGGGCCTTGATCTCGGTGGCGATCTTCCGGAGCAGTTCGGTGCGGGTCTTCTGCGCGCGGTTGGTGGTGTCGGCCAGTTCGGTGAGCAGCGCCTTGACGGCCTTGTGGTCCTGCTTGAGCAGTGCGATCGCATCCATGGTGGGGGCTCCGTCGGGGGAGCCGTTACCCTGCGCAACCGGCCAGCAAAGCGGCGTGAACGATGCCGCTGCGGCGCGCGCCGGCGGCCCCGCGCGTGCGGCACGGGGCGGTGGCGGCCGGCGGACCGCGATCAGGACACGTTCGGTTCGCTGAAGGCCTCGATCTCGCCGGCGAAGGCCTCGATCGGCACGCAGCTGCAGAACACGTTCTTGTCGCCGTAGACGTTGTCCACGCGCGCCACCGGCGGCCAGTATTTCTGCAGCCTGAGCGTCGGCAGCGGGAACGCGGCCAGTTCGCGCGGGTAGGCGTGGGTCCATTCCGATGCGGAGACCTGCGTGGCGGTGTGCGGCGCGTGCTTGAGCGGGTTGTCCTCGCGGTCCAGGCGCCCGTCCTCGATCGCGCGGATCTCGTCGCGGATCTGGATCATCGCGTCGCAGAAGCGGTCCAACTCGTGCTGGGATTCCGATTCGGTCGGCTCCACCATCAGCGTGCCGGCGACCGGGAAGCTGAGCGTGGGGGCGTGGAAGCCGAAGTCGATCAGGCGCTTGGCGACGTCCTCGGCGCTGATGCCGGTGGCGTCCTTGAGCGGGCGCAGGTCGAGGATGCACTCGTGCGCGACCAGGCCGTTGCGGCCGGTGTACAGGGTCTGGTAGTGCGGCGCCAGCTTCCTGGCGATGTAGTTGGCGTTGAGCAGCGCGACCTGGGTCGCCTTGCGCAGGCCGGCGCTGCCCATCAGCGTGATGTACATCCAGCTGATCGGCAGGATCGAGGCCGAACCGTATGCGGCGGCCGACACCATGCCGACGCCCGGCGCTTCTGTTTCGCGGCCCTCGCCGACGAATTGCAGCGGCTCCAGCGCGGGCGAGATGCGCGGCAGGAATGGCGCCAGGTGCGACTTCACCGCGCACGGGCCGACGCCGGGGCCGCCGCCGCCGTGCGGGATGCAGAAGGTCTTGTGCAGGTTGAGGTGCGAGACGTCCGAGCCCCACAGGCCGGGCTTGGCGACGCCGACCAGGGCGTTCATGTTGGCGCCGTCGGTGTACACCTGGCCGCCGTGCCGGTGGACGATCTCGCAGATCTCGACCACGTCCTCCTCGAACACGCCGTGGGTGGACGGGTAGGTCATCATGATCGCGGCCAGGCGCCCGGAATACTTCTCCGCCTTGGCGCGGATGTCGTCGACGTCGACGTTGCCGTTGGCGTCGCACCGGGTGACCACCACGCTCATGCCGCACAGCTGCGCCGAGGCGGGGTTGGTGCCGTGCGCGGATTCCGGGATCAGGCAGACGTCGCGTTGCGGTTCGCCGCGCGAACGATGGTACGCGCGGATCGCAAGCAGGCCCGAGTACTCGCCTTGCGCGCCGGAATTCGGCTGCAGGCTGACCGCGTCGTAGCCGGTGCACTCCACCAGCATCGCCTCGAGGCCGTCGATCAGTTCCTGGTAGCCCCGGGCCTGGTCGGCCGGCGCCAGCGGGTGGATGTCGGCGAACTCCGGCCAGGTGATCGGGATCATCTCGGCGGTGGCGTTGAGCTTCATCGTGCACGAGCCCAGCGGGATCATGGTGCGATCCATCGCCAGGTCCTTGTCGGCCAGCGCGCGCATGTAGCGCAGCAGTTCGTGCTCGCTGTGGTGGGTGTTGAACACCGGGTGCTGCAGGAACTTCGACGTGCGCACCAGCTTGGCCGGCAGCGCGTCGTCGGTGCCGGCGTCGAGCGCGTCGATGTCGTCGGGTTCGAGGCTGGCGTTGAACAGCGCGGCGATCGCGACGATGTCCGCGCGCGTCGCGGTTTCGTCGAGCGCGATGCACAGCTGCTGGTCGTCGATGGTGCGCAGGTTGATGCGCGCGGCGCGCGCGGCCGCATGCACCGCCGCCGCGTCGACGTTGGAGACATGCAGCGTGTCGAAGAAGCCGTCGGCGACGTGCGCGCCGGCCTTGCGCAGGGCGCCGGCGAGGATCGCGGCGAGCCGATGGGTGCGCCGCGCGATGCGGACCAGGCCTGCGGGGCCGTGGTAGACGGCGTACATCGACGCCATCACCGCCAGCAGCACCTGCGCGGTGCAGATGTTGCTGGTCGCCTTCTCGCGGCGGATGTGCTGCTCGCGGGTCTGCAGGGTCAGGCGGTAGGCGGGCTTGCCTTCGACGTCGATCGACACGCCGATCAGGCGGCCGGGCATCGAGCGCTTGTAGGCGTCGCGGCAGGCCATGAACGCGGCGTGCGGGCCGCCGAAGCCGAACGGCACGCCGAAGCGCTGGGTGTTGCCGACCACGATGTCGGCGCCCCATTCGCCCGGCGCCTTCAGCAGGGTGAGCGCCAGCAGGTCGGTGGCCACGGCGACCAGGCCGCCGCGCGCATGCACGGCATCGGCCAGCGCGGCGTAATCGTTGGCGGCGCCGAAGGTGTCGGGGTACTGCAGCATCACGCCGAAGGCGTCGATGGCGGCGAGGTCGGCGTCGGCCGCGACCACGACTTCGATGCCCAGCGGCTCGGCGCGGGTGCGGATCACTTCGATCGACTGCGGGTGCACGCCGCGCGACACCGCGAACACGTTCGACTTCGTCCTGGCGGAGCGCCTGGCCAGGGTCATCGCCTCGGCCGCGGCGGTGGCTTCGTCCAGCAGCGAGGCGTTGGCGATCTCCATGCCGGTGAGGTCGGCGCACATCGTCTGGAAGTTGATCAGCGCTTCCATGCGGCCCTGCGAGATCTCCGCCTGGTAGGGCGTGTAGGCCGTGTACCAGGCCGGGTTCTCGAGGATGTTGCGCAGGATGACGTTGGGTACGTGGGTGCCGTAGTAGCCCTGGCCGATGAAGCTGCGGAAGACTTCGTTGCGGTCGGCGATCGCGCGGATCTTCGCCAGCGCCTCGACTTCGGTCATCGACGGCGGCAACGCCAGCGGCGCGGCCGACTTGATCGACGCCGGGACGATGGCGTCGGTCATCGCCTCTAGCGAGTCGTAGCCGATCGCGGCGAGCATCTGCGCGATCTCGGCGTCGTTGGGGCCGATGTGGCGCGCGATGAAGGCGTCGTGGTCCTCCAGGGCATGCAGGCTGGGGGCGCGGGACGAGGCGGGCTGGGTCATGTCGGGGGCGTCTCTGGGGCCGCGGCCGCGGCGGGGCGGGATCGTGGAAAACCGGCGCCCCTCTGTCCTTTTGCCTGAGAGTTTGGAAGCGCGCCGGGTGGGGAGGGTGGACCCCGGCGGACGCTTCTTGCCCCTTCGGCGCCGGTTCCCGCGCGGGGGCGGGCCGGTCTCTCCAGAGTGTGTGCACGCGGCGGTCGTGGGGCCTGAGCGATTACGGGCGTTTGCGCCTTCGGCAGCGGGGATGCCCCCGCTTCTCCCACCGCGTGCTGCAGTCGAATTATAGCCGGGCGGAAGGCACGGGGCGGCCCTTCGGGTCGCCGGGCCACGCCCGGGGGCGAACCGAGCGCGACGCCCTCGCCCCGCTTGCGGAAGGAGGCATTGCCCTCGCCCCGCTTGCGGAAGGAGGCATTGCCCTCGCCCCGCTTGCGGAAGGAGGCATTGCCCTCGCCCCGCTTGCGGGGAGAGGGACAGGTTCGCGCAGCGAACCAGGGTGAGGGGTGTGTGCCAGGGTGCGGGTGGGTGCCAGGGCCAAGAGCGCCCCTCATCCGCCCTTCGGGCACCTTCTCCCCGCAGGCGGGGAGAAGGCACAGCAATGCCGCCCCGCCGGCGGGGAGAAGGAACCGCATTACCCTTGCCCGCAGGCGGGGAGAAGGAACCGCATTACCCTTGCCCGCCGGCGGGGAGAAGGAGCAGCGTTGCCCTTGCCCCGCTTGCGGCGCAAAGGAAGGACGATTCAGCCTTAACATGGCGCCTCCACGCGCGAGCGCATCGATGAACCCGCCTCCCTTCCGGCTGCAGCAGATCGACCACGTGGTCCTGCGGGTTCGCGATGCCGCCGCGATGCAGGCGTTCTACTGCGACGTCCTGGGCTGCCGGGTCGAGCGCCGGCAGGACGGCATCGGGTTGGTGCAGCTGCGCGCCGGAGCCTCGCTGATCGACCTGGTCGCGGTGGACGGCAAGCTCGGCCGCATGGGTGGGGCGGCGCCCGGCCCGGAGGGCCACAACATGGATCACCTGTGCCTGCGCGTGGAGCCTTTCGACCGCGACGCGGTGGTCGCGCACCTGCAGGCGCAAGGCGTGCGCATCGGCGAGTTCGGGTCGCGCTACGGCGCGCAGGGCGAAGGGCCGTCGCAGTACCTGTTCGACCCGGAGGACAACCTGGTGGAATTGAAGGGGCCGCCGGATCCCCCGGGTGGCGACGCCGGCTGATGCCCAAGGCCTCCGCGCCGCTGTCGATCCGCCGCCTGGCGATCCTGCTCGGCGGGCTGGCGATGTTCGGGCCGTTCTCGATCGACACGATCTTCCCGGCCTTCCCGCAGATCGGCGCGCAGCTGGGCGCCGACAAGCTGCAGATGCAGCAGACGATCAGCGTGTACCTGGTCGCCTACGCGCTGATGAGCGTGGTGCACGGGCCGCTGTCGGATGCGATCGGGCGGCGGCGGGTGATCCTCGGCGGGCTGTCGGTGTTCGCGCTGGGGTCGGCGGGCTGCGCGCTGGCGACCGACTTCACCACGCTGCTGGCGTTCCGCGCATTGCAGGGGCTGTCGGCCGGCGTCGGCATCATCGTCGGCCGCGCGGTGATCCGCGACGTGCTGCAAGGCGACGACGCGCAGCGCCTGATGAGCCAGGTGTCGATGGTCTTCGGCATCGCGCCGGCGATCGCGCCGATGATCGGCGGCTGGGTGCTGGGCTGGAACCGCTGGCCGATGATCTTCTGGTTCCTGGTGGCGTTCTCGCTGGCGCTGCTGCTGGCGACCTGGCTGGGGCTGCCGGAAACGCATCCGCGGGCGGCCCGGCTGGCGCCGAAGCCGCGGTTGCTGCTGCGCGACTACCTTGCGATCTTCGTCAATCCGCGCTTCCAGCGGCTGGCCGCGGCCGGCACCTTCAACTTCGGCGCCCTGTTCCTGTACATCGCATCGGCACCGGCGTTCGTGATCGACCTGCTGGGGTTGAACGAGCGCGGCTTCGGCTGGTTCTTCGTGCCGATGATCGGTGGCATGACGCTGGGGGCGTTCGTGTCCGGACGCATCGCCGGCAGGGTCAGCGGGCGGGCGCAGACGCGCATCGGCTTCGCCTGCTGCGGCGTGGCGACGCTGTGCAACATCGCCTACAACCTGGTCGTGGCGGAGCCGTCGGTGCCGCTGGCGGTGTTGCCGATGATGCTCAATGCGTTCGGGATCGCGCTGGTGTTCCCGATCCTGACGCTCGCCATCCTCGACATGTATCCGCGCCAGCGCGGCAGCGCGTCGTCGCTGCAGGCGTTCACCGGGCTGGTGGCCAACGCGCTGATCGCCGGCGTGCTGTCGCCGCTGCTCAGCCACGACGGCATGCACCTGGCGCTGGGGGCGGGCGTGTTCACGCTGCTGGGGTGGGCGTTCTGGCGCTGGGAGATGCTGACCGGGCAAGGCAGCGTGCCGTCGGGCGATGCCGAACTGGCGGCGTCGCTCGAACCGACCGAGCGGATGTAGCAACCAACACCCGCAGGCCAGGTCAGGCCTGGCGTTTGCGCCAGAAATACAGCGGCAGCCCGGCCAGGACCAGGACGGCGCCCCACAGCAGCGCCTTGGCGCCGGTGCCGACCAGGGCATAGAGGCTGTACGCCAGCGCCAGCGCCGCGACCACGCGGCCCTTGCCGGAATCGCTGCGCAGCCAGGCCGCGCTGCTGACGACGTAGGGCAGCAGGGTCGCTGCGGTCGACAGCAGGATCGAGAAGGTGAACAGCTGCACCAGGCTGTGGCTGTAGTTGGCCAGCACCAGCGCCGACGCCAGCACGCCGCTGGCGATCACCCCGAACACCGGCGTGCCGCCCTTGTCCAGTCGGGTGAAGCGTTGCGGCAGCAGTCCGTCGCGGGCCGCCGCCAGCGGTACCTGGCCGGACAGCAGCACCCAGCCGTTGAGCGCGCCGAAGCACGACACCGCCGCGACCACGGCGACCGCGATGCCGGCCGCCGGCCCCCACAGCGCATGCGCCGCGTCGGCCATCGGCGCGGACGACGCCTGCACCTGGGCCGCGGGCAGCACGCCCAGCACCGAGGTGCACGCGAGGATGGTGGCGATGCCGGCGAGCAGGGTGCCGAGCAGGGTCGCGCGCGGGATCGTGCGTTCGGGATCGGCGATCGAGCCGGCCGGCACCGTCGCCGCCTCCAGGCCGAGGAACGCCCACAGCGTCAGCGCCACCGTCGCCTGGATCGCGTGCGGCAGCGGCTCGCCGCTCGGGTTGAGGGCGTACTGGCTGGTGTCGAGGAACCATAGCGCGACGAAGCCGAACAACAGCAGCGGCAACAGCTTCAGCACGGTGGTGAACACCTGCATGCGCCCGGCTTCGCGCACCCCGGCCAGGTTGATGGCGACGCACAGCCACAGCGCGGCGAGCGCGCAGCCGGCGGCGCGCACCGGGGTGGCGGTGAGCGCGGGGAAGACCGCGCCGATGCTGCCGGCGAAGCCGACCGCGATCGCCGCGTTGGCGCACCAGATCGAGACCCAGTAACTCCACGCGACCGCGAACCCGGGCAGCTCGCCGAAGGCGTTGCGCGCATAGGCGTAGGGGCCGCCGGTCTGCGGCCAGCGCATCGCCAGGCGCGCGAAGGTCAGCGCCAGCAGCAGCGCGCCGCACAGGGTGATGGCCCAGCCGATGAGGCTGGCGGCGCCGTAGGGCGCCAGCGATGCCGGCAGCAGGAACACGCCGCTGCCGATCATGCTGCCGACCACCAGCGCGGTCGCCGACCACAGGCCGAGCGGTCGCGCCGGTGTCGGTTCCGCGGCCACGGGCCGGTCCTAGGTGGCGGCGCGGCAGGCCGCGCGCAGCAGTTCGTGGAAGTGGTGCACGCCGCTCTCGCGCAGCGGGTTCAGGCGCCCGGCCACGTACGAGCCCGAGGCCAGCCCGCGCTGCACGTCCTCGCAGATGCGCAGGTCCT
>JAKFDF010000014.1:0-4936 GCA_036676275.1 Lysobacter sp.
AGGATGGCGTTGCGCATGGGATTCCCCGGACAGGCTC
This sequence comes from Lysobacter sp., assembly GCA_036676275.1. Taxonomy (GTDB): domain Bacteria; phylum Pseudomonadota; class Gammaproteobacteria; order Xanthomonadales; family Xanthomonadaceae; genus Cognatiluteimonas. The sequence goes on from JAKFDF010000014.1 coordinate 38, forward strand.
GACATCGGGCCGGGCCCGATTATGGACCCGGCGGTTTCCCGCCCGTGGCGATGGCGGCAGCGCCCGGATGCATGCCCTGCCGCCCTGCCGCCCGGGAGCGCCGGTTGCCGGCGTTTCGTCGGCCCCTGCGGGGTTTCGTCGCAGGCGCCGCCGGCAGCGCGATAACCGCCGCTATGCTTCGGCGCACTCCACCACCGCGCCCATGCCGAGAGTCTCCCGTGATCAAGAGCACCCTGTTCCTCGTCCGCATCTTCGTCGCCTGGTGCGCGCTGCTCTTCCTGGCGGCGGTGCTGTGGTCCTCGCTGCCGCTGGTCGGGCAGTTCGAGGCGCCGATCATCCTGGCCTGCATGGCCACCGCCGCGTTCGTCATCACCGGCGCGTTCTCGCACATCCGGCGGGTGCGGCTGGTCGCAGGCCGGGTCGACGGCGAGACCCTCGGCAACCGCCAACGCCGCCAGGTGGAGATCCCGTTCGAGGCCGGCGAGGCCTTCGACCTGCTCGACGCCGCGATCCGCGAGCTGCCGGGCGTGGCCCACGTGGAAAGCGCACGCGACAGCCTGCAGGTGCGGGCCAAGGTCGCGCGCCCCGACACCTACGGCGAGCAGTCGTTCGGCCGCTTGAATCCCCTGAGCTGGTTCGGCACGCCGCGCAACCAGATCCTGGCCACGGTCACGCCCGGCCACGACAGCGGGAGCGTGACCCTGATCTGCGAACCGGAAAGCGCGGCGTGGAGCGACTGGTTCCGGGTCGACGAGGGCACCAACCTGGAGAACGCCGAGGCCGTGACCCGCGCGATCACCCGCCGCGTCGCCGAGCGTCGCCGCAACGAGAAGGCCGCCGCGGCCCAGACCGCGGTCGAGAAGGAGCTCACCGTCGCCAGGCTCAGCCTGCTGCACGCGCAAGTTGAACCGCACTTCCTCTACAACACCCTGGCCAGCGCGCAACTGCTCACCCGCAGCGACCCGGCGCGCGCAGACGAGATGCTCGGGCACCTGATCCAGTACCTGCGCCATTCGCTGCCGCGCACCCAGGACGAAACATCCACGCTGGGCGCGGAACTCGAGCGCGCCATGGCCTATCTGGAAATCCTCAAGATCCGCATGGGTCCGCGCCTGGAGGTGCAGGTCGACGTGCCCGAGGCGCTGCGCGCCACGCCGCTGCCGCCGATGATGCTGCAGACCCTGGTCGAGAACGCGATCAAGCACGGGCTGGAGCCGCGCACCGGCGGCGGCACGGTGTGGATCCGCGCGCGCAACAGCGACGACGGCGTCGCGATCACCGTGGCCGACGACGGCGACGGCTTCAATGCCGGTACCGGCGGCACCGGCATCGGCCTGAAGAACGTGCGCGAACGCCTGCAGCTGCGCCATGGCGAGCGCGCCGCGCTGGCGGTGGTGGCCAACTTCCCGGCCGGCGTCGCGGCGACGATCACCGTGCCTGCCGCCGACGCCGACGCCGATGAAAAACGCCGCCATGGCTGAGCGCGCCTGGACCGCGGTGGTCGCGGAAGATGAAGCCTTGCTGCGGCAGGCACTGGTCGACCGGCTGCACGAGGCCTGGCCGCAACTGCGGGTACTGGCCGAATGCGGGGACGGCGCCAGCGCGCTGGAGGCCCTGGCCGAGCACAAACCCGATGTCGCCTTCCTCGACATCCGCATGCCCGGCCTCACCGGGCTGGAAGTCGCCGCCGCCCTGGTCGACACCAGCCCGCGCACCCAGGTGGTGTTCGTCACCGCCTACGACCAATACGCGATCGATGCCTTCGAGCATGGCGCGATCGACTACCTGCTCAAGCCGATCGAACCGGAGCGGCTGGCCGCCACCGTGCAGCGGCTGCAGGCGCGCGGCGACACCGGCGACAGCGCGGCGCTGGCCGCACTGGTCGAAAAACTCGGCAACGTGCTGCCGCCACGGCACGACGCCACGCCACCGCTGACCTGGCTCACCGCCAGCGCCGGCCGCGAGACACGCTTGATCCTGGTCGACGACGTCGCCTATTTCCGCGCCGCCGACAAGTACACCACCGTGGTCACGGCCGAAGGCGAGGCGCTGCTGCGCACGCCGATCCGCGAGCTGCTCGCCGCGCTCGACCCCAACGTATTCAAGCAGGTGCACCGCTCCACCATCGTCAACCTCAAGGCGATCGCCGGCGTCACCCGCGACGACAGCGGCCGCGGCACCCTGCGCTTGAAGTCGCGGCCGGAGACGCTTGTGGTCAGCCAGCCGTTCATGGCCCTGTTCCGCAACATGTAAGGAGATCGCAAGATGATCGCCAAGCTCGCCGCCCTGCTCTCGTTCACGCTGTCGCTGATGGGCTGCCCGATGGGTGGCACCACCTGGAGCCATCGCATCACCGGCGACCACGGCGACACGCTCTACAGCAAGGCCTGGTCGAAGGATGGTCGCGCGGGTTTCGAATGCGTGCAGAGCAGCAGCGGCCGATGCTGGTACACGCTGTTCCCGGCCGACTGCAAGGACGACGCCTGCGCCTTGAAGCCGCTCGCCCGCTTCGCCGTCGTCCGCGGCGGCGAGCGCGAGATCACCGGCCTGCCGGAGTTCCGCTTCTGCGTGGCGCGCGACGCCGCGGGCCCGCCGCCCGACTGCCTCGAACGGGGCTAGTGGAAATAGCGCGCCGGGTCGACGCCGAATGCCATCGGGTGCATCGCGACCAGGCCGATCCACAGCAGCACGGCCACGATGGGCCGCCACCAGCCGAGTTCGCGCAGCGCCAGGCGGTTGCGGCCACCGGCGATCGCGGCGAACGGCAGGGTCGAGGTGGCCGCCGCGAAACCGGGCCAGCGCAGCGGCTCGCGCCTGGCGTACTTGGCGTCCAGGCTGGGCATGCCGGCGAAGGCGGTGACGACGATGGCGCCGGCCAGCACCGCCATCGCCGCCGTCCCCACGGCGACCAGGTGCAGCAGGCCCCAGGTCGCGAACGCCCACAGCATCGGGTGGCGGGTGATGCGCAGGATGCCACTGGCCGGATCCGGCGCTTCGAGCGCGTGCCCGCCGCGCACCGAGGTCGGATTCGGCATGCTCAGCGAGCAGACCAACAGCAGCAGCGCCGGCAGCATCAGCACCATCAAGCCCAGCACCAGCCAGCGCGGCGCGATCCACAGCTGCCGGACCGGCCCGGCCGCTGCGTAGGCGTGGATCAACCAGCCCAGCAGCACGAACGACGCGACCACGAACAGGCCGCGGAACGCGCGCTGCCCGATGCGCGCGACGACGGCTTCGCGCACGCCGGTACCGGCGACGCCGATGTGCACGACGACCCACGCGATGGCGGCAAACACGAGTGAAGCGAAGGCTGGCGACATGGCGGGACTCCGGATGGGTGTTGGCTATTTCGCAGGCGCCACGACGCTGCGCTTGAAGCAGCGCGTGCCGATACCGTGGTTCCAGTCGCCGGGCGCCCAGGCCACCGGCGGTTCCATGGCGGCCGCCGTGTCGGTGTCGAAGCGCGCGCACAGCTGGTACCCGCGCGCGCCCAGCACCGCATAGCCGTACGGCTGGCCGGTATCCGGATCGACGATCGCCAGGCGCGAGCCGGGCTCGGCCGCAAGCGCGGGAAGATCCGCGGGCAGGCGATCGTGCGCTTCGTGGTAGGCCTGGATCGCCTGCGCCAGGTTGCCCAGGTCGGCCACGCGGCGCTCGTCCAGGCGCGATAGCCGCTGCGTCGACGGCGACCCCATCACCATGATCGCCGCGACGATCGTGGCGACCACGACCAGGCTCGCGAGGATCGCGATCCAGCGGCCGACGCCGTTGCCGACGACAGGCGCGCTCACGATTCGCGCTCCTCGTGGCGCAGGTCGAACAGGTAGTAGGCGAAGATCGTGCCCGCGATCGCGCCGACCACCAGCACCTTCAGCACGAAGCGCAGGGTCAGCTCGCCGCCGAGCAGGTTGTAGACCGCCGCGATCAGGTCGCCGACGACGATGCCGGCGGCGAGGAACAGGGTCAGGTAGGTGAGCCAGCGCCGCACCGCCGACAGCCGCTTGACGGGATTGCGCGCCAGGTCCTTGCCGAGGTGCCGCGCCACGTACAGGAACACCGGGAACGCGACCAGCAGCGACGCGACCGACCAGCGCATCGACGCGCCCAGCTGCACGAACCGGTGCGCCGCGTCGGCCGGATCCGGCAGCGCGCGATTGATCAGGTCGAACAGCAGGCTGCCCAGGTGGTAGGCCGACACGTAGAGCGTCGCGAACAGCACCAGGTACAGGAACGCCTCGCGCGCCGACAGGTAGGGCCGCGGGCGCGGCACCGGCACCACGAACGCGATGTCGGCGTAGGCATCGAGCGCGTCGCGCACCTGCTCGGCGGGCCAACCGGCCTGCGCCAACGCCGCTTCGATCGCCTGCCGCGACTGGCCGCGGGCGAGCGCCTCGCGGACGAACTGTTCCAGGTCCCGGGTCGCCACTGCCATGCCTGCCTCCCGCGTTGCGGTGCCTGAATCTAGCAGGTCCCGGCAGGCCCGCCCGGCTTCCGCCCCGGCAGCCACGCTGCAACCGCCCGGGCGTGGACCGCATCCCATGCCGGAACTCCCCGGGGAAATGCCATGCAACGGATCGCCGCCCTGCTCGTGTCGCTGTGCCTCGCGCTGCCCGCCCTGCCTGCCTGGGCCGCCGCCACGCCGCTGCGCGCAAGCCTGGTCCCGAAGCAGCCGCTGGTCGAGCGCGCGCGCGACGGCCAGCACCTGAACTTCGACCTGATGTTCGCCAACGACGGCGACCAGGCGCTGGAACTCACGCGCCTGGAGCTGACGCTGTTCGACCGCGACGGCCGCTTCTTCGCGCAGCGCCGCCTCGATGCCAACGGCGACAGCAGCACCATGTCGATCCTCACCGTGCCCAACCGCACGCTGCCGGCGAAGGGCCGGCTGGTGGTGTTCAA
>JAKFDF010000015.1:0-2032 GCA_036676275.1 Lysobacter sp.
GCGTCGGTGAACAGGTGCGCGGCGTGCAGCGGCTGCAGCAGGTCGTGCCCGATCGCGGCGAGGAAGCGGCTCTTGGCGTCGTTGGCGCGCTCGGCCTCGCGCTTGGCGACCTCCAGGTCGCTGGTGCGCTCGACCACGCGCTGTTCCAGCGTTTCGTTGGATTGCAGCAACGCGGTTTCGGTGCGGCGGAACGCGGTGACGTCGGTGAAGGTGGCGACGAATCCGCCACCGGGCATCGGGTTGCCGCGGATCTCGACGATGCTGCCATCCGGGAATACGCGTTCGGTCAGGTGCGGGGTGCCGGCGCGCATGTGCGCCAGGCGCCGCTGCAGGGCGCGCGCAGGATCGCCGCCGGGCGGCATCCGCTCCAGTGCCCAGCCGGCGAGCCGCGCGATCGGCGTGCCGACCTGCAGCAGCGCTTCCGGGTAACCGAACAGCTCGGCATAACGACGGTTCCAGGCCACCAGCCGCAGCTGCGCATCGACCACGCTGATGCCCTGGCTCATGTTCTCCAGCGCCGCTTCCAGCACGCGCTGGTTGAAGCGCAGGTCGCGCGAGGCTTCGCCGACGATCGCCGCGACCGTGTCCAGGTGCCCGGCCTCGCGGCGCGCGGCGTCCAGCAACACGCGCGCCGAGGCCGACCCGAGCACCGCAGCCAGTTCGCGCTCCACCTGCGCTTCGGTCTGCGCCGGAACCGCTCCGGTGGCGGGGGCCTGGTGCAGCAACTGGTCGACGCGATCGCGGGCGAGGAAGCGCGATCCGGCATCGCGCAGGGTCTGCGCATCGAGGCCGCGGCGCGCGCGCCGCGGCGCCTCGCGCCGCCACAGCGCGACCAGCACCGTGGCCGCGGTGCCCACGAACAGGCTGGCGCCGACCGCGCGGCCGAGCCGGCTCCAGCCGGTCAGCCCGAACAGGCCGTCCGACGACAGCCAGCCCAAGCCGAACGGCCCAAGCCGCAGCCATCCCGGTGCGATCCCGCGCAAGTCCAGCGCCATCGGCAGCAGCATCACCCAGCACCAGACCGTGAATCCGGCCAGCACGCCCGCCACCGCCGCGCGCGGCGGCGTCTGCGGCCGCCACACGGCGAACCCGAGCGCCGGCACCAGCGTCGCCAGCGCCGAGAACGACACCGCGCCGACATCGGCCAGCGCCTCGCTGCCGGCGACCACGCGGCTGTAGGCCCAGGCCAGCAGCATGATCGCGACGATGCCCACGCGCCGCAGCGCGAGCACGCTGCCGCGCAGGTCGCTGCCGTCGTTGCGCGACCACGCCCCGCGCAACAGGCCCGGCGCGAACCAGTGGTTGCCGATCATCAGGCTCAGCGTCAGCGTGCTGACGACCACCATCCCGGTCGCCGCGCTCAGGCCGCCGAGGAACGCGAACAGCGCCAGCGCGTGCTGGCCCTGCGACAACGGCAGCGCCAGCACGTACAGGTCCGACGGCACGCTGCCGCCCAGCAGCGCCTCGCCGGCGCGCGCCAGCGGCAGCACCGGCAGTGCGATCAGCAGCAGGTACAGCGGGAACAGCCAGCGCGCGGTGCGCACGTGGCGGCCGTCGCGGCACTCCACCACGGCGACATGGAACTGGTGCGGCAGGATGAACATCGCGAACGCCCCGAGCAGCATCAGCGGCACGAAACCGCCCGACGCGGCCGCGGCCGGTGGTGGCGCGGCGACTGCCGGCAAGGCTTCGATCCCGAACCAGACGAAGGCGCCCAGCGCCAGCATCGCCGCCAGCTTGAACAGCGATTCCACCGCCATCGCCAGCACCAGCCCGCGGTTGTGCTCGGCGGCGCTCGCCCGCCGGGTGCCGAACAACATTGCGAACGCGGCCATCGCCAACGCCACGTACAACGCGCTGTCCTGCCACGCCGGCGGCGTTTCGTTGCCGGCCCGGGTGGTGAGCATCGCGAAGCTCATCGCCATCGCCTTGAGCTGCAGCGCGATGTAGGGGATCAGGCCGAGCGCCGCGACCAGGGTGACCGTCGCCGCGAGCCACGCGTCCTTGCCCAGGCGGGTGGCGATCAGGTCCG
>JAKFDF010000016.1:0-1836 GCA_036676275.1 Lysobacter sp.
GCCGAAGGCGATATGGCCGATCTCGATGCTGCCGTCCTTGGGGGTGATGCGCAGGTAGCTGAGCAGGCCGACGGCGCGGCCGCTGGCCAGGTCGATCACCGCATAGAACAGCGGGTCCCGGCTGTGCGCATTGCCGGCCAGCCAGGCGTCGAAGGGTTCGCGGCTGGCGAAGGGGCCGTAGGGCAGATAGTCCCACAGCGCCGGATCGCAGCCCGGCCCCTGCAGGGCCAGCCACAGCGGGTCGCCGTGGCGCGCGGCATCCAGCGGCTCCAGGCGTACGAAGCGGCCGGCCAGTGGCTGGCGTTGCGGGGCCGGCCGGGGTTGCCAGTCGGACAGGTCGGGGCTGGTCATGCTGGGCTCCATTTAGAGAGTCTTGCGGTACTGGACGAAGCCCGAGCGCTCGCCGATGCGCTCGTAGAGCTGCATGGCGTCGGCATTGGTCTCGTGGGTCAGCCAGTGCACCCGTGCGCCACCGGCGGCGCGGGCCTGGGCGTAGACGTGCTCGATCAGCCGCCGGCCGATGCCGCCGCCGCGCAGCTCGGGGCTGACGAACAGGTCCTGCAGGTAGCAGCTGTGTTCCACCAGCCAGTTCGAGCGGTGGAAGATCCATTGCACCAGGCCCAGGGCCAGACCGTCGCGCCAGGCCAGGGCGGCATGGGTCGGCTCGCTGGGGTCGAGAAAGCGCTGCCAGGTCAGGGCACTGGTCTCGGCGGGCAGCTCGGTCTGGTAGAAGTCCAGGTAGCCCAGCCAGAGCGGCAGCCAGGCGGCGTGATCGGCGGGGGTGACGGGGCGGATTTCGATGGTCATGGTTCTTCCTTGGCTTAGTGACTGTCATTTATCTGTGCGGCCAGCTCGCGGTCGCGGGGATCGAGGCTGGCGGCCAGGCCCGCGCGCACGCCGGCCTGGTCGGCGGCGCTGCGGTTCTGCCCGAGTTTCCACTTGCCGTCCAGGCGCTCGATCGGCAGGGCGAAGCCGACGATGGCGCGCAGCATGCCGTCGATGTAGTCGCGCGGGGCGTCGCTTACCGCCCAGGGCTGCGCGCGCCCGGCCTCATGCTGTGCGCTGAGGCGGCTGACCAGCTGCAGCAGGCGCTCGGCATCCTCGAATAGCTCGGCGCGGCCCTGGGCATGCACGGCGACATAGTTCCAGGTCGGCACCACCTTGCCGTGCTCGGCCTTGGCCGGGTACCAGCTGGGGCTGACATAGGCCTCGGGGCCCTGGAAGATCACCAGCGCCTCGGCCCCTTCGGCCAGGTCGCGCCACTGTGGGTTGGCCCGGGCGAAGTGGCCGTAGAGGGTGCCGAACCGGCCTTCTGCGGGCTCCAGTAGCAGCGGCAGGTGGCTGGCCGCAAGGCCGCTCGGGCCCTGGCTGACCACTGTGGCCAGGCGGCAGTCGAGGATCTGCCGGTGCAGGGCGGTGAGATCGTCCTGGCGGAAGCTGGTAGGCAGGTACATGGCGGCTTCTCCGAAACGGGGCCTGAGGCGATGGAGCCATGCTAGGCAGGATATTGGTCTGTTGTAAGATCCACTTATTGCGACTTTCATAGGGCCAATCCATGCCGCTGCCTGCGCCGCTACCCGTCGACCTCTCCGGCATCCACCTCGACCCGGCCCAGGGCCTGGCGCGCCAGCTGTACCAGGCCCTGCGCGAGCGCATTCTCGATGGCCGCCTGACCGGCGGCACCCGCTTGCCGGCCAGTCGCGACCTCGCCGACCTGCTCGGCATTGCCCGCAACACCGTGACCCGCGCCTTCGACCAGCTGTATGCCGAGGGTTATGTGGAGGGCCGCGTCGGCGCCGGCACCTATGTCGCAGCGCTGGCCGGGGTGGTGCGCCC
>JAKFDF010000017.1:0-7066 GCA_036676275.1 Lysobacter sp.
CTACCTGCGCGATGCCGATTACGCCAGCGGCGCGGCGCTCGCGATCCCGCGCGCGCTGTTCGCCCGGGTCGGCGGTTTCGATGCGCGCTACGCGCCGGCCTATTACGAGGACACCGACCTCGCCTTCGCGGTGCGCGCCATCGGCAGGCGCGTGCTGTACCAGCCGCTGGCGCGCGTGGTCCACGACGAGGGCGCGACCTCGGGCACCGACATCGGCAGCGGCGCCAAGGCCTACCAGGCCCGCAACCGCGGACGTTTCGCCGCGCACCGCAGCGCCGAGCTCGCGGCCCACCCCGCGCCGGGCACGTTGCCTTCACCCGCCGTGCTGCACCGGAACCAGCGCCAGGTGCTGGTCGTCGACGCCCTGACGCCGCAGCCGGACCACGACTCCGGCTCGCTGCGGCTGGTCAACCTGATGCGGCTGCTGCGCCAGGAAGGCGCCCACGTGGTGTTCCTGCCGGCCAATCGCGAGCACTCCGGGCGCTACACCGAGGCATTGCAGCAGCTCGGGGTCGAGGCCTGGTACGCGCCGTTCGCCAGGCGCGCCCCGGCATGGCTGCGCGAGCACGGCCCGCGCTTCGACAGCGTGCTGCTGTGCCGCCATTACGTCGCGCGCGAATTCCTGCCGCTGCTGCGACGGCACGCGCCGCAGGCGCGGATCGTGTTCGACACCGTCGACCTGCACTACCTGCGCGAACAACGCGCCGCGGAACTGCGCGGCGACAGGGCGCTGTCGCGCACCGCGGCGCGCACGCGCGCCCTGGAGCTGGACGTGATCGCCCGCAGCGACGTCACCGTGGTGGTGAGCGAGGCCGAGCGCGAGCTGCTGGCGCGCGAGGCGCCGCGGGCGACGGTGGAAGTGCTGTCCAACCTGCACCAGCTGGCCGGGCCGGGGCAGCCGTTCGCGCAGCGCCGCGACCTGGTGTTCGTCGGCGGTTTCCGCCATCCACCCAACGTGGACGCGGTGCGCTGGTTCGTCGCCGAGGTGTTCCCGAGCGTGCGCGAACGCCTGCCCGGGGTGGAGTTCCATTGCATCGGCAGCCACGTGGTGCCGGAAGTCGAGGCGCTGGCCGCGCAACCGGGCGTGCGCGTGCACGGCCACGTACCCGACATCGCGCCCTACATGGATGGCTGCCGGATCGCGCTGGCGCCGCTGCGCTATGGCGCCGGGGTCAAGGGCAAGGTCAACCTGAGCATGGCGCACGGCCAGCCGGTGGTGGCGACGCCCAGCGCGGTGGAAGGCATGCACCTGCGCGACGGCGACGACGTGCTGGTGGCGGACGATGCGGCGGCCTTCGCCGATGCGGTGGTGCGCCTGTACCACGACGAAGCGCTGTGGCAGCGGCTCAGCGCCGGCGGACTGGCCAACGTCGAGCGCCACTTCTCGCTCGATGCCGCGCGCGACAGCGTGCGCCGGCTGCTGCTTTGAACAACGCCGGGAGCACGGCCGTCATCCCTGCGCACGCCGGGACCCGCGGCCTGCATTGACTTGCCGCCAGCGGCGCCGGAGGGACGGCAGGCGCCTGCGCAATGCATCGATTCCACGGCAATGGCGTGCAGGCGCCGGCGTTCCAGGAACTTGTTCGGCGCGTGGTCGCGCCCGGGCGCATCGCAAGCCGGCGAGCGGGCCGGGCCGGCTCAGGGTTGTTGCGCCGGCAACGCGGCCTGCAGGCGTTGCGCGAACGCATCCAGCCCCGGCGCGTTCGGATCGTTGGCGCGGGCCGCGGCCAGCGCGGATCGCGCGCGCGCCAGTTCCCCCGCCGCCAGGCGTTCGTCGCCGAAGGCCAGCCAGCGCCCGGCGAGCCGTTGCCGCGCCTGCGCCACGGCCCCGCCGCCGCCGGCCAGCACCTGCCAGGCATCCAGGCAGGCATCGGCACGGCCGAGGTTGTTGCCGCGCAGTTCGCGTTCGTAGCATTCGCGCGCGGCCGGCAGCAGCCGTGCGGAGGCCCGCCGGACCGCGGCATCGTCGGGGGCGATCGCGCGCGCGGCGCGCAACTTGTCGAAGGCGCTGTCGCCGGGCGGCGCCAGCAGGTCGCCGCGCGCCTCGGCCGCCGCGGCATCGGCAAGCAGCGACCGCACCCGCTGCCGACGCTCGCCGGGCGACAACGGCGAACCCAGCCGGGCCTTGGCCTGCCGCGCACGCACGAGGTGGCCATCGGCGGCGGCGACCGCGGCGTCCTTCGGCGCCAGCGCACGTGCCCGGTCCAGCGCGGCCCCGGCTTCGGCGAAACGGAAATCCGAAGCCAGGCGTTCGGCGCGCTTCGCCCAGGCGACGCCGACCTGCACGAGCCCCTGCCGGGCGGCGCCGTCGCCCGCATCGATCGCGAGCACGGCGCGATAGCCCTCGGTGGCGCGATCCAGGCGGCCGCGGCGGCGGTCGCCATCGGCCCGTTGCCGCGCCTGTTCCAGCGCGCTTGCCAGCGCGGCCTCGGCACCCGGCAGGTCGCCATGGCCGGCATCGTAACCACGTGCGGCGGCGATCAACGCCGCCGCACGTTCCAGTTCTCCGCGTGACAGGACCTGCCGCGCCTCCTGCAGCAGGTCCGCGAGCGCGTCCTCGCGCCCCTCCAATGCCTCCACGCGTTCGGGCTGCAGCGCCAGCACGCGCTGGTAGAGCGGCAGCGCCGCCGCGTCGCTGCCGTCGAGCCGGTGTCCCGCGCGGGCCTGCGCGGCGCGTGCCAGCAGTTGCGCGATGCCTGCACCCGCGGCTTCCCGCTCGCGCAATTGCGTCGCCACCGCATCGGCCTGCGCGCGTGGCACCGACAACGCCTGCGCCAGCGCAAGGTCGCGATGGGCGTCCTCGAAACGCCCGGCCGCGATTTCGGTGCGCGCCCGCGCCAGGGCCGCCTGCGCCACCTGCATGAGTCCTTCGCGCGCTTCGTTGCGATCCGGATCCATCGCCAGCGCGGCCGCGTACAGTTCGCGCGCGCCGCTGCCATCGGCTGCGCTCAGGCGTCCCTGGGCCAGCGCCTGCGCCGCCTGGACGCCCAGGGCCTGGGCGCGGGTTTCCGGCCAGAGGCGATCGGCGAGCGGGCGCCGGAACCACAGCAGCAGCCCCAACACCACGGCGATGGCGAACAGGGCGGGCGCCAACCAGCGCCGTGGCGGCGGCGCATGGAACCGCGTCCGCACCGACGCGAAATCCGATCGCGGGACATCGGCGCCGGGCATCGGGGAGCGAAACCGCAGGCGTGCGGGATCCTCCGGGACGCGCTCGGCAGGGTCGTGCACGTCGGGGTCGCGATCGCGGGGCATCCGGCCCAGCATAAGAGAAGCCACCATTGCCGCGGCGTGTGCGTCCGCCGCCGGATCGCGACGATCGCCGCCTCGCCGGCGCACGTCGGCAGCCGGCACCGGCATGCGGCGGCGGGCGTTGCGGAAAGGCTGCCTAGGGCGCCGCGCGTCGTGCCCGCTCCACGCCCGGCAACCCGTCGAGCTTGCCGAGCAGCCGCGACAGCTGGCCGAAGTCGGCCACCCGCAGGCGCAGCCGCAGCCGCACCCGGCCACCGCGCGCGTGCTCGCTGTGGATCTCGAGCACGTGGGTGTCCTCCTGCGCGATCAGGTTGGTCAGGTCCTTGAGCAGCCATTTGCGGTCGGCGGCATCGACCAGCACGTCGACCTCGTGTCCGCCGCCGCCATGGCTGCCCCATTCCACCGGCAGCACCCGCTGCGGCTGCGCCGCCGACAGCCGCAGGAACGTGGCGCAGTCGTCGCGGTGCACGCTGACTCCGCGGCCGCGGGTGAGGTAGCCGGCGATCGCTTCGCCCGGCAGCGGCTGGCAGCAGCGCGCGATCTGCACCAGCAGGTTGCCGACGCCGACCACCGTGAACGTCGAAGCCTTCGCCGTGGCCGGCTTGCGCGGCGCACGCGGCCTGGGCACGGCGACCTCGGCGCGCACCGGCTCGTTGCGCGCGCGTTCGTGCTCCAGCAGCACGCGCACGACCTGGTGCGGGCCGACGTCGCCGAGCGCGACCAGCACCTGCAGGTCCTCGATGCCGCCGGCGTTGAATTTCTGCAGCGCCGGCGCCGGGTCGGCATGCTGCAGGCCGACCCGCTTGAGCTCCTTGTCCAGCAGTTCGCGCCCGGCCTGCACGTTGCGGGCGCGGTCGAGCTTGTGGAACCAGTTGCGCACCTTCTCGCGCGAACGCGGGCTGGCGAGGAAGCCGTTGGCCGCGACCAGCCAGTCGCGCCTGGGCTCGCCGGTCTTCGCGGTCAGGATCTCGACCCGGTCGCCGCTTTCCAGCCTGTGGTCGAGCGGCACGATGCGGCCGTCGACCTTGGCGCCGCGGCAGCGATGGCCGACCTCGGTATGCACGTGGTAGGCGAAATCCAGCGGCGTCGCGCCCACCGGCAGGTCGACGACTTCGCCCTTGGGCGTCAGCACGTAGACGCGGTCCTCCACCAGTTCGCTGTCGAGTTCGCCGAGCAGGCCGGCCTCGCCGCCATCGGCCTTGCCGCCATCGACATGGGTGTCGAGCAGGCGCCGCATCCATTCGATCTTGCGGTCCAGCGCGGCATCGCCCGCGGCCGAGCGCCCCGGGCCGCCCGCCGCGCCGCCGATTTCCTTGTAGCGCCAGTGCGCGGCCACGCCGAGCTCGGACTGGGCGTGCATCTCGAAGGTGCGGATCTGCACTTCCAGGGTCTTGCCTTCCGGCCCCACCACCGCGGTGTGCAGCGAACGGTAGTCGTTGCGCTTGGGCCGCGCGATGTAATCGTCGAACTCGCTGGGCAGCGGCAGCCACAGCGCATGCACCACGCCGAGCGCGGCGTAGCAGGCGGCGACGTCGTCGACCAGCACCCGCACCGCCCGCAGGTCGTAGAGCTCGCCGATCGGCACGTCCTTCTTCTGCATCTTCTTCCAGATGCTGTAGATGTGCTTGGGGCGGCCGGCGACCTCGGCATGCAGGCCCTGCGCCGCCAGCGCGCCGCCGAGCGCGGCCTTGACCTGCTCGATGTAGCGCTCGCGGTCGCCGCGCTTCTCGTCGAGCAGGCGCGCGATGCGGCGGTAGGTGTCCGGTTCGAGGTAACGGAACGCGAGGTCCTCCAGCTCCCATTTCAGCTGCCAGATGCCGAGGCGGTTGGCGAGCGGGGCATGGATGTCGCGGGTCAGCTGCGCCAGCGCGCGGCGCCGGTCCTCCGGCAGGCGATCGGCGTGGCGCAGCCGCGCCAGCTGCCGCGCCAGCAGGATCGGCACCACCCGCAGGTCGCGCACGATCGCCAGCAACAACCGGCGCAGGCCTTCGCTGCTGCCCTGGTCGCGGCGCTCGGCATGCAGCGCCCAGACCTGGCCGGCGGCGCGCTGGCCATCGAGCAGCGCCGTCACCGCCGGGAATTCGCGTGCCAGCCGCGCCTGCACCGCGTCGCGCAGGTCCGGGGCGACGTGCAGGATCGCCGCCGCCAGCACCTCGCCTTCCGATTCCAGCAGGGCCAGCGACGCCAGCGTGTCGGCGAGGACCGGCGCGGGATCGCGCAGCGCGACGGCGCCAGCGGCGATGCCGTCCTGCAGCAGTTTGCGCAGTGCCGGGGCGATCGCGGCGCAGGACGGGGCCGCCAGCAGCGCGGGCGCCAGCGCAGCGGGCTTCGGCGGCCTTGGATTGTCGTGCTCGGGGGGCGGCACGGCGTTCACGACGAGGGAATCGACCGCCACCATATCCGGCCCGGGGCCCGGCGAACAGGCCGCTGCGCTCAACTGCGCAATTGCGCCAGCCGCGCCGCCAGCTTCTTCGCCGAAACGCCACCACGGGCGCCGAGTTCCTGCGCGAACAGCGACACCCGCAACTCCTCCAGTTCCCAGCGCAGCGCCTGCCATCCCGGCGCATCGCCGTCGTTGGCCGCGGCGAGCGCATCGACGAACGGCTTGAGCTCCAGCATCCGCGCCTGGTCCCGGCCCGGGTCGCGCAATGCGCGCTCGCCGCGCAGCGCCAGCGCCTTGAGGTAGCGCGGGTATTCGGCCAGCGCCGGCGCCGGCACCTCGCGCAGGAAGCCCGGCGGCACCAGCGCGGCGAGTTGCGCGCGCATGTCGTCGAGGTTGCCGCTGGCCCAGCCGACCAGTTTCGAATCCAGCTTCGCGCGCACCTCCGCCACCAGCGCGAGGATGGTTTCGGCCTGCTGCAGCCGCGCCATCGCTTCGGGGAACAGGGCCTTGGCGACCACGTCCCGGCGCATGGCAAAGGCGCCGGCATCGCGGATGTCGCCGAGCCCGTCCGCGGCCAGCGCGGCGAACGCGCCATCGACGAGGTCGGCGCGCAGGCGGTCGCCGCCCTTGTCGCCCGCCTTCTTGTCGCCCGCCCTGCCGCCCTCCATGCGCGGTGCCGTCGATTCGATCGCCGCGTACAGCAGCGCGGCCTTCGCCGGCACCGGCAACTGCTTGCGCGCCTGCTTCATCCTGTCGGCGAGCGCGAGCGACAGCAACCGGCGCACGCCGCCCGGGTGCGCACGCTGGGCCACGGCGCGCTCGGCATGCACCGCCAGCGACGCGCTGTCGCCGTCGTCGTGCAACGCCGGATAGGCGGGCACGCCGCCGGCGCCCGGCACCGATTCCGGGATCGGCGCGTCGGGGAACGCCACCAGCCCGGTGCGCGCCATGCCCTGCGCGGCATGCCTGGCGAAGGCCGCGGCGGCGCGGGCGCCGAAGCGCGCGCGCAGGTCGTCGAGATCGCGCGACTCCGCCAGCACGTTGCGGCCGTCGCCGCCGTGGCCAGGCCGGCCGCCATCCGGCGCGTCGAGCAGGCGCAGGTTGGCGCGCAGGTGCGGCTCGATCGCGGCAAGGTCGAATTCGGTGGCCGCCAGCGCCACGCCGGTGGCCTTGTGCAGGAAGCGCGCCAGCTCGCCCTCGATGCCGTCGGCCGACGGTTGCGGCCAGGCCTCGGCGAAGGCGCGCGCGAAATCGGGCGCCGGGACGAAGTTGCGACGCAGCGCCTTGGGCAGCGTGCGGATCAGCGCTGCCGCCTTGTCGGCGACGAAACCCGGCGCCAGCCACGACAGCCGCGCCGGATCCAGCGCATTGAGCAGGTGCAGCGGCACCGCCACGGTCATGCCGTCGTCGGGCGCGCCGGGCTCGAAGCGG
>JAKFDF010000018.1:0-1895 GCA_036676275.1 Lysobacter sp.
CTTCACCCGCAACCTGGTCATCCTCAAGGACAGCGCCGGGCGCAGCGGCGTCGGCGAAGTACCCGGCGGCGAGGGCATCCGCCAGGCGCTGGAACGCAGCAAGGGGCTGGTCATCGGTCAGCCGGTCGGCCGCTATAACCGCATCCTCAACAGCCTGCGCCAGGCCATCGCCGGGCGCGACGGCGGCCCGCAGACCACCGTGCATCAGGTGACGTCCGAGGCCGAGGCCGCCGTACTCAAGCAGCCGCATGAGATCAACCTGCGCCTGGACAACGTGATCACCGCGGTCGAAGCCGCGCTGCTCGACCTGCTCGGTCAGCACCTCGACGTCCCGGTCGCCGAGCTGCTCGGCAACGGCCAGCAACGCGACAGCGTGCCGATGCTCGCCTACCTCTTCTATATAGGCGACCGCCAGCGCAGCGACCTGCCCTATCTGGCCGGCCAGGGCTCGGGCGAGGACTGGTACCACCTGCGCCACCAGGAGGCCGTCACCCCGCAGGCCATCGCGCGTCTGGCGCAGGCGGCGAACGCCCGCTACGGCTTTAGCGACTTCAAGCTCAAGGGCGGGGTGATGCGCGGTGCCGAGGAGATGCAGGCGGTGGCCGCGATCAAGGCGTGCTTCCCCGACGCCCGCGTGACCCTCGACCCCAACGGCGCCTGGTCCCTGGCCGAGGCCATCGAGCTGTGCCAGGGCCAGGGCCATCTGCTGGCCTATGCCGAAGACCCCTGCGGCCCCGAGCACGGCTATTCCGGCCGCGAGATCATGGCCGAGTTCAGGCGCGCCACCGGCATCCCCACCGCCACCAACATGGTCGCCACCGACTGGCGGCAGATGGGTCACTCCCTGCGCCTGGAAGCGGTCGACATCCCACTGGCCGACCCACACTTCTGGACCATGCAGGGCTCGGTGCGCCTGGCGCAGCTGTGCGAGGAGTTCGGCCTGACCTGGGGCTCGCACTCCAACAACCATTTCGATGTTTCCCTGGCCATGTTCACCCATGCCGCCGCCGCGGCACCGGGACGCATCACCGCCATCGACACCCACTGGATCTGGCAGGAAGGCCAGGAGCGCCTGACCCGCGAACCGCTGCAGATCGTCGGCGGTCGGGTGCAGGTGCCGCAGAAACCGGGGCTGGGCATCGAGCCGGACATGGAGCGCATCATGCTCGCCCACGAACTCTATCAACAGGTCGCCGGTGCTGCCCGCGACGACGCCATGGCCATGCAGTACCTGGTGCCCGGCTGGCAATACGACCCCAAGCAACCGAGCCTCGGCCGCACGCCGGCCTAACCCACCACTTCGCCGCAAGCCCACTCACCGGAGAACTCCAATGAAAAAAACAATCCGCGCCTCCCTCCTCTCTGCCCTGGTCGGCATGGCTGCTATCGCCGCCCAGTCGACCGCCTTCGCCGCCGACGAGGTCAACTGGCCGACCCGCCCGGTGCAGGTGGTGGTGATCGCCAACCCCGGCGGCGATACCGACTTCAATGCGCGCATGATGGCCAAGTACTTCAACAAGATCACCGGCAAGAACATGGTGGTGACCAACGTCGCCGGTGGTGGCGGTACCCTGGCCGCCGAGCAGGTCAAAGGCGCCGCGGCGGACGGCAACACCATCCTCTTTACCCACACCGGCCAGCTGATCGTCAACGAAGTGGCCGGCCTGTCCGATGACAGCTTCGAGGCCTTCGACATTGCCTGCATCGCCGGCGTGGACAAGGGTGCGATCTTCGTCGCCAGCGAGAGCGCCGAGGTCAAGACCCTGCAGGCGCTGATCGACAAGGCCAAGGCCAATCCCAACAGCGTCAGCTACGGCACCGAGATGGGCAGCTTCTCGCATATCCAGGGGCTGATGTTCGAACAGCTGGCCGGGGTGAAGCTGAAGATGGTCGAC
>JAKFDF010000019.1:0-1986 GCA_036676275.1 Lysobacter sp.
TGCGGGTTGCCCTGCCCGGCCTTGGCTTCGCCGCCGCCGTGCGGATGGTCGACCGGGTTCATGGCCGCGCCGCGGACGGTCGGCTTGACGCCGCGCCAGCGCTTGGCGCCCGCCTTGCCCAGCTTCTCCAGGTTGTGCTCGTCGTTGCCGACCTCGCCGATGGTGGCGCGGCACTCGGACGGCACCTTGCGCATCTCGCCCGAGCGCAGGCGCAGCATCGCGTAGACGCCTTCGCGGGCGACCAGCTGCACGCCGGCGCCGGCGGCGCGGGCGATCTGCGCGCCCTTGCCGGGCTTCATCTCGATGCAGTGCACGGTCGAACCGACCGGGATGTTGCGCAGCGGCAGGGTGTTGCCGACCTTGATCGGCGCATCGCTGCCCGCGATCACCTGCTCACCGGCCTTGAGGCCCTTGGGCGCGATGATGTAGCGGCGCTCGCCGTCGACGTAGCACAGCAGCGCGATGTGCGCGGTGCGGTTGGGATCGTATTCGATCCGCTCCACGCGCGCCGGGATGCCTTCCTTGTCGCGCTTGAAGTCGATGATGCGGTAATGCTGCTTGTGGCCACCGCCGATGTGGCGGGTGGTGATGCGGCCGTGGTGGTTGCGGCCGCCGGTGTTGTTCTGCTTCTCGAGCAGCGCGGCATGCGGCGCGCCCTTGTGCAGGCCCGGCGTGACCACGCGGACCATCGAGCGACGGCCAGGCGAGGTGGGTTTGAAGGTCATCAATGCCATGGATCGTTCCTCAGGCCTTGGCCATCACGTCGATCGACTGGCCTTCGGCCAGCTTCACGTATGCCTTGCGCCAGTCGCCGCGACGGCCGGTGCGGTTCTTGAAGGCCTTGCTCTTGCCCTTCACGTTGACCACGTTGACCGCGTCGACCTTGACGTCGAAGATCTTCTCGACGGCGACCTTGATGTCGGCCTTGGTCGCGTCGTTGGCCACTTCGAAGACGTATTGGTTGGAGACTTCCTGCAGGCGCGCGGTCTTCTCGGACACGCGCGGCGCACGGATGATGCTGTAGAGCTTGGCGTCGTTCATGCCAGCCACTCCTCGATCTTCTTGACGGCGTCGGAGGTCATCACGACGGTGTCGGCGCCGACCAGGGCGACCGGATCCAGCCCCTGCACGTCGCGCACTTCCACGTAGCGCAGGTTGCGCGCGGACAGGTACAGGTTCTCGCTGGCGTCCTCGGTGACCAGCAGCGGGCGCTGGCCGACCTTGAGGTCCTTGAGCATCGCGACCATGCCCGAGGTCTTCGGCGCATCGAGGTCGAGGCCGTCGACGACCATGATCCGGCCCTGGCGGTTGAGCTCGGACAGGATCGCCGAGATCGCCGCGCGGTACATCTTGCGGTTGACCTTCTGCGCGAAGCTGCGCGGCTTGGCCGCGAAGGTCACGCCGCCGCCGACGAAGATCGGGGCCGTCAACGCGCCATGACGCGCGCCGCCGCCCTTCTGCTTCTTCGACTTCTTGGTGGTGCCGTTGACTTCCGAACGCGTCTTCTGCGCCTTGGTGCCGGCGCGGCCCGCGTTGCGATAGGCGACCACGACCTGGTGGACCAGGTCCTGGCTGAATTCGCGGCCGAAGATCGCGTCGGAGACCGACAGCTTCTTGTCGCTGTTGTTGATGGCGAGTTCCATCGTCATCTCTCCTTAAACCTTGCTCGACGGACGCACGATCACGTCACCGCCCGGAGCGCCCGGCACCGCGCCGCGGATCGCGATCAGGCCGCGCTCGGCGTCGACCTTGACCACCTGCAGGCGCTGCGTGCTCTGCTGCACCGAACCCATGTGGCCGGACATCTTCTTGCCCGGGAACACGCGGCCCGGCGTCTGCCGCTGGCCGATCGAACCCGGCGAGCGGTGCGACAGCGAGTTGCCGTGGGTGGCGTCGCCCATCTTGAAGTTCCAGCGCTTGATCGTGCCCTGGAAGCCCTTGCCCTTGGTCACGCCCTGGACGTCGACGATCTGGCCGACCTCGAAG
>JAKFDF010000020.1:0-1659 GCA_036676275.1 Lysobacter sp.
CGACGCGCGCGTGCGCCAGGCGCAGGCGCAGGCCGGCCTCGCCGACGCGCAGCGCAAGCCGACGCTCGGCGCCAGCGCGCAGGAAACCGGCGTGCAGATCCCGGAAACGCTGGCCGAGCCGCCATTGGGCGGCACGCTCAGCGCCAGCACGGTGCTGATGCTCGACTTCAAGTACGCGCCCGACCTGTGGGGCGGCAAGCGCGCGAAGTACGAAGCCGCGGTCGGCCAGGCGCGCGCCGCGCAGGCCGACGCGCAGGCTGCGCGGCTGGCGCTGTCGTCGAACATCGCCACTGCCTACATCGCGCTGGCGCAGGCCTTCGACCTGCTCGACGTGGCCAACCACGAACAGGCGCGCGCAACCCACCTGTCCGAGCTCAGCCGGCAACGGGTCACGGCCGGCCTCGACAACCAGCTGCAGCTGCGCCAGTCCGAAAGCGGCATCGCCGCCGCGCGCCAGCAGGCGCAGGCCGCGCAGCAGCGGATCGATGCGCTGCGCAACGCGCTGGCCGCTCTGTTGGGCCAAGGCCCGGACCGCGGCCTCTCGATCGAACGCCCGCAGCTGCGCGACGTGGCACCCGCCGTGCCTGCCGTGCTGCCCAGCGAACTGCTCGGCCACCGCGCCGATGTCGTCGCCGCGCGCTGGCGGGTGGAAGCGGCGAGTCGCGGCATCGACGCGGCCAAGGCGACGTTCAAGCCCAGCGTCAACCTCAATGCGATCGCCGGCCTCGCCTCAGCGGGTTTGTCCGATCTGTTCAGCGGCGACGCGCTGCTCGGCTTCGGTGGTCCCGCGATCAGCCTGCCGATCTTCGACGGCGGCGGGCTGCGCAGCCAACTGGCGAAAAGCGACGCCGACTACGACCTCGCCGTCGCGGCCTACAACCAGGCCCTGGTCGACGCACTGCACGAAGTCGCCGATGCGCTGCAGGCGCTGCGCTCGCTCGATGCGCAACTGGCCTCGGCGACCCAGGCGCGCGACGCGGCGCAGTCGGCCTGGAAGCTCGCCGGCGAGCGCTACCACGCCGGCCTGGGCACCCAACTCGACGTGCTCGCGGCGCAACGCCCGCTGCTGCAGTTCGACCAGCAATCCGCCGCGCTGCACGCGCAACGCCTGCAGGCCGCGGTCGACCTCGATCGCGCCCTCGGTGGCGGCCTCGTGTCGACGCCGCCCGGCGACGCGCGCCCCGCGTCCGGCAGCGCCCGTTCCGACGCTCCCGCTTCCAGCTCCATTTCCGACGACATCGCCAAGGCCCCGACGCCATGACCACCGAACTCAATCCCAACGCCGACGCCCCCGCGCCGAAGAAAAACGGCAAGCGCAAGCGCGCGCTGCTGATCCTCGCCACCGTGGTGCTGGTGGCGCTGGCGGCGTGGCTGCTGTGGTACCTGCTGGTCGGGCGCTGGCACCAGGACACCGACGACGCCTACGTGCAGGGCAACATGGTCGGCATCACCGCGCAGACCGCCGGCACCGTGGTCAGCATCGGCGCCGACGACGGCATGAAGGTGGTCGCCGGCCAGGTGCTGGTGCAACTGGACCCCAACGACGCCAGGGTCGCCTTCGAACAGGCCAAGGCCAACCTCGCCAATACAGTGCGCCAGGTGCGCGGCCTGTACAGCGCGGTCGATGCCGGGCAGGCCGACCTGCGCGCACGCCAGGTC
>JAKFDF010000021.1:0-15219 GCA_036676275.1 Lysobacter sp.
GTTTCCAGCGCGGCGGCGTCGAGCGTGAAACCACGGGCCTGGCGCAGGCGCGCGGCGGTTTCGGCGGCATGGGTACGGAGCAGGACGGGATCGAGCATGGGGCGGCCGACAGCGGGTGGAAGCCGAATTATCGCGTGTTTATGCGACCGCTTGCCGCAGGCGGGCGCCGGCGCCATGCCAGAATGCGGGCTCCCCCGAGCCGGAAGCACCGATGTCCGCCCCTTCCCCCGAGACCGATCCATCGCCGCGGCCGCCGCGCCGGGGCGAGGCGTTGCGCGCCGCCTGGCGGCCTTCGCGCAGGGCCCTGCTGGTGGCCGGCATCGCCTTCGCCATCGGCCTGCTGCTGTTCGGGCTGCTGTGGCTGGACCAGCGCGACAACAACGATTTCTACCGCGCCGATGGCGTGTCCCGCGGCCCCGAGGGCCAGCAGTTCGAGCCATTGCCGGCACCGTTGCCCGCCGGGGAAGGCCGCGACAACGCCAGCGGCATGGGCGACGCCGGGGAGGTTGCGGTGGACGGACCGCCGCGCAGCGTCGACGCACCGGTGGCCCCGGTCGCCCCGGCCTCGCCGCCACCGCCTCCGGCGCCTCCCGCCGCGATCGCGGACAGCGCGGTGCCGCAACCGCTGAGCTCGCCCGCCCCGCGCTATCCCCGCGAAGCCCAACGCCGGGGCGAAACCGGGACGGTGCTGCTGCGCGTGCATGTCGGCCCTGACGGAACACCGTATTCGGTCGACCTGGTGCAGGGCAGCGGTTCGCGCGCCCTCGACCGCGCGGCCAGCGATGCGGTGCGGCGCTGGCGCTTCCGCCCGGCGATCCGCAACGGCCAGGCGGTCGCCGGCACCGTGCAGGTGCCGATCACCTTCAACCTGCAGCGCTGACGGCAGCCCCATCCGGCCGGGCCAACTTCCCCGGCCGGCGCCGGGAAGAAACAGTCGCAGGCCGCTTGCGCAAGCCTTCGACGGGCTCAGGGCAGCTGCTGCTCCGCGCCGGCATCGCGCAGGGCAAACCCGGTATCGCGGGCGACGTCCGCGAAGCCGGGGAACGAAGTGGCGACATTGGCGACATCGCCGATCCGCACTTCGCCATCGGCCACCTGCGCGGCGACCGCGAACGCCATCGCGACGCGGTGGTCGCCATGGCTGTCGACGCCGGCGGCGCCCTGCAACCGGCCGCCGTGGATCACCGCGCCGTCCGGCCGCTCCTCGACCCGGATCCCCAGCGCGCGCAGCCCCGCCGCCATGGTCGCGATGCGGTCGGATTCCTTGACCCGCAGTTCGGCGGCGCCGCGGATCGTGGTGGCGCCCTGCGCGCAGGCCGCGGCCACGCACAGCACCGGGAACTCGTCGATCATGTCGGCGACCTGTTCGACCGGCACCTCGATCCCGCGCAGCGGCGCATGGCGCACGCGCAGGTCCGCCACCGGTTCCCCGCCCCGGACCCGCGCATCGATCGCTTCGATGTCCGCGCCCATCGCGCGCAGCACCTGCAGCAGCCCGGTGCGGCGTGGATTGACGCCGATCCGGCGCAGCCGCAGGTCCGAGCCAGGCACCAGGGTCGCGGCAACCAGGAAGAACGCCGCCGAGGAAAAATCCGCCGGGATCGCGACCTCCGTCGCCCGCAGGCGATGGCCGCCGTCCAGCCTGGCCTCGCCTTCGCGCCAGGCCACCGGGTAGCCGAAGGCCTCCAGCATCCGCTCGCTGCAATCGCGGGTGGGTTGCGGCTCCCGCACCACGGTTTCGCCGCGCGCGTAGAGCCCGGCCAGCAACAGCGCCGACTTGACCTGGGCGCTGGCGACCGGAAGCGTGTAGTCGATCCCGCGCAACGATTGGCCGCCACCGATGCGCAGCGGCGCGTGGCCATCGTCGGACTCGATGCGCGCGCCCATCGCCCGCAAAGGCGCGAGCACCCGCTGCATCGGCCGGCGCGACAGCGACGCGTCGCCGGCCAGGACGCTGTCGAAGCGCTGGCCCGCCAGCAAGCCGGCCAGCAACCGCATCGCGGTGCCGGCATTGCCGCAATCCAGTGGCTCCCGGGGCGCGTGCAATCCGTCGATGCCGACGCCGTGGACGATGCGCACGCCCGGCGCGGGCGCGTCGATGCGCACCCCGAGGCGGCCGAAGATCGCCGCCGTCGCACGCGTGTCCGCGCCTTCGAGGAAACCGTCGATGCGGGAAACGCCGTCGGCGAGCGCCGCGAGCATGATCGCGCGATGCGATATCGACTTGTCGCCCGGCATCGGCGGTTCGCCGCGCAGCGCCTCGCCGGGCATCGCGATCCAGTCGCGGCGCGGCGTCACCCGTGCCGCGTCCTGAAATCGGCCATGAAATCGACCAGCGCCCGCACCCCGGCTTCGGGCATGGCGTTGTAGATCGATGCGCGCATGCCGCCGAGCGCGCGGTGGCCCTTCAGCCCGATCAGGCCGGCGGCCTTCGCCTGCTCCAGGAACGGCTTGTCGAGCGCCGCGTCATGCAGGAAGAACGGCACGTTCATGCGCGAGCGCACCGCGGGATCGACTTCGTTGCGGTAATAGCCGCCGGAACCGTCGATGGCCGCGTACAACGACGCCGCCTTGCGCGCGTTGCGCTGCGCGAACTCGGCCACGCCGCCTTCGTCCAGCATCCACTTCACCGTCAGCCCGAGCAGGTACCAGTTCCAGGTCGGGGGCGTGTTGAGCATGGATTCCCTGGCCGCGTGGACGCGGTAATCGAGGATCTCGGCGCGCGGCTGGCCTTCGCGTTCGAGCAGGTCGCGGCGCACGATCGCGAAACTGATCCCGACCGGGCCGAGGTTCTTCTGCGCGCCGCCGTAAACCACCCCGAACCGGGAAATGTCCAGCGGCTCGGAGGCGATCGAGGAACTGAAGTCCGCGAACAGCGGCGCGTCGCCGACCGCGGGGATGTCGCGGAACTCGACCCCATGGATGGTTTCGTTGGCGGTGATGTGCACGTAGGCGGCGCCGTCCGTCAGCCGCCACGAGTCGCGCGCCGGGAGGTCGCGGAAGCCGCCCGGCTCGCTGCTGGCGGCGATGTTGGCGGCCACGTACGGACTCGCCTGTTTGATTGCGGTCTTGCCCCAGTGGCCGCTGATCACGTAGTCGGCGGCCTGCCCGGGCGCGGCGAAGTTCAGCGGCAGCAGCGCCTGCAACGTGGTCGCGCCGCCGGCCAGGAACAGCACCGCGTAGTCGGCGGGGATCGACAGCAGCGTGCGCAGGTCCGCCTCGGCCCGCGCCGCGACCTGCATGAATTCCGGGCCGCGATGGCTGAGCTCGACGATCGAGGCGCCGGCGCCATGCCACTCCAGCATTTCTTCCTGCGCCTGGCGCAGCACCGGTTCGGGCAGGGTCGCGGGACCCGCGCTGAAGTTATGGGCACGCGACATCGATGGCATCCGCAAAAAAAGGGGAATCCAGTATGCCGCAGCGCGATTGGAGCGTGGGCTCAGCCCGCCACGCCGAACAGCAGCAACGCGCTCAGCGCGGCGGCGATCAGCAGCGCGGACAGCAGCAGCCAGGGCAACCGCCGCGCCGAATGGCCGATCGCCTGGCGCTCTTCGGCCAGGCGATCGGCCATCTGGCCGTCCTCCAGCGGCGGTGGCTGGTGCTCGCGCTGCAGCACCCCAGACGGCGCCTCGATCACGAAGCGATGGTGGGCATCGAACACGATCTGGTCGCCGGGCCGCAGCACGGCATCGCGCAGGACCTCGCCATTGACGACGCTGCCTTCCTCCGAGCCCAGGTCGCGCAGCACGATCGCCCCGCCCTGCAGCCCGATGCGCGCATGGCGCTCGGCGAAGGCCGGATCGTCGATGCGGACATCGGCATCCATGCTGCTGCCGACCACCCGCGGCCGGTCGAGTGTGAAGCTGCGGCCGTGGTAGCGGCCACCGACGCCGCGCAGGACCACGCGCGGATCGTCGATGTCCGCCTCGGGGAACTGCCCGGGCGGCGGCGGCGCGGGCGCCGGCCGGGTCGCGGCCAGCACGATCTCGACACCGTCGATGAACACCGTGTCGCCCATGCGCAACATCGCCATGCGCCGCACCGGGCGGCCGTTGACGTGCACGCCGCGGGCATCCTCGGCAACGGTCAGCCATACGCCGCGACGATCGACGCAGAAGCGCACGCTGGCCCCCGGCGCATCACCGAGCACGCCCAGCGCGCCGTCGACGGTGCGGCCGATGCCCTGCACGCCGTTGCCCAGGAGCAGCGGTGCGATGTCGGTCCCGGGGAATCGCAGGGTGATCTCGTCCACGCGGCGCAATCTAGCAGATGCGCGCCCGGCCACGGTCGACGGACGCGGCTGGCGTTCGCGGTTGGCTGGAGCCGCCGCTGGCCGCACAATGCGCCACGTCATCACCGCTGGAACCGGCATGTCCACGATCGATATCCGCCACGCGCACTCGCTGTCGCTGGCCAAGGCGCGCAAGGCGGTCGAAGGCGTGGCGACCAAGCTGGGCGAGAAATTCGGCATGGACTACCGCTGGGAGGGCGACGTCCTGCACTTCGTGCGCTCCGGCGTGGACGGCCGGATCGCGCTGACGCCCAGTCAGGTACAGGTGACCGCGAAGCTCGGCTTCCTGTTTTCGGCGATGAAGGGATCGATCGAGAGCGAAATCCGGCGCGTGCTCGACGAGCGCTTCTAGGGCGGCCCTCGCGCCCTTGCCATGCCGGGCGTAGCGACGGATGACAGGGATCGTGATGCCGATGCGGCTCGTCCTCCGGTGAAGGCTCAGTCCGCCGCCTCCAGCCGCGACGCCTGCCAGCGCCGCAATGCCGGCAACCAATGCAGGCGACTGGGCGGCGAGGGACGGCGCGGCATTGCCGCATGATCGGGACTGGATCGAAGGGCCGCAACCACGCAAACCGCTTCGGCACGCCCGCGACTCCCCCGTCGCCCGGCTCGTCCTGCCGTCGATCCATTCCGGGCACTTGGGTGAATGCTCTAGGCCGCCGCGCAATGCTGGCGTGCAATCCGCACAACCGGGAGACCCGCATGGCCAGGATCAAGAAAGCCGCAAGCAAGACGACCGCCCGCAAGCGCGCTGCCGGCGATGCCGGCGTGCAGGACCAGGCCGAACGCCTGTCCCGGACCCTGAGCGAATCCGCGCAGCAGATCTGGCTCGCCGGCGTCGGCGCGTTCGGTCGCGCCCAGGCCGAAGGCACCAAGCTGTTCGAGGCGCTGGTCAAGGAGGGCCTGAACCTCGAGCAGACCGCGCGCAAGTTCGCCGGGGGGCGCGCCGACGAGGTCCGCGGCGTGGTCGAGAGCCGCGTCGGCCAGGCGCGCGAGCGCGCCGCCGATACCTGGGACCGGCTGGAAAAGGTGTTCGAGGATCGCGTGCAACGCGCGCTGGTCAAGCTCGACGTGCCGGGCCGCGGCGACCTGGCCGACCTCGGTCGTCGGGTCGAGGACCTGACCGCGGAACTGCGGCGCCAGCACGGCGCGACCGCCCGCAAGCCGCGCGGCGCCACGCCTGCCCGCAAGGCCGGCACCGCAGCCAGGAAAACGGCCAAGCCCGCCGCCGCCAGGCGCACGCCGAGGACCGCGAAATAGGCGCGTCACGCGGCGCCCCGGCGCCGCCGCTTCAACGCCCGCCAGTCCGTACCCCCACCGCATGCTCCCCTCCCCTTGCGGTTCCGGACTGGCGGGCAACTCCATGCACGCGTGCCAGCACGCGCGATGCACCGCGTCGCCCGCCGCCACCGGATCCCGTTGCCGGCGGGCCGGCATCCGCTTGACCCGCCGCGCAATCGCTTTCGTCTATCCTGCGCGGGTTGATCCGGGACAGGGAGAGGCGGCATGGCATGGGGCAATTTGCTGGTCGCGATCGTGGCGTTCGCACTGGTAGGCGGCGCAACGACGTTCTACCTGCGCACCATCCGCCTGCCGCGCGAGGAAACCGAGGCCGGGATCGCCGCGCTCGCCGGCATGCGCTGGCGCGACTTCATCCACCTGGTGCTGGACGCGCTGCACAAGCGCGGCTACGAACGCGTGTTCGACGCCGACGCCACCAGCGACGAAAGCGACTACTTGCTCGAACGCGACGGCCAGCGCTGGCTGCTGTCGTCGAAGCACGGGGCTGCGTACGTGCTGGGCTCCACCGCGATCGCCGAGTTCGCCAACACCATCCGCATGCGCGGCGCCCAGGGCGGGCTGCTGGTGACGCCGGGCCAGTTCGCGCCGGAAGCGGCCGCGCTGGCCGCGGCACAGCGCATCGAACTGCTCGACGGCGCCCGCCTGTGGCCCGAGCTGCGTCCGCTGCTGCCCGAGGAACAACGTGCCGCGGTGGCGCAGCCGGCGCTGGCGAACATGAAGCGGCACTTCGTGCTGGCCTGGGCCGGCGCGCTGGTGGTCGCGGTAGCGCTGTTCGTGTTGTCGGGCAACGACGCGCCGGCACCGCAGGCCAGCGCAGCCGCCGCGCCCGCAGGAAAGCCGGCCAAGGCCGAGGCTGCCGTTCCCGCGGCCATCGCCGACGCCGGCGTGGCGGCCTCGCCGGCGCCGGACGACCCCGCGCAGCTCGAGCAACGCCGGCAGGAAGTCACGCGCGCGATCTCGACCTTGTCGAATGTCGACCGCGCGCTGTGGTCCACGCAGTCCACGCTGCTGGTGTACCTGCTCGACCAGAACGCCGATCCGGTTCCGGAAATCTGCCCGCTGCTGGAGCACTACGAGGAACTGCGAGCCTCGCGCATCCAGCTGCAACCTCCGCCGGGCAGCACCCGCCCGGTGCGCTTCCTGCAGTGCCGGACGTACTGACCCGCCAAACCCGCCATAAAACACTGTAGGAGCGGCTTCAGCCGCGACCTTCCCTGCCCACCGCTGTGCAGCGCCACCTCCAGTGCATGCCACCGAACGCCGCGGGCAGGACAGCCCGGCATGACGGATGTCGCGGCTGAAGCCGCTCCTACAGGGGCCCCACGGACTCGTCGTGACAGAGGTCGCGGCTGAAGCCGCTCCCCACCGACATCCGGGCCCGGGGATCGCCGGCGCGACAATTCCCCATCGTATTGACCACCCCCGGGGCGCGTGCTGTCATGGCTGAACCCCACCGGAGGCGCCTGCCATGTCCGACCTGCAAAGCCGCTTCGAACAGGCCACCAGGGACATCCAGGCGCTGCCCGATCGCCCCGACAACGACACCCTGCTGCGCCTGTACGCGCTCTACAAGCAGGGCTCCGATGGCGACGTCAGCGGCGACAAGCCCGGGTTCTTCGACTTCGTCGGCACCGCCAAGTACGAAGCCTGGGCCAGGCTCAAGGGCACCACCCCGGACGACGCCAAGCAGCAGTACGTCGACCTGGTGAAGAAGCTGACGGCCTGAGGCGCCGACCGTGGCGCGGCAGACCCGCCAGCGCATCCTCGACACTTCGCTCGCGATGTTCAACGCGCAGGGCGAACCCAACGTCACCACCAACCACATCGCCGACGAGCTGGAGATCAGCCCCGGCAACCTGTACTACCACTTCCGCAACAAGGACGACATCATCGAGCACCTCTTCGGGCGGTACGAGGAGCGCATCGATACCGCCCTGGCCGCGCCGGCCGGGCGCCTGCCGGGACTGGAGGATGTCTGGCTGCAGCTGCACCTGGTGTTCGAGTGCATCTGGGACTACCGCTTCCTGTACCGCGACCTGGTCGACATCCTCAGCCGCAACCGCCGCCTGCGGCTGCGCTTCGCCCGCATCCTCAAGCGCGCCGACGAGCAGGCGCACGTGGTCATGCGCGGGTTGTCGCGCGCCGGCGTGATGCGCGCATCGGCCGCCGAACTCGATGCCGCCGCCACCAACGTGCTGGTGATCTCCACCTTCTGGATGAACTACGCCGCCGCCCGCGGCGACAAGGACGAGCAGCGCTCGATCCGCGACGGCATCGTCCAGGTGATGATGCTGCTGGCGCCGTTCCTGCGCGACGCCGAACGCGTCCACCTCAACAGCCTCACCCGCGCCTACCTGGATTGACGGGCGCGCATCCCTTCCCCGGACACGGCCGCGGATCCACGCATACCCATAACCCTTCGCCCTGAGCGTACCGCCCAGCCGCCGCACCTCGGCGCCGAGGCGAGCGAAGCCGCGTCGCACACATCAAGAACACGCTCAAGCTGACCCCGCCCCCCATCGCCCACATCGAACCCGGCAACGTGCCGATGCTGCTGCACGGCGACAAACAAGGTGCCGCCGACGCGGCCGCCCACGAAAAGGCCCCCGGGCTCGAGCCGAACGACGCCACGGAAGCGCTGGACGCGGCTTGCGCCCGGGAACAGCTGGAATCCGCCCCGTTTACGGCCCTGTTCCGGCCTGCCGCAGCTTGTCCGGCCCGGTCGGGGCCCGTAAACTACGCGGCCCGGCATCACCGGCGCGGGCGGTTAGCTCAGCGGTAGAGCATTGCCTTCACACGGCAAGGGTCGCAGGTTCGAACCCTGCACCGCCCACCAGATCCAGCAAGGGCCGGCGCAAGCCGGCCTTTTTGCCTGTTCGCCGCAACGCGGCGCCCACGGGGCGATTCATGACCGACATGCAGTACTTCCACAATTCGCATTGCTCCAAGTCGCGCGGCGCGCTGGAACTGCTGCGCGAACGCGGCATCGAGCCACAGGTGGTGGCCTACCTGGAACAGCCGCCTTCGGCCGGGCAATTGCGCGAACTGCTGCGCAAGCTCGGCATCGGCGCCCGTGGCCTGCTGCGCAGCGGCGAACCGGAATACACCAGGCTCGGGCTGGCCGACGCGGCGCTCGGCGAGGAGGCGCTGATCGCGGCCATGGTCGCGCATCCGGTGCTGATCGAACGGCCGATCTTCGTGCACGGGGATCGCGCGGTGATCGGGCGTCCACCGGAGCGGGTGCTGGAGTTGCTGTTGTAGGAGCGGCTTCAGCCGCGACAAGATCCGGCTCCAGCGCGAAGATCAGGCAGGCGCATCATGTGTCGCCGGGCGGCCCGTCGATGCCGCCGGTAGCCGGATTCGGCCCCGGCGCTGTCGCGGCTGAAGCCGCTCCTACAGGGCTTTTGCGCCGCGCAGCGCCTGCACCTGCGCCGGTGGCGCGAACGAATCGCTGCGCGCGCCGCCCCAGAAATTGCGGAACACCGCGTGTTCGGGCACCCGCTGCAGCAATTCCCCGGGTTCCAGGAACCGGTACAGCGCGGCCAGCGACCGCACCTCGATCGGCGACACCCGCCGCAGGATGTGTTCGGGGCCGAGCTGGTCCGGATGCTGCAGTCCGCTTGCGCACAGCAGGTCGCGCAAGGCATGCAGCGTGTTCTGCTGGAACATGAACACCCGCGTCGCCTTGTCGGCCACGTCCAGGTGCTTCCAGCGTTGCGGATCCTGCGTGGCGATGCCGGTCGGGCAGCGGTCGGTATGGCAGCTCTGCGACTGGATGCAGCCCAGCGCGAACATGAAACCGCGCGCGGCATTGCACCAGTCCGCGCCCATCGCCAGGGTGCGCGCGATGTCGAAGGCGCTCACGATCTTGCCGGCGGCGCCGACCTTGACCCTGTCGCGCAGGCCCAGGCCGACCAGGGTGTTGTGCACCAGCATCAGGCCTTCGTGCATCGGCACGCCGACGTGCTCGATGAACTCCGCAGGCGCCGCGCCGGTGCCGCCTTCGGCGCCGTCGACGACGATGAAATCCGGCAGGATCCCGGTTTCGTGCATCGCCTTGGCGATCCCGAACCATTCCCAGGGATGCCCGATCGCCAGCTTGAAGCCCGTCGGCTTGCCGCCGGACAGTTCGCGCAGGCGGGCGACGAATTCGAGTAGCCCCGCCGGCGTGGAGAATTCCGAATGCCGCGCCGGCGAAATGCAGTCCACGCCCTCCAGCACGCCGCGCGTTGCGGCAATCTCCGGGCTGACCTTGGCCGCCGGCAGCATGCCGCCGTGGCCGGGCTTGGCGCCCTGCGAGAGCTTGACCTCGACCATCCGCACTTGTGGGGTGCGCGCATTCTCGGCGAAGCGCTCGTCGCTGAAGCGGCCGTCCGCGTCGCGGCAGCCGAAATATCCCGAACCGATCTCCCACACCAGGTCGCCGCCGTGCTCGCGGTGGTAGGGCGAGATCGAGCCTTCGCCGGTGTCGTGGTAGAAACCGCCGCGCCTGGCCCCGGCGTTGAGCGCGCGGATCGCGTTGGCCGACAGCGCGCCGAAACTCATCGCCGAGATGTTGAACACGCTGGCGTCGTAGGGCTGCGATGCCTGCACGCCCACGCGGATGCGGAAGTCGTGCGACTCGATGTACGAAGGCACGATCGAATGGTTGATCCATTCGTAGGCGACGTCGTACACGTCGTGCTCGGTGCCGAACGGCACGACGTCCATCACGCTCTTGGATCGCTGGTAGACCAGTGCGCGCTGCTGGCGCGAGAACGGCACCTCGTCGGTGTCGGCCTCGATGAAATACTGGCGGATCTCCGGGCCGATCGATTCCAGCCCGTAGCGGAAATGCGCCAGCAACGGATAGTTTCGGCGCAGCGTGCTGCGGCGCTGCAGCAGGTCCCAGGTGCCCAGCAGTGCGAGCGCGCCGAAAATCGCCAGGCCCCAGCGCCAGTCCGGGAAGTCGCGCATCCGCCAGGCGGAATACAGCGCCAGCAACACGCTCGCGGCATAGGCGGAATAACGCAGCATCGATCGCTCCCGGGACGGCACCGGAACGAGCATACCGTGCGCGTCGCCGCGCGCCAGCGCCGGCTAGAGGCGGGCGTCCACCTTGTCCTTGGGGAACAGGCCCTTGATGTCGTACACCACGGCGCCTTCGCGGCCGAGGCGGCGCACGGCATCGATGCCCAGGTCGCGGTACTCGTCGTGTGCGACCGCGAGCACGATCGCATCGTAGTTGTCGCGCTCGGGCAGGCGCGTCAGCAGTTCCAGTCCGTATTCGCGGCGCGTGGCCGCCGGGTCGGCCCAGCTGTCGTGGATGTCCACGTGCGCGCCGTAATCCCGGAACTGCTCGGCCAGCTCGACCACCCGCGTGTTGCGCAGGTCCGGGCAGTTTTCCTTGAAGGTCAGGCCCAGGATCAGGATCCGCGCATCGGCCACGTTCGACTTGCGCTTGATAAGCTCCTTGATCACCGCCGCGGCGACGTGGCGGCCCATCGACTCGTTGATCCGGCGCGAGGCCAGCAGGATGTCCGGGTAGTAACCGGCGGACTGCGACTTCTGGATCAGGTAGTACGGGTCCACGCCGATGCAGTGGCCGCCGACCAGGCCCGGCTTGAACGGCAGGAAGTTCCACTTGGTGCCGGCGGCGTCGAGCACGTCATGGGTGTCGATCCCCAGGCGCTGGAAGATCAGCGCCAGCTGGTTGACCAGGGCGATGTTGACGTCGCGCTGGGTGTTCTCGATCACCTTCGCCGCCTCGGCCACCTTCAGGCTCGGCGCCTTGTGGGTGCCGGCGCGGATGATGCTGCGGTACAGCGCGTCGACGAAGTCGGCGGTTTCCGGGGTCGAGCCGGACGTCACCTTGGGAATGTCGGCCAGCCGCCGCTGGCGGTCGCCGGGATTGATCCGTTCCGGGCTGTAGCCGACGAAGAAGTCGGTGTTGAAGCCCAGGCCCGAGGCGCGTTCGAGCTCCGGCACGCAGATCTCCTCGGTCGCGCCCGGGTACACCGTGGACTCGTAGATCACCACGTCGCCGCGCTTGAGCACCGCGCCGATCTCGCGGCTGGCCTGGATCAGCGGTGTGAAATCGGGGTGCTTGTGCTCGTTGATCGGGGTCGGCACGGTGACGACGTAGACGTCGCGGTCGCGCAGGTCGTCCAGCGAGGCGCTGAGCCGCAGGTGCCTGGCGGCCGCCAGTTCCTCGTCGTCCACCTCGCGGTTGCTGTCGCTGCCCTTGCGCAATGCTTCCACGCGGCCGGCATCGATGTCGAAGCCCAGGGTGTCATGTTCGCGGCCGAAGGCCACCGCCAGCGGCAGGCCGACATAGCCCAGGCCGATGACGCCGATGCGCGCGCTGTCCGGATTTCGCATGTGTCTCCCGCGCCAAATTGATCTTCACGCGGCGACCGAATCACAACGCGTCGCCACGCGCTTCGATACCCACTTGCGACGTCACCGCTTCCCGGGGGTTCCTGGAATGGGAACCGCCCCACGTCGCGAAAGTGTCGCACGCCACGATCAACCGCAACGCGTCGCCACGCGCGTCTCATCCGCCTTCGACGCTACCGCATTTGGTGCCCGGGGTGGGGATCGAACCCACATGGCCTCGCGGCCGAGGGATTTTAAGTCCCTTGCGTCTACCAGTTTCGCCACCCGGGCCGATGGCCATGGTGCCGCAAAGCACATGCCAAACAAACTCCACCACCGGCCCCCGGTCGGCCCGCCGGTGGGCGGGAGTTCATCGACCTGCGTGATCATGGCGGCATGATCCTGCCCGGCTGCATCCGTCCCCTGATCGAGGGCTTCGAACGCGAACTGCGCCAATTGCCGGGGCAGTTCCATGGCATCGACCTCGTGGAGCAGGTAATGCTGCGCTACGCGACGATCATGGGCTCCACCCCGCGGGAGTTCCTCGACCAGGCCCACGATGCCTTGTACGCCTGCATGTGCAGCCACGGCCTCGCCCGCAGGGACGGGCGCGCCCCTCCCGTGATGGAGGCTACCCGGCGCCTGGGCGAACATCCCGCCGGCGCATGAAAAAACCCCGCCGCGGCGGGGCCGTGCGGGGTCTTTTCCAAGCTGGAGGCCGAGGTCGGAATTGAACCGGCGTACGCGGATTTGCAGTCCGCTGCATAACCACTCTGCCACCCGGCCGGTGACGATCTGGATTGTTCCATATCGCGGCGGGTTCGCGCGATACCGAAAAAACAA
Source organism: Lysobacter sp. (assembly GCA_036676275.1). Taxonomy (GTDB): domain Bacteria; phylum Pseudomonadota; class Gammaproteobacteria; order Xanthomonadales; family Xanthomonadaceae; genus Cognatiluteimonas. The sequence goes on from JAKFDF010000021.1 coordinate 12,794, forward strand.
ACCCCGGCATGGCCGGGGTTGGTGGAACCTGGAGCGGGAAACGAGACTCGAACTCGCGACCCCGACCTTGGCAAGGTCGTGCTCTACCAACTGAGCTATTCCCGCGCTGAGCCGGCAATTTTACTGCCCGCGGCGAGGCTGTCAACTGCCGGCAACTCGCCGTCGCGCAAGGCCGGCCAGGCCGCGCGCAGGTATTCGAAGCCCGACCACAGGGTCAGCAGCGCCGCGCCGGCCAGCAGCCAATCGCCGACGTGGAACACGAATTCGCCCATCCACGGCATCGGATGCGGCGGTTTGGCCGGAGACACCGAATACAGCAGGCAGGTCAGCGCCACCATCTGGGCGATGGTCTTGATCTTGCCGACCGTGGCCACCGCCACCCGCTTGCGCTGGCCGAGGATGGCCATCCATTCACGCAGCGCCGAGACCGCGATCTCGCGGCCGACGATCACCGCCGCCCACAGCGCCATCCACGCGCTCGGATGGCCCTGCACGATCAGGAACAGCGCGGTGGACACCATCAGCTTGTCGGCGACCGGATCAAGGAAGGCGCCGAACGCGGAATACTGGTGGTAGCGACGCGCGATCCAGCCATCCAGCCAGTCTGTGGCCGACGCCAGCGCGAACACCGCCGCGGCGGCGAAGTTGGTCCAGCCGTGCGGCAGGTAGAAGACGGCCGCCAGCACCGGGATCATCGCGATCCGCAGCAGCGTCAGCATCGTCGGTACCGTCAGTTTCATTCCCCGTTCCCTTGCGTCGGTTTCGCTGCCTCCGGCAGCCCGTGCAGGCTGGTCCAGATCCGTTCGGCGAGCGCGGCATTGATGCCCTCGACCCGGGCGATCTCCTCCGCGCCGGCCGCCTTGAGCCCGCCCAGGCCGCCGAAATGCCGCAACAGGTTAGCGCGTCGGCGCGGGCCGATGCCGGGAATGTCCTCCAGCCGGCTGGTATTGCGGGTCTTCTGGCGGCGGCCGCGATGGCCGGTGATGGCGAAGCGGTGCGACTCGTCGCGCACCTGCTGCACCAGCTGCAGGCCCGGCGAGTCCGGCCCGGGGTGGAGCTCGCGCCCGTCGGGCAGCAGCAGCGCCTCGTGGCCCGCGCGCCGGGCCTCGCCCTTGGCGACGCCGACCAGGACGATGCCGTCGATGCCCAGGTCGGCCAACACGGCGCGTGCCTGCGCCACCTGCCCCGCGCCACCGTCGATCAGCAGCACGTCCGGCAACACCCCGCCTGCCCGGCCCTCGCGCGCAGCGCTCGGGCGTTCGTCGGCGCGCGGACCAGTGGTCCGCAAACGCGCCTCCTCACCCTCCGCCGCGCGCCGGAAACGGCGCTCCAGTGCCTGGTGCATGGCCGCGTAGTCGTCCCCCGGCTCGATCCCGGCGATGTTGTAGCGGCGGTACTGGCCGCGCACCGGTCCGTTGCCGTCGAACACCACGCAGGAGGCCACCGTCGCCTCGCCCATGGTGTGGCTGATGTCGAAGCATTCGATCCGCTGCGGGGCCTCGGCCAGGCCGAGGAGTCCACGCAGCGACTCCAGCCGCGCCTGTTGCGTGGCCTGGCTGCCGAGCTCGGTCGCCAGCGCCAGTTCGGCGTTGCGCCGCGCCAGGTCGAGATAGCCGGCGCGCTCGCCGCGCACGCTGGCCTTGAGCAGCACGCGCTTGCCGGTGGCGGCCGACAATGCCTCCTGCAGGAGGTCGCGATCCTCGATCTCGCGATCGAGCACGATCTCGCCGGGCGCCGGCTGCTCCGCGTAGTGCTGGGACACGAAGGCCGCCAGCACTTCGGCCGGGTTGTCGGCGCCGTTGGTCCTGGGGAAAAAGGCGCGGGTGCCGAGGTTGCGGCCGTCGCGGAACGCCAGCAGCAGCACGCAGGCGTGGCTCTCGCGCATCGCGCAGGCGAGCACGTCCAGGTCGGCGGCGCGGCCGTCGACGTATTGCCTGGCCTGCAGCTTGCGGATCGCCGCGACCAAGTCGCGCACGCGCGCGGCCTCCTCGAAGTCCAGGCGCGCGCTGGCCGCGGCCATCGCCTGCTGCAGCTCGGCGCTGAGCTCGTCGCTGCGCCCGTCCAGGAACATCCCGGCGCGGCGCACCGACTCGGCGTAGGCGGCCGCATCGATCAGGGCCACGCATGGCGCGCTGCAGCGGCCGATCTGGTACTGCAGGCAGGGCCGCGTGCGGTTCCGGAACACGCTGTCCTCGCAGCTGCGCAGCTTGAACAGCTTGTGCATCAGGTTCAGCGTGTCGCGCACCGCGCCGACGCTGGCGTAGGGCCCGAAGTAGCGCCCCGGGACCGAGCGCGGCCCGCGGTGCATGGTCAGCCGCGGCCATTGCTCCTGGGTCAGGAGCACGTAGGGATAGCTCTTGTCGTCGCGCAGCAGCACGTTGTAGCGCGGCTTGAGCGACTTGATCAGCTGGTTTTCCAGCAGCAGC
>JAKFDF010000022.1:0-4529 GCA_036676275.1 Lysobacter sp.
GGGTTCCAGTAGCGGGTCTGGTGGCCGAAATGGACGCCGGCTTCCAGCATCTGGCGCATGGTGATCTGGGGCATTGCTTGAACTCCGATGGGGAATCCCCGCCCGGCAAGGTATGGGCGGTGGCCTGCCTGCGGGCGGGCCATGGATTCCGGGGTTGGGCTTCCCTGCGGCGTCCGTGTCCGAACCTCCGGTCCTCTCTGGACCTCGGGCACCCCGGCACGGGTTGCGGCAGCAGGTGTGGATTCGACCGCGCTCCTGCCGGGCGCTGCGCCCGTCGTGGGCGGCCTGCACGGGCAAAACACCCGGGAAAGCCGGGGAAGTGTAGCCGTAACGGCCGGCTGCGGGCAAGCCGCCGGGAGGGCGGTTCCGGGGATGGCCGGAAAATGGACGATAATGGCCCGATGCCGATTCCCCTCAAGACCCCGGAAGAGCTCGAGAAGATGCGCGTCGCCGGCCGCCTGGCCGCCGAGGTGCTGCAGGTCGTCGCCCCCCACGTGAAGCCCGGCGCGACCACCGAGGAGCTCGACCGCATCTGCCACGACCACATCGTCAACGTGCAGCAGGCGATCCCGGCCAACGTCGGCTATCGCGGCTTCCCGGCCACCGTCTGCACCTCGGTCAACAACGTCATCTGCCACGGCATCCCGAGCCCGGCCAAGGTGCTCAGGGACGGCGACATCCTCAACATCGACGTCACCGTGATCAAGGACGGCTGGCACGGCGACACCAGTCGCATGTACTTCGTCGGCGAGCCGTCGGTGATGGCCAGGCGGCTGGTGGAGGCGACGCGCGAGGCGATGTTCCGGGGCATCCGCGTGGTCAGGCCAGGCGCGACCCTGGGCGATATCGGCCATGCGATCCAGCAGTACGCGGAAAGCCAGCGCTTCTCGGTGGTGCGCGAGTACTGCGGCCACGGCATCGGCAAGGTCTACCACGACGAACCGCAGGTGCTGCACTACGGCAAGGCGGGCGAAGGCCTGGTGCTGGAGCCGGGCATGACCTTCACCATCGAGCCGATGATCAACGAAGGTACGCGCCAGACCCGGCTGCTGCCCGACGGCTGGACCGTGGTCACCCGCGACCGCAAGCTCTCCGCGCAATGGGAGCACACCGTCGTGGTCACCGACGACGGCGTCGAGATCCTCACCCGCGTCCCGGGCGACGACAACGACCTGTGAGCGGCAGGCGCCGATGAAGCACCGGGCCGCCGCGGACGAGCTTGCAGGACCACGATCGGGCCCCCGGCCCGGCGACAACGCTGCCGGCGAGCGCGCGGGCACCGACGCCGACTGGGCGGCGGCCGCGCGCGCCACGCTGGCCGCGGAAGACGCCGCGCTGGCGGCACGCTTCGACCGCAACGACGACATCGACGTGCTGGTCGCCGCGCGCACCCGCGCGGTCGACGCGCTGGTACGCGCGGCCTGGTCGCGCTGCATCCCGGCCGATGCGCCGTTGGCGCTGTTCGCGGTCGGCGGCTACGGCCGCGGCGAGCTGTTCCCGCAATCGGACCTCGACCTGCTGGTGCTGGCCGAGAACGACGCGCAGGCATCCCACCACGACGCCATCGCCCGGCTGTTCGCATTGTTGTGGGACGCCGGGCTGCCGGCCGGCCATGCGGTGCGCTCGCAGGCGCAATGCACGCAGGCCGCGGCCGCCGACATCACCGTGCTGACGGCGTTGTCGGAAGCGCGGCCGTTGCAGGCCGATGCCGCGGCCGTCGCGCGCCTGGGCGATGCGATCGCGCCGCAGCTGGCCTGGCCGCCGCGCGAATACTTCATCGCCAAGCGCGAGGAGCAGCGCGCGCGGCACGCGCGCTTCGACGACACCAGCGACAACCTCGAGCCCAACCTCAAGGAAGGCCCCGGTGGCCTGCGCGACGTGCAGACGCTGCGCTGGATGGCGCTGCGCGTGCTCGGCGCGCGCGGGCTCGAGCCGCTGGTCGCGCTCGGCCAGCTGGGCGCGGACGAGTACGCGACGATCGAGCGCGAGCGGCGCGCATTGTCCAGGCTGCGCTACGGCCTGCACCTGGTCGCCGGCAAGCGCGAGGAGCGCCTGCGGTTCGACCACCAGAAGGCGCTCGCCGCGCGCCTGGGGCACGTCGACGACGCCGACAACCTCGCGGTCGAGCAGATGATGCAGGGCTTCTACCGCAGCGCCGCGCTGGTGCTGCGGATCAACGAGCGCCTGCTGCAGCGTTTCGAGGAGCAGCTCGAAGGCGAAGCCATGCCCGAGCAGCTGGAGCATGGCTACGAATCGCGCCGCAGCTACCTGCACGCGATCGACCCGCAATGGCCGCGCGGCATCGACGATGTGTTCTCGCTGTTCGCCACGTGGGCGGCCCATCCGCAGGTGCGCGGCCTGCATTCGCTGACCGCGCGCGCATTGGCCGAGTCGCTGCCGCGCTTGCCGGGTTATGCGTCCTGCGACGATGCGGTCCGTGCCCGGTTCATGGCGCTGCTGCGCGGCCCGCAACCGGTCGAGACGCTGGCGCGGATGGCGCGGCTGGGCGTGCTCGGGCGCTGGATCCCCGCGTTCGCCCGCGTGTCCGGGCGGATGCAGTTCGACCTGTTCCATGTCTACACCGTCGACCAGCACACGCTCGCGGTGCTGCGCAACATCGCCGGTTTCGCCGGCGGCCAGGCGGACGCGCGCTTCGCGATCGCGCACGAGGTCTGGCCGCGATTGCGCAAGCCGGAGCTGCTGCTGCTGGCAGGCCTGTTCCACGACATCGCCAAGGGCCGCGGCGGCGACCATTCCGAGCTTGGCGCGGTCGATGCGCGCGCGTTCTGCGCCGCGCATGGCCTGCCGGAAGGCGAAACCGCGCTGGTCGAATGGCTGGTGCGGGAGCACCTGCTGATGTCGGTGACCGCGCAGAAACAGGACATCAGCGATCCCGGGGTGATCCACCGTTTCGCCACCCGGGTCGCCGACCGCGAGCGGCTGGACCTGCTGTACCTGCTGACCTGCGCAGACATCGCCGGCACGTCGCCGAAGCTGTGGAATGCGTGGAAGGACCGCCTGCTCGCCGACCTGTACACGACCACCCGGCTGGCGTTGCGGCGCGGGCTGGAGCATCCGCTGGCCGCCGGCGAACGCATCGCCGAGACGCGCGCCAAGGCGCGCGCGCTGCTGGTCGACCGGGGCATCGCAGGCGCGGAGATCGACGCCCTGTTCGCGCGCATGCCGGAAACGGGGTTCCTGCGCGGGCGCGCCGACGCCATCGCCTGGCAGGCGTTCGCGCTGCGCGGCGTCGCGCCCGGCGGCGGCGCCGTGCATGCGCGACCGCTGCCGCAGCATGCCGGGGCGCTGGAGGTGTTCGTGTTGTCGCCCGATCGCGACGGCCTGTTCGCCGCGATCGTCGCCACCCTCGACCGCCTCGGGCTCGCGATCCAGCAGGCGCGGTTGCTGGACGGCCCCGCCGGCAACGTGTTCGACAGCTTCGAAGTGCTGCCGGCCGACGGCCAGCGCATCGTGGCGGCCGCCGAGGTCGAACGCCGCCTGCTGGCGGCGCTCGCGACCCCCGACCTCGACGGCATCCGCCCCGCGCGGCGCGCGCAGCCGCGCCACCTGCGGCACTTCCGGCTGGTGCCGCAGGTGGGGTTCGATCTCAGCGCCGACGGCCGCCGCACCGTGCTCAGCCTGGTGTCGACCGACCGCCCGGGCCTGCTTGCCGATGTCACCGCCGTGCTGCGCCGGCAGCGGCTGCGCGTGCATGATGCGCGTATCGCGACCTTCGGCGAGCGCGCCGAGGACGTGTTCCAGATCAGCGACGAGCGCGACCTGCCGCTCGCCGACCCGCAACAGCAGCAGGCCCTGCGCGACGCGCTGCTGGCCTGCCTCGAAGGAGATTACGCACGATGATCGCGCGCAAGCCCGCCAGGACCGCGAGGAAGAAGGCCGCACCCAAGGGCCCCGGCATCGACGAACTGAAGTTCATGGTCGACAGCGCCTGGGAACGGCGCACGATGCTGACCATCGACGAGATCGAGGGCTCGACCCGGCCGACGGTCGAACGCGTGATCGACGGCCTGGAAAAGGGCGAGTTCCGCGTCGCCGAGCCCGACGGCAAGGGCGGCTGGCTGGTCAACGAGTGGTTGAAGAAGGCGGTGCTGCTGTATTTCCGCGTGCAGGAAATGGAACTGGTCGAGGCCGACCCGGCGCCGTTCTGGGACAAGATCCCGGCGCGCTTCGCCGGATTCGACGAGGGCGCGTTCCGCAAGCTCGGCGCGCGCGTGGTGCCGGGCGCGATCGCGCGCCGCGGCGCGCACATCGGCAAGGACGTGGTGCTGATGCCGAGTTTCGTCAACATCGGCGCCTACGTCGGCGCCGGGACCATGGTCGACACCTGGGCCACGGTCGGCAGCTGCGCGCAGGTCGGCAAGCATTGCCACCTGTCCGGCGGCGCGGGCATCGGCGGGGTGCTGGAACCGCTGCAGGCGACGCCGACGATCATCGAGGACCACTGCTTCATCGGCGCGCGCTCGGAAGTGGTCGAGGGCGTGGTCGTCGGCCACCACAGCGTGATCGGC
>JAKFDF010000023.1:0-6312 GCA_036676275.1 Lysobacter sp.
ATCGCCAACGTCATCCAGCAGGTGCAGAAGCCGACCCTGGTGATGGCGCCCAACAAGACCCTGGCGGCGCAGTTGTACGGCGAGTTCCGGTCGTTCTTCCCGCACAACGCGGTCGAGTACTTCGTCAGCTACTACGACTACTACCAGCCCGAGGCCTACATCCCCTCGTCGGATACCTTCATCGACAAGGACAGCTCGGTCAACGAACACATCGAGCAGATGCGGTTGTCGGCGACCAAGGCGCTGCTGGAGCGGCGCGATTCGATCATCGTCTGCACGGTGTCGGCGATCTACGGCCTCGGCGACCCGGGCGAATACCACAAGATGGTGCTGCACATGGTCCGCGGCGAGCGCATCGACCAGCGCGAGCTGATCCGCCGCCTGACCGAGATGCAGTACGACCGCAACGAGATGGACCTGGCCCGCGGCACCTTCCGCGTGCGCGGCGAGACCATCGACGTGCACCCGGCCGAGTCGGACGTCGAAGCGTTGCGGATCGAGCTGTTCGACGGCGAGATCGAGGCGCTGACGCTGTTCGACCCGCTGACCGGCGAAACCATCCGCAAGCTGCCGCGCTACACCATCTACCCGGGCTCGCACTACGTGACCTCGCGCCGGACGGTGCTGGACGCGGTCGAGACGATCAAAGTCGAACTGCGCGAACGGCTGGAGTGGCTGTACGCGCAGAACAAGCTGGTCGAGGCGCAGCGGCTGGCGCAGCGCACCCAGTTCGACCTGGAGATGATGGCCGAGGTCGGTTACTGCAACGGCATCGAGAACTACTCGCGGCACCTGACCGGCTACATGCCCGGCGAGCCGCCGCCGTGCCTGTTCGATTACCTGCCGCCGGACGCGTTGCTGGTGGTGGACGAGTCGCACGTCACCGTCCCGCAGATCGGCGCGATGTACAAGGGCGACCGCTCGCGCAAGGAGACGCTGGTGGAGTTCGGCTTCCGGCTGCCGTCGGCGCTGGACAACCGGCCGCTGAAGTTCGAGGAGTGGGAGGGCCGCGCGCCGCGCGCGATCTTCGTCTCCGCCACGCCCGGTCCGTACGAGCTGCGCATGTCGGAAGGCGAGGTGACCGAGCTGGTGGTGCGCCCGACCGGGCTGATCGACCCGGAAGTGGAGATCCGTCCGGTCGCGACCCAGGTCGACGACGTGCTCGGCGAGATCAACCTGCGTGTGGCGATGGGCGACCGCGTGCTGATCACCACGCTCACCAAGCGGATGGCCGAGAACCTCACGGAGTACCTCGCCGAGCACGACGTGCGCGTGCGCTACCTGCACTCGGACGTGGACACGGTCGAGCGCGTCGAGATCATCCGCGACCTGCGCCTGGGCAGGTTCGACGTGCTGGTCGGCATCAACCTGCTGCGCGAGGGCCTGGACATGCCGGAAGTGTCGCTGGTGGCGATCCTCGACGCCGACAAGGAAGGCTTCCTGCGTTCTGCCGGTTCGCTGATCCAGACCATCGGCCGCGCCGCGCGCAACCTGCGCGGCAAGGCGATCCTGTACGCCGACCGGGTCACCAACTCGATGCAGAAGGCGATCGAGGAAACCGACCGCCGCCGCGCGAAGCAGGTCGAATACAACGCCGAGCACGGGATCACGCCGCAGAGCATCCAGCGGGCGGTGATGGACGTGATGGAAGGCGCCCGCAGCGAGCCGGGTACGTCCAGGGGCAAGGGCCGCGGCAAGTCGCGGCGCGTCGCCGAGGCGGCCGAGGACTACGCATTGCTGAGCCCGGCGCAGCGCAATGCCCGGCTGCGCGAACTGGAACAGCAGATGTACCAGCATGCGCGCGACCTGGAGTTCGAGCAGGCCGCGCTGGTGCGCGACCGGATCCGCCAGCTCAAGGATGCCGCCCTGGCGGGTTGAAGCTGCGGCCCTTGACCAGCCAGTAACGCCGGCCGTGACACCTTGTCGTTCCCCCACGCAAAGAGGTGCGACATGGGACTGTTCGATTTCATGAAGGACGCGGGCGCCAGGATCTTCGGCAAGGACCACGAAGGCGACGTCACCAAACCGCTGAGCCAGCACCTGCGCGAGCACGGGATCGATCCCGCCGGGATCGACTTCAGGTTCGGCGGCGACGGCACCGTGACCATGAGCGGCACGGTCAAGGACCAGGAGACGCGCGAGAAGGCGGTGCTGATCGTCGGCAACGTCCAGGGCGTGGCGCGGGTCGACGACCAGCTGCGCATCGCCCAGGCCGGCGCCGACTTCGGCAACGTGGTCGCCAGCGCCGACACAGTGCGGGCCAGCCCGGCGGGCAGCGGCGGCTCGGTGGCGCAGGCCTCGGCCGGCGGCAACGGCGGCTGGAGTTCGCGGACCTACACCGTGAAGTCCGGCGACACCCTGTCGGGGATCGCGCAGGAGGTCTACGGCAGTGCCGGCAAGTACCAGCGGATCTTCGAGGCCAACCGGCCGATGCTCAAGGATCCGGACCACATCTATCCGGGCCAGGTGCTGCGGATCCCGCCGGAGGCCTGATCCGGCACCGGTTCTGTTGTCTGCCGGGCGACCGCTGGGCTACACTGCGCGCCCCTCGCCGGCGCTTGCCTGCGGCGAATCGGGCGGTTAGCTCAGCGGTAGAGCACTACCTTGACATGGTAGGGGTCACAGGTTCGAACCCTGTACCGCCCACCACGCCTTCAACCGCGTGATGTCCTGATCGGCCGGGCTTGCCCGGCCGTTCCGTTTTCCGCGGCCGCCGGTTCCGGCGGGCACGTTGACGCGGCCCCCGCCAACCCCTAGCTTTGCGGTTTGAGGATCATCCGAAGGTGGCCCGCGGAAACGCCGGCCGAGCGTGCGACATGGACACTACCACCGCCCACCGCTGACCCGTCCCGAGGCTCCCGCATCGCGCAGGCGCCCTCGTGGCGCTTTTTTGTTGCACGTCGACCCGCGAAATCCCTGCAGGAGCGGCTTCAGCCGCGACCTGAAGCGATACGGGCATGACAGGCACCAATCGCGGCTGGAAGCCGCTCCTACAAGAACCGACAGCAAGCAGATCCCATGATCAACATCACCCTCCCCGACGGCAGCCGCCGCGAGTTCGACCAACCCGTTTCCGTCGCCGACGTCGCCACGTCGATCGGCCCCGGCCTGGCCAAGGCCGCGCTGGCCGGCAAGGTCGACGGCAAGCTGGTCGACACGTCGTTCCGCATCGACCATGACGCCGCGCTGGAGATCGTCACCGACAAGCACCCCGACGCGCTCGACGTGCTGCGCCATTCCACCGCGCACCTGCTGGCGCAGGCCGTGCAGCGCCTGTTCCCCGGCGCGCAGGTCACCATCGGCCCGGTGATCGACAACGGCTTCTACTACGACTTCGCCTACGAGCGCCCGTTCACTCCGGAGGACCTGCCGGCGATCGAGGCCGAGATGCAGAAGATCGCGAAGGAAGCGTTGCCGGTCGCGCGCAGCGTCAAGTCGCGCGACGAGGCGACGAAGTTCTTCCGCGACATGGGCGAGGAGTACAAGGCGCAGATCATCGAGTCGATCCCGGCCGACCAGGAACTGTCGCTGTATTCGCAGGGCGAGTTCACCGACCTCTGCCGTGGACCCCACGTCCCGTCCACGGACAAGCTGCGCGGCTTCAAGCTGATGAAGGTGGCCGGCGCCTACTGGCGCGGCAACCACGAGAACCAGATGCTCAGCCGCATCTACGGCACCGCCTGGTTGAACGACAAGGACCTCAAGGCCTACCTGACGATGCTGGAGGAAGCCGAGAAGCGCGACCACCGCCGCATCGGCAAGCAGCAGGACCTGTTCCACATCCAGGAAGAAGCGCCCGGGCTGGTGTTCTGGCATCCCAAGGGCTGGTCGGTATGGCAGGTCGTCGAGCAGTACATGCGCCGCGTGTACCGCGACACCGGCTATGGCGAGGTGCGCTGCCCGCAGATCCTCGACGTGTCGCTGTGGAAGCAGTCCGGGCACTGGGACAACTACCAGGACAACATGTTCTTCACCGAATCGGAGAAGCGCACCTACGCGCTGAAGCCGATGAACTGCCCCGGCCACGTTCAGGTGTTCAAGCAGGGCCTGCACAGCTACCGCGACCTGCCGATCCGCTACGGCGAGTTCGGCGCCTGCCACCGCAACGAGCCGTCCGGCGCGCTGCACGGCATCCTGCGGGTGCGCGGCTTCACCCAGGACGACGGCCACATCTTCTGCACCGAGGACCAGATCGAAGCCGAGGTCACGGCGTTCCACCGCCAGGCGATGCAGGTCTACGCCGACTTCGGCTTCAGCGACGTGCAGCTGAAGATCGCGCTGCGCCCGGAGCCGCGGCTCGGCGACGACGCCACCTGGGACAAGGCCGAGCACGCCCTGCGCGCCGCGCTGGGCGCCGCCGGGGTGGAGTGGGAGGAGTTGCCGGGCGAGGGCGCCTTCTACGGGCCCAAGATCGAGTACCACCTGAAGGACGCGATCGGCCGCACCTGGCAGCTGGGCACGATGCAGGTCGACTTCATGATGCCCGGCCGCCTGGGGGCCGAATACGTCGACGAACACAGCCAGAAGCGCCACCCGGTGATGCTCCACCGCGCCATCGTCGGCTCGATGGAGCGCTTCATCGGGATCCTGATCGAGCACCATGCGGGCGCATTCCCGGCCTGGCTGGCCCCGGTCCAGGCGGTGGTCATGAACATCACCGACGCCCAGGCCGACCGGGTCGAGGAGGTCCGGAAAACCCTTGCGAATCAAGGCTTCCGGGTCGATTCCGATTTGCGGAACGAGAAGATCGGCTATAAGATCCGCGAGCACGCGATGCAGCGGGTGCCCTACCTGCTGGTGGTCGGGGACCGCGAGAAGGACAATGGCGAGGTCGCCGTGCGCTCGCGCGGCGGCGAAGATCTTGGGACAATGACCGTCGCCGATTTCGCCTCGCGTTTGCGTGGGGAACAAGTCGCAGTTTAGTTCCAGGCCCGCCCGGCGACCCCGGGCGGCACGATCCATTCCGGAGATTGCAACATCAGCACCCCCGAAAAGCAGAACCGCAAGAACAACGAGATCCGCGTGCCCAAGGTGCGCGTGATCGGCAGCGATGGCGAGATGATCGGCGTGCTGTCGCGCGACGAAGCCTTGAACATGGCGGAAGAGGAAGGCCTCGACCTGGTCGAGATCCAGCCCAACGCCGATCCGCCGGTCTGCAAGATCATGGACTTCGGCAAGTTCAAGTTCGAGTTGCAGAAGAAGGCCAACGAGGCCAAGAAGAAGACCCGGCAGGTCGAGATCAAGGAAGTGAAGTTCCGTCCGGTCACGGACGAGGGCGACTACCAGATCAAGCTGCGCAAGATGCGCGAGTTCCTCGAAGAGGGCGACAAGATCAAGGTCAACATCCGCTTCCGTGGCCGCGAGATGAGCCACCAGGAGCTGGGCCGCGAGATGGCCGCGCGGATCGAAGGCGACCTGGGCGAGAACATCGTCATCGAATCGCGCCCGCGCCTGGAAGGCCGGCAGATGGTGATGATGATCGCGCCCAAAAAGAAGACCTGACCGGCCGCAGGCCGGTCGCCGACCGTTCCCCTCGCCCCGCTTGCGGGGAGAGGGCAAAGGGTGAGGGGCGCCGCAGGCGCCCTTTCGCTTTCAGGTCTTCCGGCAAGAGCGCCCCTCATCCGCCCTTCGGGCACCTTCTCCCCGCATGCGGGGAGAAGGGAACAGCCTGGGGCTCTCCCGCATGCGTGGGGAACAGCCTGGGGCTCTCCCGCATGCGTGGGGAACAGCCTGGGGCTCTCCCGCATGCGTGGGGAACAGCCAGAGGCTCTCCCGCATGCGGGGGAAAAGCCAGGGGCTCTCCCGAATGCCGGGGGAGCAGCCTCTGGGGCTCTTCGGCATGCGGGGAGCAGGAAACGCCTTGCCCTCGCCCCGCGGAGCGGGGAGAGGGACCGCTTCGCGCAGCGAAGCAGGGTGAGGGGTGCGGCTGTCCCCGATGCGGGCAAAACATCCGGCGCCGCGTCCATGCGCAATGCAGCCAACGGGCCAAAGGCCTGATTCCAAAAGGGAATTATTGCAAGCCGCCGAGACAGGCCGCATAATGTGCGGCCCGGTTCTCCGGGTTGGTGTTTGTGTCACCCAGGACCCGCCGCCTGATCCCTTCCGGATCAGCGGCTTACCACCGGCACGGGCAGGACGGAAAGCGTGCTGCTCCCATGAGAATGGGGGCCACCGCCCAGGCCAGTAGACGATTTCGCAAGGACACTCCAATGCCCAAGATCAAGACCAATCGGGCGGCGGCCAAGCGCTTCCGGAAGACCGCTTCCGGCAAGTACAAGTGCGGCCACGCCAACAAGAGCCACATCCTCACCA
>JAKFDF010000024.1:0-2507 GCA_036676275.1 Lysobacter sp.
GAATCGGGCAGCCGTGCCTTGACCTGCTGGGATTTCTCCACCGCGCGTTCCCTGCAGGTATCCAGGCTCGTCCGCAGGATGTCGGCGAGGTCGACCTGGCCGAGCTGAAGCCTGAGTTTCCCGGTGCTGATGCGGCTGCCGTCCAGCAGGTCCTCCACCAGTCGGGTCATGTGGCCCACCTGGTCTTCGATGACGCCCTGCAGTTTGGCCATCCGGCCGGCATCGGCATTCGCCGTTCCCAGCATGCCGGCCGCCATCTTCAGCGGCGCGAGCGGATTGCGCAGCTCATGGGCCACCATGGCCATGAACTTGATCTGCTGGCCGTGCGCCGCCTCTGCCAGGTCCTTCAGTTCGTGCGCGGTCAGGCTGGCGATCACCAGGCGTTCGTTGGCCTCGCGCAGGGCTGCCTGCTGTCTGTCGGCGTCCGGGGATTGCGAGGGCACGGGCGGGAACGGCGCGGGCGGCACATCCCGCTGGTCTGTGCGAAGCATGTCCTCCAGGGCAGCTTTCGCCAGTGCGGCGATCGCGTTGGCGTCCAGCGCGGACACAAGCAGTTTCTCGTTGGCCTGCTGCAGGTTGGCGATATAGTCCTCGCCGAACTGCACGTGCAGGATCGCCAGGCGACGCTGCAACCGGGCCAGCTCGATGCGTACTGCGTCGGCCTGCGCGTTGAGCACGGCAAGCGTGGAAACGGCGGCGTCATGCTCGGCCGCCGTGGCATCAGTCTTGGCCGGGGTCGTCATCATCGTGCTCCTCGCGCCGCGTTGGGCGGCCGCCGAGCAGTCCCTGGAACTCGGGCAGCATCTGGCCGATGCTGATGCCATCTTCATTGATCACGAACTGCCGCAGTTCGTTGGAGTGCGCCGATGCGCGGACCTTGACGACCGCCATGACCCGCAACAGCCGGCTGTCCACCTCGATGTAGCGTTGCACGATGATCGCGTCGGTGAGGAATGCCGCGCCGTAGGGGCTGAACCGCAGGTCGGTATAGCGGTCTTCCAGTTCCGACGTCATCAGCACGCTCACCCCGATCGTGGCCAGCGCGCTGACCATGCGGTACAGGGATTGGCGGAAGTCCTCGCTGAACGTCGGCGCCACCATCAGCTCGAAGCCGGACAGCGAATCCAGGACCACGCGGGTCGCCTTGAGGCGGCGGACTTCCGCAAGGAGCAACGTGGTCACTTCGTCGACCGACAGGTCGGACTCGGGCGCGCGGACGAGTGCGACGACCCCGCTGTCGATCAGGTCGGAAACAGCGCGGTTCCGCGACAGGTTCGGGCGTTGCTCGAACGAGGCGATCACCGAGGTCTCGCCGCATCGCGCGCCTTCCTGGAGGAAATGCGACGCCAACACGCTTTTGCCGGAGCCTGACGGCCCGGCCACGAGCAGCGAATAACCGCGCGGCAGCCCGCCGCCCATCATGTCGTCCAGCCCGGGCACGCCCATGCTGAGCGGCGGGCCTTCCGGAGGCGTGGCCGTCTCCTGTCCCCGGACGGCAACCTGTGCCGGTGGAAACACCCGGATGCCGGCACTGCTGATGCGGAACGTGTGCTGCCCGGGAAGCGAGGCCTGGCCGCGCATCTTGGTGACTTCGAGCTTCCGCACGACAGAGTTGCGGTCCACGCTCTGGCGCAGCCAGATCAGTCCGTCGCTGACCGTGAAGACCGGGTTGGGATCGCTTTCGCTGAAGTACTCGCCGATCAGGAACGTGGTCGCCTGCCAGCTGGTCATCAGCATCCCCAGCTGCTGCACGAACTGCTGCAACCCCATGAACGAGCCTTCGCCCGCCTGGCTGGCGATGACCACCGAACGGAACGAATCCACGAACACCAGGCCCGGTTGGTGCGCTTCCACCGCCGCGGTGATCCGGGCGAGCACCTTGTCCAGGTCGCCCGTCGCCATGTCGTCGGACAGGTTGATGAAATAGACCGAGCGGTTGACGGCTTCCTTCCGGAAGAAATCGAACTGTTGCTGGTAACGCAGCATTTTCAGCGGCGGCTCGCCGAGCACGGTGAAGAAGATGGCCGGCCGCTCGGGCGTTGCCATCGCGAACATCATCTGGTGCGCGAGCGTGGTCTTGCCGCTGCCCGGTGGGCCGGCGATGATGTTGAACGAAAGCTCCGGAAGGCCGCCGCCGAGGATTTCGTCCAGGCCCTGCACGCCGGTCTCCAGGCGGTGGATGGTGGCTTTTTCGGTCATGGCGACACGTCCTGCACGGCAGCGCCGCTGGAAAGGGTTTGGTCCCAGATCGAGCCGAGGAGGCGATCGGTCAACGACTGCCCGATGAGACTCACGAGAAGACCATGGAAGGTGCTCAACAATGCGCCCGCGCCCTGCAATGCGTCGGCGTCGGTTTGCCCGGCCAGTGCGCTCCGCAGTGCTTCGTAATCGCCGGGAGCGGCGTCCGCGGCATAGGCAGGATCAAGCCACGGCCGCTCCTGGCGGATCAGGAACAGGGAGCGCCGGTACAGGGCGGCCATGCCGCGTTCGCTGATGATCGGCGACAA
>JAKFDF010000025.1:0-15235 GCA_036676275.1 Lysobacter sp.
GCGAGTGCGTTGACGGTCGCCTCGGCGAAACTGAGGTTGCGCTGGTCGAATACGGCTGGCAGCGTGCCGGCCGGCGTCGCCTCGACCAGGGCGACGTCGACGCCGATCCGGTCCAGCGCGATCGCCAGGCTGGCGCCGACCAGGCCGCCGCCGACGATGGCCACGTCATGTCGTGTATGCGCGGTCGTGTTCATGCCCTGCCGATCCATGCCTGCCGATGCGGGGCCGCGGGTGGGGTGCGCTATGCTAACGGTTCCGGCTCCACTACCTGCGTGCATCCGATGAATCGTCCTGCTCTCGCCACCGCTTTCGCTCCCGGCCCGCTGGTCCTGAGCGGCCTGATCGTCGCCGCCGCGCTGACCCGGCTGCTGCCGCATCCGCCCAATTTCTCGCCGGTGGAAGCGATCGCGCTGTTCGGCGGCGCCTATTTCGCGTCGCGTCGCTGGGCGCTGGCGGTGCCGTTGCTGGCGATGCTGGTGTCGGACCTGGCCCTGGGCGCGCTGATCGGCGACGGCTACGCCAGTTACCTGGGCAGCCTCAGCTTCTGGTCGGTCTATGCCTGCATCGCGTTGTCGACGCTGCTGGGCTTCGGCCTGCGCGGCAAGGTCGGCGGAGCACGCGTGCTGGGATATTCGCTGGCGGGCTCGGTGCTGTTCTTCGCGGTGACCAATTTCGCGGCCTGGCTGGGTTGGCCGGCGTATCCGCAGAATTTCGCCGGCCTCGGCGCCGCCTACGTCGCCGGCATTCCGTTCTTCCAGTGGACCGTGCTCGGCACGCTGTTCTATGCGGCGCTGCTGTTCGGCGGCTTCGCGTTGCTGCGCAATCGCCTGCCGGCGCTGCGCGCGCAGACGGTGTAAGCGCGGCCCGCCATGGGCAATCGCCTCTCGAAGATCTACACCAGGACCGGCGACGACGGCACCACCGGCCTGGGCGATGGCACCCGCGTGGCCAAGGATTCGGCGCGGGTCGCCGCCTACGGCACCGTCGACGAGGCCAACTGCGCGATCGGGCTGGTGCTGGCGAGCCAAGCGCCTTCCGCGCCGATCCCCGACGGCATCCGCGACCTGCTGACCACGGTCCAGCACCAGCTGTTCGACCTTGGCGGCGAGTTGTGCATCCCCGGCCACGCCGCGATCCAGGACGCCGACGTGGACGCGCTGGAACGCGCACTGGATGCCTACAACGCCGACCTGCCGCCGCTGAAGGAGTTCATCCTCCCCGGTGGCGGCGAGGCGGCGGCCCGATGCCAGCTGGCGCGCACCATCGTCCGGCGTGCCGAGCGCGGGGTCGTCACCCTGGCCCGCGACGAGGCGGTGCGGCCGCAGGCGGGTCGCTATCTCAACCGCCTGTCCGACCTGCTGTTCGTGCTGGCGCGCGTGCTGGCCCGCGCCAGCGGCGAAGGCGAGGTGCTGTGGAAGCACGACCGCCGCAAACCCGCATCCGGCTAGCCGCCCCAGGGGAGGACAGCGATGAATGCACGCAGCTACTGCATCGTTTCCGCGCTGATCTTCGCGCTGGCGGCACTGGCGCACGCGGTGCGGCTGTTCCGGCATTGGCCGCTGCAACTGGGTCCGGTGGTGATCCCGCCGGAGGCGTCCTGGATCGGGTTGGCGATTGCCGCCTTGCTGTGCATCTGGGGCCTGCGCAGCGCCCGCCGCTGACATCGCCGGTCCGGGCCCGGCCCGGGATCGGCGCCCGGGCCGATTGACCATGACGACGCTCGCGATCTACACCCATCCGGCCTGCCTGGACCACGATACCGGGCCCGCGCATGCCGAGCGCCCGGAGCGGCTGTCCGCGGTGTCGGGGGCATTGCGCGACGCCTTCGGCGACGCCCTGCGCTGGCACCAGGCGCCACGCGCGGAACGCGGTGCCCTGCTGCGCGCGCACGCGCCGTCGCTGCTCGAAGCCGTGCTGGAAACGCGGCCGACGCGGCGGACCCTGCTCGATCCGGATACCGTGTTGTCCCCCGGGTCGGCCGAAGCCGCCTTGCGCGCCGCCGGCGCCGGGATCGCGGCGGTGGATGCCGCGTTCGGCGGCGGCGACACGCGCGCGTTCTGCGTGGTGCGCCCGCCCGGCCACCATGCCAGCGCCGGGGACGCGATGGGATTCTGCCTGTTCAACAACGTCGCCGTGGCGGCGGCCCACGCGCTCGACCGGCACGGCCTCGCGCGCGTGGCGATCGCCGACTTCGATGTCCACCACGGCAATGGCACCCAGGCGATCTTCGAACAGGAGCCGCGGCTGCTGTACGCGGGTTCGCACCAGTCGCCGTTGTATCCGGGCAGTGGCATGGCCGACGAGCGTGGCGTCGGCAACATCGTCAACGCACCCTTGCCGCCGGGTACCGGCAGTGCCGGTTTTCGCGCGGCATGGCGCGAGTGCCTGCTGCCGGCATTGGACGCATTCGCGCCGCAACTGCTGCTGGTGTCGGCGGGCTTCGATGGCCATTGGCGCGACCCGCTGGCGCAGCTGCAGCTGCAGGCGGGCGATTACGCCTGGCTGACCGGGGAACTGGTCGCGATCGCCCAGCGCCACGCCCACGGGCGCATCGTCTCGCTGCTCGAAGGAGGCTACGACCTGGACGCCCTGCGCGAATGCAGCGTCGCCCATGTCCGCGCGATGTTGCCCGCGCCCGGACAATGACGCGCGGCGACGCAAGTGCGCCGGGATCCGGGTTGCCGCGTCCGCCGCATCCGGGAGCGCTGGTCCTCCGAAGCGGCGGATCGGACCTGCCGGGCATTCCGGCCACGTCATTCAGTTTCCATTCCCGGACCGCACCATCGATGCCGGGGGAAGTTGCCTGCATTGCCGCTACACAAGGGATGCGGCAAGCTAGCGGCCGTTTCCGCCCCACGGATGCCCGCGTGCGCAAAGCCCTCCGCCTGCTGCCGTTGCCGCTGTGCATCGCCATGTCACTGACGGCGCAGGCCGCGGAGGACCGCCCCGAAGACTGGCGGCTGTGTCCGATCCAGGACGCGGTACCGGCCTTCGCCGATGCCCAGCAACCGGTCGGCAGCGCCGAGACCCGGACCGAACAGCCCACCGACATCGAAGGCGACCAGCTCGCAGGCACCGAGGCCCGCCCCGAATTCGAAGGCAACGTCGCCCTGCGCCGCGGCGACCAGTTCCTGGGCACCAACAAGCTGACCTTCGACAGCGACACCGGGCACTACCTGGCCGACGGCAGCGTGCGCTACCAGGATTCGGGCATGCGCCTGGTCGCCGACAGCGCGGAGGGCAACCAGAACACCGACACCCACAACATCCAGGACGTGCGCTACCAGCTGATGTCGCGACGCGGCAACGGCGGTGCCGAACACATCGAGATGCACGGATCGCAAGGGGCGCTGTACGGCGCCACCTACTCGACCTGCCCGCCCGAGGACCGCAACTGGGAGCTGCGCGCGCAGCGCATCGACATCGACACCGACGCCGGCACGGGCGTGGCGCGCAACGCGGTCCTGCGGGTCGGCAAGGTGCCGGTACTGTACGTGCCCTGGTTCCCGTTCCCGATCGACAACCGCCGCCGCAGCGGGTTGCTGTACCCGCGCATCGGCCTGTCCGGCCGCAACGGTTTCGACTACCGCCAGCCGATCTACTTCAACCTGGCGCCGAACTACGACGCCACCCTGACGCCGCGACTGATGACCCAGCGCGGCTTCCAGCTGGGCGGCCAGTTCCGCTACCTCACCGAAACCGGCCGCGGCACCCTGGACTTCGACTACCTGCCGTCCGACAAGCTCACCGACCGCGAGCGCAACGCGGAAACCGCCGAGTTCCTCGCCAACGGTTACTCCCTTGACAACCGCCGCAGCGACGACCGCGGGCATTTCCGCTTCATCGGCCGGCAGGACCTGTTCGGGAGCTGGGAGGCGCGCGCGAACCTGAACTGGATCAGCGATCCGCGCTACCTCGAGGATTTCAGCAACAGCATCGACGGACTGTCGCCTTTTTCGGTGCGCAGCGACATCGGCGTCTATGGCCATGGCCGCTACTGGGATGCCGGCTTGATGGCCAACCACCAGCAGCTGGCCGACTACTCGCTGCGCGAAACGGCGCTGCCGCATGACCGCCTGCCCCGTGCTTATCTCCACTGGGAGCAGCCTTTCGGACTATGGCTGACCGCCGGGCTCGACGCCGAAGCGGTGCGCTTCCACCACCCGGAAAGGGACGGCGGCAGCCGCGTGGATTTCAAACCCTTCGTCAGCATGCCGCTGGAGGGCGCGAGCTGGTTCATGACGCCGAAGCTGGCCTGGCGCTACACCGGCTACCGGCTCGACGATGGGTTGTCGGCGCGCCTGGGCGACGATGCCCCCGATCGCAGCCTGCCGATCGCCTCGCTGGACGCGGGGCTGTTCTTCGACCGGCAGACCAGCATTGGCGGCGATACCTACCTGCACACCCTCGAACCGCGCCTGTTCTACCTGCGCGTGCCCTATCGCGACCAGTCCGGACTGCCGCTGTTCGACACCCGGCCGATGACCTTCAGCTGGGGCCAGCTGTTCCGCGACAACCGCTATACCGGCGCCGACCGCCAGACCGACGCCAACCAGCTGACGCTGGCCGTTTCGACGCGGCTGCTGCGCCAGTCCGACGGCCGCGAGAAGCTGTCGGCCAGCCTCGGCCAGATCCGCTACTTCGACGAATCGCGGGTCACCGCACCCGGGGAAAAAACGGTCGAGCGCGGCAAGTCCGCCTGGGTCGCGGATGCCAGCTACGCCATCAACGACCGCTGGAGCCTCGGCGCGTCCTACCAGTGGGATCCCAAGTTCCGCCGCAAGGACCTCGCCAGCGTCCGCACCCGCTACCTGATCGGCGACGACGGCATCGCCAACCTCGGCTACCGCTATCGCCGCAACCTGCTGGAGCAGGTGGATTTCAATTTCCTCTACCCGCTGACCCCGGCCTGGAGCATGGTCGGCCGCTACTACTACTCGTTGCGGGACCGGCAACTGCTGGAAGGCATCGCCGGCCTGCAGTGGGACAGCTGCTGCATGGCGGTGCGCCTGGTCGGCCGGCGGTACCTGCACAACCGCGAGGGCGAACTCAACAATTCGATCCAGCTGGAGATCGAACTCAAGGGCCTGGGCTCGGCCGGCCCGGACACTGAGAGCCGTTTGCGCCGTGCTATTCTCGGCTACTACCGCGAGGACCTCTACCTCGTACCGCCGTCGCAGGCCAGCGGCAACGACGACGAAGACCAAGACGACACTCCCCCCGACCTGATGCCATGAACAGACTGTTCGCCTGCCTCCTTGCCATCGCCGCCGTCTTCTCCACGGCGCAGGCGACCGCCCAGCAACTGCAGCCGGTCGACCGCATCGCGGCGGTGGTCGACGAGGACGTGATCCTGCGCAGCGAACTCGACCGCGCCCTGCAGAACGTGCTCTCGCAGTACGCCACCCGCCAGGACCAGCTGCCACCGCGCGACGTGCTCGAGAAGCAGGTGCTCGAGCGCCTGATCCTGGTGCGGCTGCAGGTGGCGCGCGCCGCATCGTCCGGCATCACCGTCAGCGACCAGGAAGTCGACAGCGCGATCGCCAACGTCGCCCGGCAGAACAACGTCGCCCTCGACCAGCTCGGCGAGCAACTGGCCCGGGACGGCATGACCATCGCCGACCTGCGCAGCTCGATCCGCGACGAGATCGCCATCCAGCGCCTGCGCCAGAGCTTCGCCCAGAGCCGGATCAGCGTCAGCGAGGGCGAGGTCGACGCCGCGCTCGCGAGCCAGGCCAGCGGCAGCCAGTACCACCTCGCGCACATCCTGGTGGGACTGCCCGAAGGCGCCACCCCGGACCAGATCGCCGCGGCGCAGAAGAAGATCGAAGGCATCAAGGGGCAGCTCGACAGGGGCGAGATCGACTTCGCCGCCGCGGCGGTACGCTACTCGGACAGCCCCAATGCGCTGGAGGGCGGCGACCTCGGCTGGCGCGGCCTGAACGAGATCCCGCCGACCTTCGCGCAGGCCATCACCAGCATGCAGGCCGGCCAGGTCATCGGTCCGGTGCGCGGGCCCAGCGGCTTCCAGCTGCTGCAACTGGTCGGCACCCGCGACGCCAGCGCCGCCGATGCACGCACCGTGACCCAGTTGCAGGCGCGCCACATCCTGGTACGCGCCGATGAGGGCAACGACGCGGCCGCCCAGGCCAAGCTGGAAACCCTGCGCGCACGCATCGCCGGCGGCGCCGATTTCGCCACCCTCGCCAGGGAGAATTCGGCCGACACCGCGACCGCCGACAAGGGCGGCGAGCTCGGCTGGTTCTCGCAGGACACCTACGGCGCCGAATTCGGCGCCCAGGTCGCCGCGCTGCAGGACGGGCAGGTGTCGGCGCCGTTCAAGACGCAGGCCGGCTGGCACATCGTGCAACGCGAGGGTTCGCGCCAGGTGGCCGCGGCCGATGACAACCGCCGCCAGCAGGTCCGCGAGAGCATCGGCCAGCGCAAGCTCGATGAAGAGTGGGACCGCTACCTGCGCGAGATGCGCGGCGAGGCCTACGTCGAAATCCGGCTCGGCGGCGATACCGCCACGCCGACCGATACCGCAGCCCCCGCGACTGCGCCGGCACCCGCCAACGGCGGCTGAGATGACCCGCCCGCGGCTGGCGCTGGTCCCGGGCGAGCCGGCCGGCGTCGGCCCCGAGTTGTGCGTGCGCGCCGCGCAGCGCACCTGGGAGTGCGGCCTGCTCGCCTATGGCGACCGCGACAGCCTGCAACGCGCGGCCGCCGCACTCGACCTGCCCCTGGCCCTTGCCGCGGGAGATGCGCCGTCGGCACCGGGGGTCTTGCCGCTGGTCGAGATCCCCCATCCCATCCCCGCCCGTTTCGGCGTGCCCGAGCCGGGCAATGCCGCCAGCGTGGTTGCCGCGCTCGAAGAAGCCGCCGCCGCCTGCCTGCATGGGGCATGCGCTGGCCTGGTCACCGGCCCGGTCCACAAGGCCACGATCAACGCCGGCGGCATCGCCTACACCGGCACCACCGGACTGCTGGCGGCCCAGGCCGGTCGCGAAGTGGTGATGATGCTGGCCAACGACATCGTCCGCGTCGCGCTGGCGACCACCCACCTGCCGCTGCGCGCCGTCGCCGACGCCATCACCGTCGCTGGCCTGCAACGCACGCTGCGAATCCTGCATGCGGCGCTGCGCGACGACTTCGGGATCGATTCGCCGCGGATCGCCGTGCTCGGGCTCAACCCGCATGCCGGCGAAGACGGCCACCTCGGGCGCGAGGAGCTCGACGTGATCGCGCCGGCAATGGCCGCATTGCGCGCGGAAGGCAAGCACCTGCTCGGCCCGTTGCCCGCCGACACCGCCTTCCTGCCGCGGAAGCTGCGCGAGTTCGACGCGGTGCTGGCGATGTACCACGACCAGGGCCTGCCGGTGCTCAAGTACAGCGACTTCGAGCACGCGGTGAACCTGACCCTCGGCCTGCCATACCCGCGGGTCGCGGTCGACCACGGCACTGCGCTCGACCTCGCCGGCAGCGGTCGCGCCGACCCGACCAGCCTGTTCGCCGCGATCGACGCCTGCACGCGCCTGGCGCGCAACCGGCGCCGGGCATGAACCAGCGTCGTCCCACTTCCAGGCGCGATGCCCCGGCGCGCGGGGCGGACGGCTTTCGCCGCGACGCCAAGAAACACCTCGGGCAGAACTTCCTGCACGAACGCGGGGTGATCGAGAAGATCGTGCTGGCGATCGACCCCCGGCCGGGCGATCGCCTGGTCGAGATCGGCCCCGGCCAGGGCGCGCTGACCCTGCCGCTGCTCGACCGCCATGGCGCCCTGACCGCGATCGAGTTCGACCGCGACCTGATCGCCCCGCTCGCCGCCGCGGCGCAGGGGCACGGCGCGCTGACCCTGCTCAACGCCGACGTGCTCGACGTCGATTTCAGCGCGCTCGCCGATGGCGCGCGGATCCGGCTGGTCGGCAACCTGCCCTACAACCTGTCCTCGCCGATCCTGTTCCACGCGCTGGACCATGCACCCGCGATCCGCGACATGCATTTCATGCTGCAGAAGGAAGTCGTCGAGCGCATGGCCGCCGCGCCCGGCAGCAAGGTCTATGGGCGACTGAGCGTGATGTTGCAGGCTTACTGCGCGGTGACGCCGCTGTTCAAGGTGCCGCCGGGCGCGTTCCGGCCCGCGCCCAAGGTCGATTCGGCGGTGGTGCGGCTGGTGCCGCGGGCGCCGTCGGAGATCGGCATCGACGATCCGGCAGGCTTCGCTCAGGTGGTGCGCGCAGCCTTCGGCCAGCGCCGCAAGACCCTGCGCAACGCCCTGTCCGGGGTCGTCGACGGCACCATGATCGAAGCCGCCGGGCTGCGCCCGGACGCGCGCGCCGAACAGTTGTCGGTCGCCGACTTCATCCGCCTGGCCAAGCTGCGCGCCGCGATCTAGCCCGCGCGTTCACGCATCGCGCTTACACTGTGGCCATGAACGACCGCACCCACGACAACGGCGGCGACTATGCCTTCGACATCGATGTCGCCGCGCGCTACCTCGACGAGCAGTCCGAGCCGGAACAGGACCGCTACGTCTTCGCCTACACCATCCACATCCGCAACAACGGCAAGGTGCCCGCGCGCCTGCTCGGGCGCCACTGGGTGATCACCGACGCCAACGGCAAGGTCGAGGAAGTCACCGGCGACGGCGTGGTCGGCGAGCAGCCCTGGCTCCGCCCCGGCGACGACTTCACCTACACCTCCGGCGCGGTGCTGGAAACCGCCCTCGGCACCATGCAGGGCAGCTACGCGATGCTGGCCGACGACGGCACCCGCTTCGACGCGCAGATCCCGGCCTTCACCCTCGCCGTGCCGCGCACGCTGCATTGACCAGCGCCAGGCACGAGCACGAGGACATGGGCATCCGGGCATGAGTACCTGGGCAATAGGCGACCTGCAGGGCTGCTACGCCCCGACCCAGCGCCTGCTCGAGCGTATCCGCTTCGACCCGGCCGTCGACCGGCTGTGGTTCTGCGGCGACCTGGTCAACCGCGGCGGCGAGTCGCTGGAAACCCTGCGCCTGGTGCATTCCCTGCGCGCCCAATGCGTGACCGTGCTCGGCAACCACGACCTGTCGCTGCTGGCGATCGGCGAACGCCGCCCCGACGAGCAGCGCAGGGTCAACCCGGACCTGCAGCGCGTGCTGTTCGCGCCCGACGCGCACGAATTGCTGGCGTGGCTGCGCAAGCAGCCCCTGCTGCATGCCGACCGCGCGCTGGGCTGGATGATGGTGCACGCCGGCCTCGCGCCGAAATGGACCACGTCGCTGGCCGAGAAGCATGCGCGCGAAGTCGAGCGGACGCTGTGCGGCGACGGTTACCGGAAGCTGCTGAAGAACATGTACGGCGACCGCCCGGCGTGGTCGCCGCAACTGGCGGGCATCGACCGCGATCGCGCGATCATCAACGTGTTCACGCGCCTGCGCTACTGCACGCCGCGCGGGCGCATCGCCTTCGACGAGAAAGGCCCCCCGGGAACGCAGCAGCCCGGCCTGTATCCCTGGTACGCGGTGCCCGGCCGCGCCGAGCGCGACCTCAGGATCGTGTGCGGGCACTGGTCCACGCTGGGCCTGTTCATCGGCCACGGCGTGCACGCCATCGACACCGGCGCGGTCTGGGGCGGCAAGCTCACCGCGCTGCAGCTGGACAGCGAGGAATTGCGGGTCGTGCAGGTGCCGGGCCGCGACGTGCCGGCAGCGCCGCCGCGGTCACGCCCTGCCGTCACCGACCCTCGCTGAAAAAAGCCGCCCCCCAGCCAGCCAGCGGTTGCGACGGGAAAGGAAGCGACGGGCGCCGGCTTTGCCGGAAACAGGCGGTGGCATTGCCCGGCAGCCAAGCGCGTGGCGGCCCGGGGAACACCGCTTGCAGGCTCCCTGCCCGCGACCCGGCGAAGATCCGGCGGCCGCGCCGACGGGCCCGACCGGCGTGACGGCAATGCCGTCCCCGGCCCCCATGCCATCATCCGTGCGGTTGCGGCAAGGCGCCGGCCCGCAAACGAGCGTAATCCACGAACTCGAAGGCGAAGTCGTGCTTCGCATCGGCGGGATGCGGTTCGCGCGAAACGATCCGCCAGTCCGAAGGATCGAAGCGCGGGAAGAAGGCATCGGCGCAGGCGACGACCGTGTCGACCCAGGTCAGGTGCATGCGCGTTGCCAGCGGCAACGCCAGCGCGAACACTTCGCCGCCGCCGATCACGCACAGTTCTCCGGCGCCGTCGCCATGAGCGGCCGCCAGTGCCTCTTCCAGCGTGGCGACCGCTTCCATCCCCGGGTACGGCATCGTGCCGCGTCGCGTCAGCACCAGGTTGCGCCGTCCCGGCAGCGCGCGCCCCAGCGATTCGGCGGTGCGCCGCCCCATCAGCAACGGCTTGCCCAGGGTCAGCGCCTTGAAGCGCCTGAGGTCGTCGGGCAAATGCCATGGCAGCGCGTTGCCCTTGCCGATGGCGTGGTCGCGGTCCAGCGCCGCGATCAGGCTGAGTGCGGTCACACCGCCACCGGCGCCTTGATCGCGGGCAGCGGGTCGTAGCCTTCGATCGCGATGTCGTCGTAGCCGAAACCGAAGATGTCGTGCACCTCGGGATTCAGCACCAGCCGCGGCAACGCGCGCGGCTGCCGCGCCAGCTGCTCGCGCGCCTGCTCGAAGTGGTTCGAATACAGGTGCGCGTCGCCCAGGGTATGCACGAAATCGCCCACGCCCAGGCCGCAGGCCTGCGCCACCATGTGCGTGAGCAGCGCGTAGCTGGCGATGTTGAACGGCACGCCGAGGAAGATGTCGCCGCTGCGCTGGTAGAGCTGGCAGCTGAGCCTGCCGTCGGCGACGTAGAACTGGAACAGCGTGTGGCAGGGCATCAACGCCATCTTCGGCAGGTCGGCGACGTTCCAGGCGCTGACGATCAGCCGGCGCGAATCCGGGTTGCGCCGGATCTCGTCGACGACCCACTTGACCTGGTCGATCTCGCTGCCGTCGCTGCCCGTCCAGCGCCGCCACTGCTTGCCGTACACCGGCCCGAGCTCGCCGTCCGCGTCTGCCCACTCGTCCCAGATCGAGACCTTGTTGTCCTTGAGGTAGGCGATGTTGGTCTCGCCCTTCAGGAACCACAGCAGCTCGTGCACGATCGAGCGCAGGTGCAGCTTCTTGGTGGTGAGCAGCGGGAAACCTTCGCGCAGGTCGAAGCGCAGCTGCCAGCCGAACACCGAGCGCGTTCCGGTACCGGTGCGATCGGCCTTGTCGGTGCCGTGCTCCAGCACGTGGCGCAGCAGGTCGAGGTATTGCCTCATGGCAGCGCGAGCATCGCGTCAGCCCTTCGCCGGGGCGGCCGGTTGCGGCTGCAGCGTCGGCGAGCGCCGCGAGAGCCCCAGCCAGAACAGGCCGACCGCGACCAGCGGCAGGCTCAGCAGCTGGCCCATGGTCAGCCAGCCGAAGGCCAGGTAACCCAGCTGCGCGTCGGGCACGCGCACGAACTCGACCGCGAAACGGAATACCCCGTACAGCACGGCGAAGACCCCGGCCACCGCATAGCGCGGCCGCGGCTTGCGCGAGAACCACCACAGCACCGCGAACATCGCCAGGCCCTCGAGCAGGGCCTGGTACAGCGGCGAGGGATGGCGCGCGTAGCGATCGAGCGCGCCGCTGGCGAGTTGCGCCTGCAGTTGCGCCGGCGAGAGCCCGGCGAGCGCTGCTTCGGCATGCGGGAAAACCACGCCCCAGCCGCCTTCCGTGTACTTGCCCCACAACTCGCCATTGATGAAGTTGCCCAGGCGGCCGAATCCCAACCCCGGCGGCACCAGCGGCGCCACGAAATCGGCCACGTCGAAGAAATGCAGCCTGCGCCGCCGCGCCCACAGCCAGACCGCGACGCAGACACCGAGCAGGCCGCCGTGGAAGCTCATCCCGCCTTCCCAGATCTTGAACACCTGCAACGGCTGCGCGATGTAGGCCGGCAGGTCGTAGAACAGGATGTAGCCCAGGCGCCCGCCTAGGATCACGCCGAGCATGCCGTAGAACATCAGGTCGCCGAACCCGGTCTCGTCCACGCCTGGCAGGCGGCCGGCGCGGATGCGGCGGCGACCCAGCCACCAGGCGATGCCGAAGCCGAGCAGGTACATGACCCCGTACCAGTGCACGGCCGGGTGCAGGCTCATGCCGAACAACGAGAATTCCGGCAACTGGAGGGCGATCGGGTCGATCTGGTGCAGGTAGGGCGCCACCGGCGGCTCCGGGATGGGAAGTGCCTATTGTGCCGCGCAAGACGGAAACCCGCTCGTCCGCCCCCACAACGCGCCGCCGCACGCCGCATCACCCACTCGCGGGCCTTTTAGAGGTTCTCTCCGAGAAGCGGGAACACCGGTATGGAAGCCGATGGCCCGGTCTTCGCGGGACACGCCGTGAATCCATCCATGGAGGCTCGGCGGCGGCATCCATGCCGCCGACGGTCCCACGAAGACCGGACCACCGGCTTTTGCAAGGTTCACCGGCGCCCGTAAAAAAGCGACCGGAAAAAACGAACCTCCAAGCTCGCGCAGTCGCCGCCCGGCGGGCTGGGGGTGCGGAGAGCAGGCCAGGGATGGCCTGCGACCCGACCTGGAGACAGGATGTCGCCAGGAGGACGCAGCACCCCCAGCCCGCTGGGCGGTGACTCCTTCCGAAGCCCGCTTCGCACCCCCGGGGTTGAAGAGAATGATGAAGAACCTGGCCCGCTCTGGCCCAGGCTTTCCGGTTCAGAACACGCGCGGCAAGTCCGGCAACTCGTTCTCGTCCGCCGCCCCCGGCGCGCGCGGAAAATGTTCGGCCAGCAAGTCCGAGACCGCAGCCACGCCCTCCAGCACCGCCGCTTCGGCCTCGCCCGCGCGCAGCCGTTCTTCCATCAGCTGGCAGACGCCGCGCCATTGCTCGGCGCTGACCAGCGCATCGAGGCCGCGGTCGGCGACGATTTCGATGCGGTGGTCGGCCAGCAGCAGGTAGAGCAGCACGCCGTTGTTGGCGACCGTGTCCCAGATCCGTAATTGCGCGAAGGCTTCGCGTGCGCGATCGCGGGCCGCATGCCCGGCCAGCACCGCGCCCGCCGGCAGCGCGGCCTCGACCGCGAAGCAGATCTCGCCGCGATGCCGCGCCTCGCCGGCGGCAACCGCCGCGGCGATGCGTTGCAGCACGTCGGCCGGGAACAGGCGCGCGGCCGACGGCGCGAACAGATGCTTGAGTACCCGCGCAACCATCACCGGCCCCCTACCAGCTGCCGGAGGCGCCACCGCCTCCGCTCATGCCGCCACCGCCCGACCAGCCGCCACCACCGCCGCCGAAGCCGCCGCCACCGAAGCCACCACCGCCCCAGCCGCTGCCACCGAACCCGCCCCAACCGCCATGCCGCGCATAGCGGCCCGGCTGCGCCTTGGCCAGGCCGAGCAGCAGGCCGATCACCGCACCGATCCCGCCAACCAGCAGGGCCTGCGCGATCAGCCAGGCCACCCCGCCGGCCGCACCGGCACCGAGCAGGCCGCGCAACGGCGACGGCGCGCGGCCGAAGATGCCGCGCGCGACCTGCGCGACCACGAAGGCCGCGAACAGCGCGAACAGCCAGTCGCCACCGCCATTGCCGCCCCGCGACCGGTTGTCCGCCATCGGCGCGGGCAGCGGTTCGCCGTCGACCAGCTTGGCCAGCGCCGCGGTGGCGTCGGTGATGCCGCCGGCGAAATCGCCGGCACGGAATTTCGGCACGAGGTATTCCTGGATCACCCGTTCGGCGGTCGCGTCCGGGATCGCACCCTCTAGGCCATAGCCGGGCTGGATGCGCACGCGGCGGTCGTCCCTGGCCACCACCAGCAGCACGCCGTCGTCCACGCCCTTGCGGCCCAGCTTCCACTGGTCGTAGACGCGCTGGGTGTAGGCCGCGATGTCCTCGGGCTGCGTGCTCGGCACCATCAGCACCTGCAGCTGGCTGCCCTTGCGCTGCCGCAACGCCAGCGCCTGCGCTTCCAGCGCCTGCCTGGTCGCGGCATCGAGCGTGCCGGTGGTATCGACCACCGGCGAATCCAGCGCGGGAATCGGCGCCAGTTGCTGGGCCTGCGCGAGGGCGCAGGCACACAGCAACGCCAGCGTCGCGAACAGGCGCCGCGGCATCCGTGCGGTCATCGGCGCGGATCGATCAATGCGGCTTCAACGTGCCGGCGCATGCGCTGGCGCGATCAGCCACCGGCCGGCGCGGGTTGTGGCTGCGTCGGCGCCGGCTGCGGTTGCGCCGCGGGCGCGCCGAAGTCGACCGTCGGCGGCTGCTGGATCCGCTGCTCGTCCTCGACCGAGAAATTCGGCTTGGGCTTGTAGCCGAACAGCTTGGCGGTGAGGTTGGTCGGGAACTGGCGGATGTAGGTGTTGTAGTCCTGCACCGAGTGGATGTAGCGCTGGCGCTCGACCGTGATCCGGTTCTCGGTGCCTTCCAGTTGCGCCTGGAGCTGCAGGAAATTCTGGTCGGCCTTGAGCTGCGGATAGTTCTCGCTGACCACCAGCAGGCGCCCGATCGCGCTCTGCAGTTCGCCCTGCGCCTGCTGGAACTGCGCCAGCGAAGCCGGATCGTCGGCATTGACGTTGATGCTGCCGACCTTCGAGCGTGCTTCGGTGACTTCGGTGAAGACCCGTTCCTCGTGGCTGGCGTAGCCCTTCACCGTCGCCACCAGGTTGGGCACCAGGTCGGCGCGGCGCTTGTAGACGTTCAGCACCTGCGACCAGGCGGCGTTGACCGCTTCGTCCTTCTGCTGGATCTGGTTGTAGCCGCAGCCGCTGAGCATCGCGGCGATCAGGATCAGCAAGGCAATGCGCATGGGCCGGCTCCGGTAGGGGACGCCGGCATTGCAGCACCGCGCGCGTGAAGGCGCAACAACGAGGATCAATCCTCCTCGAGCCGTATCCGCGCGCGCCGCTTGGCCCACAGGTTCAAGCCCTCGACCATGGCCGAGAAGCCCATCGAGCCGTAGATGTAGGCCTTGGGCACGTGGATCTCCAGGCCCTCGATCACCAGGTAGGCGCCGATCAGCACGATGAAGGCCAGCGCCAGCATCTTGATGGTGGGGTTGTTGTCGATGAAGCGCCCCAGCGGCGCCGCTGCGAGCAGCATCACCGCCACGGCGAGCAGGATCGCGGCGACCATCACCGGCACGTACTGGTCGGCCATGCCGACCGCGGCGATCACCGAGTCCAGCGAGAACACGATGTCGATCACCGCGATCTGCGCGATCACCGCGGCGAAGGAA
>JAKFDF010000026.1:0-1818 GCA_036676275.1 Lysobacter sp.
GCCGGATCGCGAATCGCGAACGACGCCAACAATGTTTGGTAAGTCTTTGATTAATCGTGATTCTGCGTATACGCGGGCATTCAAGCCCCAACGCAGGCGCCGTATTTTACGCGTCTGCGCCGGTAAAAGCCCGTGGCCGGCCCGGACGTTATCCTGTGCGCCTCCGCACCTGTCGTCCCCACGATGCCCACTCCCCAATCCCTGCAACACTGGCAAGCCGCCGAGCGGCAGCTCCAGCAGGGCCAGCACGAGCTGGCCGCCCGCGCCTACCGCACCCTCTCCCGGGAGCCGGAGCTGGCGCCGCTGGCGCACCTGCGCCTGTCGCTGATCGCCGAGGGGCGCGGCCATCATCGCGACGCCGTCGACGAGGCCGTGGCCTCCCACGCCAACCGGGTGGAAGACCCCGACCTGCTGGAAATGGTCGCCAAGCGGCTGTTCCGCCTGGGCGAACTGGAGCCGGCGGTGGCCATCGCGACCTCGCCCACGATGCTGCGCAGCGACAATGCCGGCAGCCTGGCCGCGCTGGGCAAGATGCTGTCGTTCCACATGTTCCCGGACCACGCGCTGCGGCTGTTCGACCGCGCACGGGCTCTGGGCCTGGATTCCCCGGGACTGCGCTATTTCGTCGGACTCAACCGCCACTACGCCGGCGACGACGCGGGGGCCCAGGAGGCGCTGGAAAGCTGCCTGCAGCAGGACGCGCATTCGGCGACGGCCCTGTGGACCCTGGCCCGGATCGGGCTGGCGCCGGGCGACGGCGTCGACCGTGTCGATCGCATCCGCAGTGCCCTGTCCCGGTTGCCCGAAGGCCATGCCGACCGGGCCATGCTGCAGTACGCGCTGTTCACCGAGCTGGACCGCCGCGACGAGATTCCGGCGGCCTGGGACGCACTGGAAGCCGGCATGCGCGCGCGACACGCGACGCTGCAGTTCGATTCGGCAGGCGAACAAGCGCTGTTCGACCATCTGGGCAGCCTCGGCCCGGTAGATGGCCCAGGGTTCGAAGGCGAGGGGGCAAGGCCGGTCTTCATCATCGGCCTGCCACGCTCGGGCACGACCCTGCTGGAACGCGTGCTCGGCAACCACCCCGACATCGGCGATGCCGGCGAGCTGACCGACCTGTTGCGGCAGTTGCGCTACTGCGCGGACCTCGACGGCGACCGGATCGTGGACCTCGCGCTCGCGCGCAAGGCCGAGACGGACGTGGACTGGGCCGAACTCGGCCGTCGCTACCTTTCGCATACGCAATGGCGTGCGCGCGGCCGCGACGTCTACACCGACAAGCTGCCCCCCAACTTCATGCATGTCGCCTACATCGCGCGCGCGCTGCCGCAGGCCCGGATCCTGCACATGGTGCGCGGCCCGCTGGATACCTGTTTCTCCAACATCAAGACGTTGTTCGCGGGCGCGTATCCGCCAAGCCACGACCAGGTGCAGATGGCGGAGCATTACCGGCGTTACCGCACGCTGATGGCGCGCTGGCATGCGGCCTTCCCGGGCCGGATCCTCGACGTGCGCTACGACGAGTTGGTGCGGGAGCCCGAGCGCGTCAGTGCCGAAGTGCTGGACTTCATCGGCCTGCGGCCGGCCGAGGGCATGTCACGGATCGAGTCGCGCGCGGGCACCGTGGCCACGCCGAGCAGCACCCAGGTGCGCGAGGCGATCCACGACCGTTATATCGGCCAGTGGCGCCGTTACGAAGCCCACCTGGGCCCGTTGCGCGAGCGCCTGGGCGCGCTCGCCTACTGAGCGGGCCGCGGCGGGGCCGCGCGCTACAATCCGGGAATGACCGTTTCCGTATCGATTGCGCCATGAGCA
>JAKFDF010000027.1:0-1733 GCA_036676275.1 Lysobacter sp.
TCCCGGCTACATCAAGGGCTATCCACCCGGCCTGCGGGAAAATGGCGGGCAATACAGCCATGCCGCGATGTGGGCCATCCTCGCCTACGCCAAGCTGGGCGCCGGCGACCAGGCCTGCGCGCTGTTCGCCCTGCTCAACCCGATCAACCATGCGCGCACGCCTGAACAGAGCCAGCGCTACAAGGTCGAGCCCTATGTGGTGGCGGCCGATGTCTATGGGGTCGCCCCGCATACTGGGCGTGGCGGCTGGACCTGGTACACCGGCGCCGCCGGCTGGATGTACCGCGCCGGGGTCGAAGGCATCCTCGGAATCCGCCGCGAAGGCGCCTGGCTGATCGTCGATCCCTGCATCAGCGCCGCCTGGGCACAGTTCGAAGCCAGAGTGACACTGGGCTCGACGCAGTACAGCA
Organism: Lysobacter sp.; assembly: GCA_036676275.1. Classification (GTDB taxonomy): domain Bacteria; phylum Pseudomonadota; class Gammaproteobacteria; order Xanthomonadales; family Xanthomonadaceae; genus Cognatiluteimonas. The sequence goes on from JAKFDF010000027.1 coordinate 411, forward strand.
TCCGCGTGGAAAACCCCGTGCAGCGGTGCCGCGGGATTACCCAGGCGCTGCTCGATGACGCACCGCTGGCCTGCGCCGAAGGGCAGGTGCGGCTGCCACTGGATGACGGCCAGCATCGCCTGCAACTGACGCTCTGACCGGCCGGCGCGCCGGCGGGCAGCGCGGAATATGGACGCTCAGGGCGCCCTGCAACCCCGCGCCGCTTCGGCCAGATAGAACCAGCTCGACGCATCCAGTTGCAGCGCGGCGCCGGCCAGGGCCTCCTCGATGCGCGCCCAGCGCAGGCTGCCGAGGATCGGCCGCGGGCTGCCCGGCAGACGCCGCAGCCAGGCCAGGGCGACCTGGTTGGCGGTCGCCTGCAGCGCTTCGCCGACCTCGGCCAAGGCCTGCTGCAACGCCGGGCCGAACGCGCCGCCGGCCAGCGGCGACCAGGCCAGCACCTGCAGGCCATCGGCCTGCAGGGCCTGCAGCCGGCCGTCCCAGGCGCTCTGCTGGGCCAGCAGCGACAGCTCGATCTGGTTGCAGCGCAGCGGCAGTTCGCGGCCCAGGGTCTGCCAATGCAGCGGCTCGGCGTTGGACAGGCCCAGCCAGCCGACCTTGCCGCTCTCGACCAGGGCTTGCAGGGCGCGCACCACTTCGTCGCTGCGCATCAGCGGATCGGGCCGGTGCAGCAGAAAGCCGTCCAGGCGCTCGACGCCCAGGCGCGCCAACGACGCCTCGACCGCCTCGGTCAGGTAGGCCGCGCCCGTGTTGTAGTGCTTGACCCGCCAGCGCGAGCCGTCCTGCACCGCCGGCACGATGTCGGCCTTGCTGATCAGTTGCAGCTGCTGGCGCAACCCCGGTTGCAGGCGCAAGGCCTCGCCGAAGCGCGATTCGCACTGGCCGAGGCCATAGATATTCGCGTGATCGAAGCCGTTCAGGCCGCGCTCCACGCAGCGCTCGACGAAAGCCAGCAGGCCTTGCGGGGTGGCCAGCTCCGGGTAGTCGAGCAGGCGCATCATGCCGAGCAGCAATGGCTGCTCGATGGGTAGCGGATTCATGCTAGCGGATTCCAATAAGGAGACGGGCGAACGCCCGTAGGGTGCGCCGCGCGCACCATGTGGCCGAGAGGAAATACCGGTGCGCACGGCCTAGGTGGCCCCGCGCACCCTACGGGATCAGCCGTAGCCCGGATGCAATCCGGGGCCGCGACCGCATCACTCCAGCAGCTGCAGGGCCTCGGCGCTGGCCTGCTGGATCCGCGCCCAGTCGCCGTTCTTGACCCACTGGCTGTCGAACATCCAGGTGCCGCCGACGCACATCACGTTGGGCAGCGCCATGTAG
>JAKFDF010000028.1:0-4550 GCA_036676275.1 Lysobacter sp.
GCGAAAACCCCTCCCCAGCACCCGGCGCACTGCGTCCCGGCTCGATGTCAGTGTCGGTAAGCTAGAAGCGTGCCGGGCGGTCCGACCACCCGGACCTGGAAGTCCCCACGCGGATGAAATAGACGCGGTTTCAGTCCCACTCCGGCCATCTGGACCCAGCGGGTCACTTTCTGCTCCGGGCGGTCAGTGCCGCATGTTCCGGACCGGCACGATCGTCGACGCCCGTTACCGATTCGACATCGGAAGCGTGGATCCGGCCATCCGCGGCAGCGACAGCCGTCGCTGCCCATCGACGATCACGCGCCCTGCCCGCAAGCCGCGCGGACCTGTGCCTGGCGCGCCCGACCGGTTTGTCGCTTGTTCGCTTTCCGGGTCGCGCTCCCGGGCCGTGCAACGCAAAGGCCCGGATCCCCGGGCCTTTGCGTGCAGCAGGAGGAAGCGGTGCCTCAGCCGCAGGCGCCGGTGGCGCAGACATCCTGCGCGGATGCCCTGTTGCCGGCATCGAGCCGGCGCTTGCCATGGCCCAACGGCGGGAACGCCCGCCGCGAGGCGACACGGTTGCCATAACGGGTGGCGTATTCCTCGCCGGCGATGTGGCCGTCGGCGTCCTCGATCGACTCGAACGGAAGCCGGTAGCCGTGCAGGAACAGCAGGCCCTTGAAGATGTCGTTCATGGTTTGCTCCGGGTGGCAGGCCGCGCCTGCCTTCTTGAACGAGACACAAGTTAGGAGCATTGTTCGTGGCGGAAAAGCGACATTTTTGCAAGCCATGACTTGAACCAGATTCAAGGCTGTCCGCCATGCAACGCCTGCCACTGCACACCCTGCTCGGTTTCGCGGCCGCCGCGCGCAGCGGCAACCTGACTCGCGCGGCGGAGTCGCTGCACCTCACCGTCAGCGCCCTGAGCCACCAGATCCGCGCGCTCGAGGAACGCCTGGGCCGGCGCCTGTTCGTGCGCGGCCCGCGCGGCGTGCGCCTGACCGCCGACGGCGAACGCCTGCTCGCGCGCATCGGTCCGCACCTGGATGCGCTGGCCCAGGAGCTGCGCCCGTTCGCGCCGCGCCGCGACGACGTCCTGACCGTCAGCGTGATGCCGTCGATGGCCTCGGCCTGGCTGGTGCCGCGGCTGGGAGGCTTCCTCGCCGCGCATCCGCAGCTGGAACTCAACCTGCTGTCCTCGGAGCGGCTGGTCGATTTCGAGCGCGCCCCGGAGATCGATGCCGCATTGCGCATGGGTGCCGGACGCTGGCCGGGCGTGGCCGCCGAACACCTGCTCGACGAAACCCTGGTGCCGGTCGCGAGCCCGGCGCTGATCCGCAAGCACGGCATGCCGACCGACGCGACCCTGCATCGCTGGCCGTTGCTCGGCGAGGGCGGGCAGCCGCACTGGAGCCAATGGTTCGCGCAGCACGGCGGACATCCGCCGGAGCGCTACGTCGCCCACTTCGACGACCTGGAATCGCTGCATCGGGCCGCGGTCGAGGGCATGGGCGTCGCGCTGGCGCGGATGGTGCGCTCGCGACTGCTGATCGAAAGCGGCCAGCTGGTGGTGCTGAGCCAACACAGCCTGCCGAGCGACTATGCGCACTACCTGGTGTATCCGCCGCGGTCGGCCGACCATGCCGGGCTGCAGGCGTTCCGCGAATGGCTGCACGCGCAGGCGCGCGCGGTGGCCGACACCCCGCCCGTCGCCATGCCCGTTGCCGCGGGCAGGCACGCGCGCCGCCGCTAGGCAACCGCGGACGAGGCCGCGGGCGCGGCTTGTGGGCCTGTGCAGCGCGCCGGGAAAAGCAGCCGGCGGATGCCGGTTTCGGCTCCGGTCGCCGGACCCTGCGCTACGCTGGCGCACCGCTTGCCACCGACCGTTTCGCCGCGTGCTGATCGCGTTCAACAAACCGTTCAACGTGTTGTGCCAGTTCACCGACGCGGCACGGCAGGGGCCTGCGCGGCGGACGCTGGCTGGCTTCGGCTTGCCAGCGGGCGTGTATCCCGCCGGCCGGCTCGACTTCGATTCCGAAGGCCTGCTGCTGCTCACCGACGACGGCGCGCTGGCGCACCGGTTGACCGATCCGCGGCACAAGCAGCCCAAGACCTACTGGGTGCAGGTCGAAGGCGCGCCGCAGGCCGCGCATCTGGCGGCCTTGCGCGATGGCGTGGTGCTGGCCGACGGGCCGACCCGCCCGGCGCGCGCGCGCCTGGTGCCGGAACCCGTGCTGTGGCCGCGCGAACCACCCGTGCGCTTCCGCAAGACCGTGCCCGATGCCTGGCTGGAACTCACGCTCCGCGAGGGCCGCAACCGCCAGGTCCGGCGCATGACCGCCGCGGTCGGCCTGCCGACCCTGCGCCTGGTCCGGGTCGCGATCGGCGACTGGCGACTGGATGGATTGCCGACGGGCCAGTGGCGCGAACTGTGACCCGACGCACGCCCGGGCCTGAACCGTTCAGGCCGCCCCCCCGGGCATGGCCAGCGGCCGGATCGATTCTGCTACCGTTCCGGGACAGCTGCGTCCGCCAGGGAAGGCGCACTGCTCTCCAGGGGACAACCAGAACCGCATGCCTACCTCGGCGATGACACCCGGCAGGATCCTGGTCGTCGACGACCAGCCCGCCAACCTGCGTGCCGTCAGCACGTTGCTGACGCGCCATGGTTACGAAGTCGCCGTCGCCAACAACGGTGACGAAGCGCTGGCGCTGGCCGCCGCCAGGGTTCCCGACCTGTTGCTGCTGGACATGATGATGCCCGGCATGGACGGGTTCGAACTGCTGGCGCAGATCAAGCAGGACCCGGAGCTGCGCAAGCTGCCGGCGATCTTCCTGACCGCGGCGCAGGACCGGGACATGCTGTTGCGCGCGTTCGACGCCGGGGCCGTGGATTACGTCACCAAGCCGTTCATCCCCGAGGAACTGCTGGCGCGGGTGACCGCGCACATCGGCCTCAAGCTCACCCGCGACCGCCTCGAGCGGGTCGCGCGCCAACGCCAGGAACTGGTCAACCTGGTCGCGCACGACCTCAAGAACCCGCTCAGCAGCGTGCTGTTCGCCAGCGACGTGCTGCGCCACGACGGCTGCAAGCCCGAGCGCGTGCCGCGCTACATCCAGATGATCCACGAAAGCGCCAGCGACGCCCTGGGCTACATCCGCCGCTACCTGGAAACCCAGGCCGAGAATGCCGCGCCGCGCCGCGACAGCCAAACCTGCACCACCCTGCATGAAGTGCTCGAGTGGCTGGTACGACGCTACGAACTGCAACTGGAAAGCCGTGGCCAGCGCATGCAGTTGAGCACGCCGGCCGCGAAGACCCGGGTCGCGATCGATGGGCTGGTATTGCGCCAGGTCGCCGAGAACCTGGTCAGCAACGCCATGAAATACGCACCCGGCAGCGCGATCGAACTGTCGATCCGCGCCAGCGCGCCTGGCTTCTGGCAACTGCTGGTCGAGGATCGTGGCCCCGGGGTATCGCCGACGCGCCAGCACCAGCTGTTCAAGCCGTTCATGCGCCTGACCGAGACCGATCCCGCGGACGGCCTGTCGAGCGGACTGGGGCTGTCGCTGGCCAAGCACATCCTCGCCGAGTACGACGGCAACCTCTGGTACGAGGATCGCGAGGGCGGCGGTGCGCGCTTCGTGATCGAATTGCCGGCGATGGCGGACGACCAGGCCGGCTGAGCCGGCCCTGCAACCGCGAGGCGTTCGTCGGGCGCCGGCGCGCCGTCAGGCGTTGTCGTCATTCTTGTGGCGACGCGACGCACGCGGGGTGCGCGTCGTCGTCTTGCGCGTGCTGCCGTTGCCGCGCTTGGCCTCGACCCGCGTCGCCTTGCCTTCGATCGCGCCGTTGCCCGCCTGTCCGGCCTGCTTCGCGCGACGCCTGGCGGCGTACCAGAGCAGGCCGGCGCCGGCCGCGGCCGCCACCGCAAGCGCCGGATTGCGCCGCACCAACTTCGTCGCCACGCGGCCACCGGTCTTCAGCGCGCCGAGCGCGGCGCCGGTCTCGACCCATTTGATCGCCTTGTCGGGCACCGCATCCTTGATCCCGGCGCCGACCTGGGTGGCCAGCTGCAGCGCGCGCTCGGGCAGGGTCGAAAGGGTGTTGTTCATCGTCGTGGTTCCTGGTGTTGCGGACAGGCAGGCAGTGTCGGCAGCGCGGCGTTCACTGCGCGTGAGCGCAGCGCGGGCCGGTCAGCCATGCCTCAGGTACGGCAGCCGCAACGCATCCGCCGCCGCGGGCGATGCGATCCGCACGCTCGGCTCGCGCTTCAGGTACCGCGTGGCTTGGCGCGGTGGGTCGCGGTGGCGTTCCACGGATCCTGGGGCCACGGATGCTTCGGATACCGCCCCTTCATTTCCCTGCGCACTTCCGGCCAGGTGCGATCCCAGAACCCGCGCAGGTCCTGTGTCACCTGCAGCGGACGCCCGGCCGGCGACAGCAGGTGCAGGGTCAGCGGCACGCGCCCGTCGGCGATCCGCGGGGTGTCGGCGAGGCCGAACAGCTCCTGCAGCTTGACCGCGAGCACCGGCGGCCACGCCGCGCCGCTGTCGCCATCGAATGCGTA
>JAKFDF010000029.1:0-3141 GCA_036676275.1 Lysobacter sp.
GATCGACCACGAGGACGCCAACGGCCAGTTCGAGATCAACTACACCTACAGCGACGCCATGGAGTCGGCCGACCGCTTCACCTTCTTCCGCATGGCCGCCGGCGAGATCGCCAACGAGATGGGTATGATCTGCTCGTTCATGCCCAAGCCCGATCCCCGGCGCGCCGGCAACGGCATGCACTTCCACCTGTCGATCGCCAGCGCCAGCAACAAGAACCTGTTCCACGACGCCAGCGACCCGAGCGGCATGGGCCTGTCGAAGCTGGCCTACCACTTCGCCGCCGGCCTGCTGGCGCACGGCCCAGCCCTGTGCGCCTTCGCCGCGCCCACGGTGAACTCCTACAAGCGCCTGGTAGTCGGCCGCTCGCTGTCCGGTGCGACCTGGGCCCCGGCCTTCATCGCCTTCGGCGCCAACAACCGCTCGGCCATGGTGCGCGTGCCCTACGGTCGCCTGGAGTTCCGCCTGCCGGATGCCGGCTGCAACCCCTATCTGGTGACCGCCGCGATCATCGCCGCGGGGCTGGACGGCATCGACCGCCAGCTGGAACCGGGGACCATCTGCAACGAGAACCTCTACAACCTCAGCCTCGAGGACATCGCCGCGCGCGGCATCAAGACCCTGCCGCAGTCGCTCAAGGAAGCCTGCGACGCACTGGAGGCCGACCCGCTGTTCCGCGAGGTGCTCGGCGCCGGAATCGTCGACGAGTTCATCAAGCTCAAGCGCATGGAGTGGGTGGAGTACAGCCGCCACGTGAGCGACTGGGAGATCCAGCGCTACACCGAGTTCTTCTGATTTTCGACCGTCATCAACCGTTTCCGATGCCCCGCGACTGGGAGGGGCGTCTCCTGCCCTGGAGTTTCTGATATGTGTGGAATCGTGGGTCTATACCTGAAAAACCCCGAGCTCGAATCGCAGCTCGGCAAGCTCTTCGAGCCCATGCTCGAAGCCATGACCGACCGCGGCCCCGACAGCGCCGGCTTCGCCATCTACGGTGACGAAGTGGCCGATGGCTGGGTCAAGCTGACCTTGCAGGCGACTACCGAAGGCTTCGACTTCAAGGCTCTGATCGGCGCTGTCGATGCGCGCCTGGGCACCGCCCTGGAGTGGTTCCAGAATGCCAGCGCCGTGGTGCTCAAGGTGCAGGCCGAAGAGGCCAGCGTGCGCGCACTGCTGGCGGAATTGGCGCCGAGCGTGCGCATCATGAGCGCCGGCCAGAGCATCGAGATCCTCAAGGGCATGGGCCTGCCGAAGGAAATCTCCCAGCGCTTCGGCCTGGCCGGCATGAAGGGCAGCCACATCATCGGCCACACCCGCATGGCCACCGAAAGCGCGGTGACCATGGAAGGCAGCCACCCGTTCTCCACCGGTGCCGACCTGTGCCTGGTGCACAACGGCTCGCTGTCCAACCACTCGCGCCTGCGCCAGAACCTGCGCCGCGAAGGCATCAGCTTCGAGACCGAGAACGACACCGAAGTGGCCGCCGGCTACCTGACCTGGCGCCTGCAGCAGGGCGACACCCTCAAGCAGGCCCTCGACAAGTCGCTGGAAGACCTCGACGGCTTCTTCACCTTCGCCATCGGCACGCGCAACGGCTTCGCGGTGATCCGCGACCCGATCGCCTGCAAGCCGGCGATCCTCGCCGAGACCGACGACTACGTCGCCATGGCCTCGGAATACCAGGCGCTGTCGAGCCTGCCGGGCATCGACAAGGCCAGGGTCTGGGAACCGGCCCCGGCCACCATGTACATCTGGGAACGCGAGTCGGCTTAAGGAGCACGCACATGAAAACCATCGATCTGTCCAACGCCACCGTGCGTGAGCTGAACCAGGCCCTGCACGATCAGGCCAGCGACCTGCAGGACCGCGAGTGGGTCGTCACCCACCCCAATGGCGCGCACAACCTGGCGGTTGGCGTGAACCAGGAAGTCTCCATCGATATCGAGGGCCATGCCGGCTACTACTGTGCGGGCATGAACCAGAAGGCCTCGGTCACCGTGCACGGCAACGTCGGCGTCGGCTGCGCCGAGAACATGATGTCCGGCTACGTGCGGGTCAAGGGCAGCGCCTCCCAGGCGGCCGGCGCCACCGCCCATGGCGGGCTGCTGGTGATCGAAGGCGATGCCGGCGCGCGTTGCGGCATCTCCATGAAGGGCGTCGACATCGTGGTCGGCGGCAGCATCGGCCACATGAGCTGCTTCATGGGCCAGGCCGGGCGCCTGGTGGTCTGCGGCGACGCCGGCGACGCCCTTGGCGACTCGCTCTATGAGACGCGCATCTACGTCAAGGGCAGCGTCGAGTCGCTGGGCTCGGACTGCATCGCCAAGGAGATGCGTGCTGAGCACCTGGAGGAACTCAAGGAGCTGCTCGACCGCGCCGGCTTCGATGAGGACCCGGCCAGCTTCAAGCGCTACGGCTCGGCTCGCCAGCTGTACAACTTCAAAGTCGATAACGCATCCGCGTACTGACCACCCCTGACTCTTGTAGGAGCGGGCCATGCCCGCGAAACGCTTCGCGGCCATGGGACTAGGCGTCCCCACCGCTCCTACACGCCCTCTTCGAGGAGTTTTGCCATGAGCGACAAACCCACCCCGGTGCTGCGCGAGTCCGCCACCTTCGACCGCCTGACCATCCAGGAAATCCAGCGCGCCGCCGAGACCGGCCTCTACGACATTCGCGGCGGCGGCACCAAGCGCAAGCTGCCGCACTTCGACGATCTGCTGCTGCTCGGCGCCAGCGTGTCGCGCTACCCGCTGGAGGGCTACCGCGAGAAGTGTGGCACCGACGTGATCCTCGGCAGCCGCTTCGCCAAGAAGCCGCTGCACCTGAAGATTCCGGTGACCATCGCCGGCATGAGCTTCGGCGCGCTCTCGGCCAACGCCAAGGAAGCGCTCGGCCGCGGCGCGACCATCGTCGGCACCAGCACCACCACCGGCGACGGCGGCATGACCCCGGAAGAGCGCGGCCAGTCGCAGCACTTGGTCTACCAGTACCTGCCGTCGCGCTACGGCATGAACCCCGACGACCTGCGCAAGGCCGACGCCATCGAGATCGTCCTCGGCCAGGGCGCCAAGCCGGGCGGCGGCGGCATGCTGCTGGGCATGAAGGTCACCGAGCGGGTGGCCGGCATGCGCACCCTGCCG
>JAKFDF010000030.1:0-2147 GCA_036676275.1 Lysobacter sp.
CGAGAAGTCGACCTCGAGGAATTCCTCGTAGTCGCGCCGCTGCTTGTCCGACATGATGTCGTAGACCAGCGCGTGCACCTGCTTGTGGTCCAGCGCCGGGATGTTGATCCGGCGGACGTCGCCGTCGACCCGGATCATCGGCGGCAGGCCCGCCGACAGGTGCAGGTCGGAAGCCTTGTTCTTGACCGAAAACGCCAACAGCTCGGCGATATCCATGCGTGCTCCCCTGCACTCGACCGGAACCGGCCCGCGAGCGGCCGGTTTTGCGCTTGAACGACCGTCCCGCTGGAAAGGAACGCTCCCTGACCGCAGTATAGGCCGAAATCCGGGGCGTCAATTCGCCCGAACGGCTGCCCATTCAACAGGATGCCCCGACGTGCTTGCGCACGCCCTGCACGACCTCTTGCAACGACTTGATAACGCGGCGCGACAGGCCGGACGGCCACCACCGCGATTATTGGCCGTGAGCAAATTCCAGAGCGCGACCGCGGTCGCGGAACTGGTCGCGGCCTGGCGCCTGGCGCGGCCCGGCGAGACTCCGGCGCTGGGCGAGAACTACGTGCAGGAGGCGCTGGCCAAGCAGGCGGCGCTGGCCGACCCGGGGCTGGAATGGCACCTGGTCGGCCACCTGCAATCCAACAAGGCGCGCGAGGCGGCGGCGTTGTTCGACTGGGTGCAGTCCGTGGACCGGCCCAGGCTGGTCGCGGCGCTGGCCGCGCATCGCGATCCGAGCCGCGCGCCGCTGAACGTGCTGGTCCAGGTCAACATCGACGACGAAGCCGGCAAGCACGGCTGCCGTCCCGGCGACGTGCCGGCGCTGGCCGCCGCCATCGCCGCGCAGCCGCGGCTGGCCCTGCGCGGGTTGATGGCGATCCCCGCGCCGCTGCCGGACCCGGAACGCCGGCGCGACGCCTTCCGCCGCATGCGCGCGCTGTTCGAACAGTTGCGCGCGGCGTATCCGCAGGTCGACACCCTGTCGATGGGCATGAGCGACGACGCCGCGCTCGCCGTCGCCGAAGGTGCGACGATGGTGCGGGTCGGCACCGCGCTGTTCGGCGCCCGCCCCGTGAAGCCAGGAAGCACGCAATGAACGACCGGGACATCGCCTTCATCGGCGGCGGCAACATGGCGCGCAGCCTGATCGGCGGGTTGGTCGCGCGCGGCACGCCGGTGGCGGCGATCCGCGTCGCCGAACCGGTGCAGGCACTGCGCGACGGCCTGCGGCGCGATTTCGGCATCACCGCCGTGGCCGACAACGCCGCCGTCGCCGATGCCGCGACCTGGGTACTGGCGGTGAAGCCGCAGGTGCTGCGCGGCGTGTGCGAGGCGCTGGCGCCGCGGGCGCAGGCAACGCGTCCGCTGGTGGTCTCGATCGCCGCCGGCATCACCGCGACGCAGCTGCAACGCTGGCTCGGCGGCGGGATCGCGATCGTGCGCTGCATGCCGAACACGCCGGCGCTGCTCGGTGCGGGCGTGACCGGCCTGTACGCCGACCCGCGGATCGATGCCGATGGCCGCCAGCGCGTGGAAACCCTGCTCGCCGCCGCCGGCAAGACCGTATGGCTCGGCGACGAAGCGATGATGGATGCGGTGACTGCCGTCGCCGGAGGCGGTCCGGCTTACGTGTTCCTGCTGGCCGAGGCGATGCAGGCCGCAGCCGTCGACCAGGGGCTGCCGGAGGACGCGGCGCGGATGCTGGTGTTGCAGACGATCCTCGGCGCCGCACGCATGCTCACGGAAGGCGATGCCGATGCGCCCGAGCTGCGGCGCCGGGTGACTTCGCCCGGCGGCACCACCCAGGCCGCGATCGAGGTTTTTGAAGCGGGCGGCTTCGGCGCGCTGGTCGCACGGGCAATCGATGCCGCCACCCAACGCGGACGGCAACTGTCCGCCGCCAACGACTGAGCGCACCGTCGCCGGGAGTCCCGCATGCCAGCCATCCGTTCCGTCCTTGCCGCCTTGTCGCTGTGCGTCCTCGCCGCCTGCAGCGGCACGACGCCGGCGCCCGTGCCCACCACGACCGCGTCACCGGCCGACGCGGCCGGCAGCCAGGACGACGCGGTCGTGCGCGTCGGCGAGGTCACCATCCGCGCCAGCGCGGTACCGACCCTGCAGCTGGGTGAGGGCATCGCGCGCCGGTACGGCAT
>JAKFDF010000031.1:0-8742 GCA_036676275.1 Lysobacter sp.
CAGGGTGCGCCGCATCGCCTGGTGTTCGATCCCGGCTTCGATGAAGCGTTCGCCGTGCGGCACGAAATCGTGTCGCAGGTAGAAGTCGATCGCCGAGGCCTGGGCATTGAGCGCGACCGCATACCAGCCGCGCTCGCGCGACTGTTGCAGCAGCGCATGCAACATCGCGTCGCCGACGCCCTTGCCGCGCCAGGCCGGCAGCACGGCCATGCGGCCGATGCGCGCCGGCGCGCCCGGCTGCTCCGGCGGCACCAGGCGGCCGGCGCCGATCGCGCTGCCGTCGAGCGCGAGCGCGAGCACGTGCAGGCAGCGCGGGTCGAGCGCATCGCGCTCCAGCTCCGCGGGCACCTGCTGCTCGCGCACGAACACGGCCTCGCGCACCGCATGCAATTCGGCCATGGCTTGCGCGTAATCGACCACCATCACCCGGAACGGTTGCGCGCCGACGTCGCCGGTGTCCATGCCAATGGAAGCGCTCATTCCTCTTCGTCCGCCGGCAACTGGTAGTGGCCCTGTCCATACAACGCCATCACCGCATCGCGACCGGCCGGCGACAGCGCGGCATAGCCCGCGCCATCGATTGCGGGCGCCGCCGCCAGGCGCCTGGCGTCGCGCAGCGGCATCGGGAAATCATGGCCGCTGGCGTACAGCCGCGCGCCGCGCCCGGCACGGCGCCAGGCCATGCGCGTGAACGGATGCCGAAGCAGTCGGGCGCCGTGGTCGAGCTGCCATTCGGTCTCGATCCGCGCGGGCGCGGCCTGCGGGGGCGCGACAAGGCCGGGGCTGCGATAGGTGGTGATGAAACGGCCGAACCAGTCGCCCAGCCGGTCCGGGTCGTTCATCCGCAGCAGGTTGAGCGCTTCGACAACGCGCTGCATGGACGCGGCATCGATCTCGTTGGGGTCGGCGGGCGGTGCGAGGTCGGGGTCGCGATAGCGCAGCGTGTCGTCGGCTTCGCTGGCCAGGGTATCGACGAAGTCGCCGAGCAGTTCCGCCGCGGCGGGCGCGCGCATGCCGATCGAGAAGGTCAGGCAGGCGTCTTCGGCCACGCCGTGGTGCGGAACGCCAGGCGGCAGGTAGAGCATGTCGCCGGGGCCGAGCACCCAGTCGTGGGTAGGGGTGAATCGCTGCAGCAGCCTGAGTTCGGCGTCAAGCCGGAAATGCAGCGGCGGCGCGCCTTTCCCCATCGACTCGGAGGCGTCGACCTGCCAGCGCCGGTGGCCCTGGGCCTGGAGCAGGAACACGTCGTACTGGTCCACGTGCGCGCCGACCGAGCCCCCGGGGGCGGCAAACGACACCATCACGTCGTCGATCCGCCAGCGTGGCAGGAAGTCGAACGCCGGCAACAGCGCGGCGATGTCGGCGTCCCACTTGTCCACGTCCTGCACCAGCAGGGTCCAGTCGTGGTCGGGCAGGGTCGGGAACATCTCCTCGGGGAACGGCCCGTGCCGCAGCAGCCAGCGGTCATGCGCGCGTTCGTGGGCGACGATCCGCGACAGGGCGGCGTCCTCGCAGGCCAGGCCGGCGAGGTCCTCCGGCGACAGTGGCGAGACGAACCCCGGGAAGGCATTGCGGAGCAGCAGCGGACGCTTCTGCCAGTAATCGCGCAGGAAATCGGCGGCGGGCATGCCCAGCGGCGGCCGTGTCGTGGCATCGACCTCGATCGGCGGCATGCGCCGTCCTGCGCCTGCTGCCGTGGCGGGCTTGGGCTTGCGCTTGCGCGTCGTGCTCATGCGGTCGCGATCTCGTCGTAGCCGCGGCCCCGGAATTGCAGCAGGCACCAGCCGTGGCCGAACGGGTCGGCGAGCTGCACGATCCTGCCCCACGCCGCCTCGCGGGTCACGCCTTCCTGCAGCGCGCCGGCGGCGATCGCGCGCACCAGCGCGGCGTCGAGGTCATCGACCACCAGGTCGCAATGGATTGGGGTCCAGTGCCGTGCATAGTCGCGCGCGGACTCGGCGGCTGCGGTGCTGCCCGCCGCCTTCTGCAGCAGGAATACCGGGACCTGCGCTCCGCCCATTTCCACGCCGTCCGTGCCGAAGCGACGCACCGGCGCCAGGCCGAACGCGGCGCCGTAGAAACGCTCGGCGCCGGCGAGGTCGGAGACATCGATGTTGACCAGCAGTTGCATCCCCGGTTCCTGTCCAGACTCCTGGTGCTCGGTGCGCAACGGCCATGCGGAGCGCGCTTGCGCATGGGGGCGTGCGTGCGGGGGACTGTAACGACGCCGGGCTGAAAGCACGATCAAGGCCGGCGTGGTCCCGGTTCACGCGTCCCGTGCAAGCCGCTCTGCAAGCCCGGTGTAGCTGCCGGGCGTCATCGCCAGCAGGCGTTGCCTGGCCTCCTGCGGCAGCTCGAGGCCGGCGATGAATTCGCGCAGCGAGGCTTCGGTGATGCCGTGGCCGCGGGTCAGCGCCTTGAGTTGTTCGTAGGGATTGGGCAGGCCGTGCCGGCGCATGACGGTCTGCACCGCTTCGGCCAGCACTTCCCAGGAGGCATCGAGGTCGGCGGCCAGGCGTTCCGGGTTCGCCGACAGCTTGCCGAGGCCGCGTTGCAGCGCCTCGAAGCCGACCAGCGCGTGTCCGAAGGCGGTGCCGAGCGCGCGCAGCACGGTGGAATCGGTGAGGTCGCGCTGCCAGCGGCTGACCGGCAGCTTGGCGGCGAAGTGCTCGAACAGCGCGTTGGCGATGCCGAAGTTGCCTTCGGCGTTCTCGAAGTCGATCGGGTTGACCTTGTGCGGCATGGTCGAACTGCCGACTTCGCCGGCCTTCACCGATTGCCTGAAGTAACCCAGCGAGATATAGCCCCAGGTGTCGCGGGCGAGGTCGATGCAGATGGTGTCGATGCGCTTCATCGCGTCGCACAACTCGGCGATGCCGTCGTGCGGCTCGATCTGGGTGGTGTAGGGCTGCCAGGCCAGGCCGAGCGACTCGACGAAGGCCTGCGAGAATTTCGGCCAGTCGACATCCGGATAGGCGGCGACGTGCGCGTTGTAATTGCCGACCGCGCCGTTGATCTTGCCCGGCATCGGCAGCGCTGCCAGCACTTCGCGCTGGCGCTGCAGCCGGGCGACGACGTTGGCCAGTTCCTTGCCGACCGTGGTCGGCGAGGCGGTCTGGCCGTGGGTGCGCGACAGCATCGGCAGCGCGGCATGCGCATGCGCCATCGTGCGCAGGGCCTGGATCAGCCCGTCCACCCGCGGCAGCAGCACGCCGTCGCGCGCCTCGCGCAGCATCAGCGCGTAGCCGAGGTTGTTGATGTCCTCGCTGGTGCAGGCGAAATGCACGAATTCCAGCGCGGGGCCCAGTTCCGGATCGTCCTTCAGCCGTTCCTTGATCAGGTACTCGACCGCCTTGACGTCGTGGTTGGTGCTGCGCTCGATCTCCTTGACCCGTGCCGCATCGGCGATGGAGAAATCCGCGGCCAGCGCGCGCAGCCGGCCGATCGCGGCATCGGAAAACGGCGCCAGTTCGACGATGCCGGGCTCGGCGGCCAGCGCCAGCAGCCATTCGACCTCGACCCCGACCCGGGCCCGGATCAGGCCGTACTCGGAGAAGACCGGTCGCAACGCGTCGACCTTGCCGGCATAACGGCCGTCGAGCGGGGACAGGGCGAGCAGCTGGGCGTCGGACATGGGGCGGCCGGGCGGCGAAGGGACGCACGATTCTAAACGCTGGCGGCGCTATGCTCGTGCCGACGCAATCCCGGGTACGCGCAAAATGGCGAAAATCAGCGGATTCCGCATGGAGCACGACAGCATGGGCGAACTTCGCGTGCCTGCCGAAGCGCTGTGGGGTGCGCAGACCCAGCGCGCCGTGGACAACTTCCCGGTGTCGGGGCGGCCCTTGCCGCGCGGTTTCATCCGTGCCCTGGGCCTGGTCAAGGCCGCCGCGGCGGAGGTCAACGCCGGCCTCGGGCTGCTGCCGAAGACGCGCGCGGCCGCGATCCGCAAGGCCGCGCTGGAAGTCGCCGCGGGCGCGCACGACGCGCATTTCCCGATCGACGTCTTCCAGACCGGCTCAGGCACCTCGAGCAACATGAATGCCAACGAGGTGGTGGCGACGCTGGCCACGCGCGCGGGCAGGGCCGGCTCCGGGGGCAAGCATGCCGTCCATCCCAACGACGACGTCAACCTCGGCCAGAGTTCCAACGACGTGATCCCGACCGCGATCCGGGTGTCGGCGCAGCTGGCCACGGTCGAGGACCTGTTGCCGGCGCTGAAGCACCTGCGCCACGCGATCGAGCGCCGCGCGAAGTCGCTGGGCAAGGTGACCAAGACCGGACGCACCCACCTGATGGACGCGATGCCGCTGACCTTCGCGCAGGAGTTCGGCGCCTGGGCGGCGCAGTTGTCGTCCGCGCAGGCACGCATCGAGGACGCGCTCAAGCGCCTGCGACGGCTGCCGATCGGCGGTACCGCGATCGGCACCGGCATCAATGCCGATCCGCGCTTCGGCAAGGCGATGGCGAAGGCGCTTTCGGCGCTGGCCGGCACGACATTCGAATCCGCCGCCAACAAGTTCGAAGGCCTGGCGGCGCAGGACGATGCTGTCGAATTGTCCGGCCAGCTCAATGCGCTGGCGGTGGCGTTGATGAAGATCGCCAACGACCTGCGCTGGATGAATTCCGGCCCGCTGGCGGGCCTGGGCGAAATCGAGTTGCCGGCGCTGCAGCCGGGCTCGTCGATCATGCCAGGAAAGGTCAACCCGGTGATCCCGGAAGCGACCTGCATGGTCTGCGCGCAGGTCATGGGCCACCATGCCGCGATCACCATCGCCGGCGCCAGCGGCAACTTCCAGCTCAACGTGATGCTGCCGCTGATCGCCAGCGACCTGCTCGACTCGATCGGGCTGCTGGCCAACGTGATGCGGCTGCTGGCCGACAGGTCGATCGCGGGGCTGAAGGTGCGCGGCGACCATGTCGCGGTCGCGCTTGCGCGCAATCCGATCCTGGTGACCGCGCTCAACCCGATCATCGGCTACGAGAAGGCCGCGGCGATCGCCAAGCGGGCGTACAAGGAAGGCAGGCCGGTGTTCGACGTGGCGCTGGAGGACAGCGGCCTGCCTGCGGCGGAACTGAAGAAACTGCTGGATCCCGCCGCGCTCACGCAAGGCGGGATCCGGGGCTAGCGTCGGCGTGGTCCGCGCGCCGCGGCTCCGATCCGGCACGGCCTTGCTTCGAGGTTTTCTCTCGACCCCGAGTGCGGAGCGTCCGCGGGGAAGCCGATGGCCCGGCCCGTGCAGGACGTGGTCGTGGACATGGTCTCCATACGCCGGCGGCGGCATCCATGCCAGCAACGGCCCCGCCCGGGATTCGCCTACGACACTTCGCAGGCAATCGCGCTCCGCATGGGCAAGAACTTCGGGTCTTTTTCCAAGCGCGGAACCTCTGCGGAGGAAGCCGGGCCACCGGCTTCTGCGCAGGTGAGTCGGCGCTCGTAGAAAAAACTGCACGAAGCGACGACCTCCAATCTCGCGAAGGCGCCGCCCGGCGGGCTGGGGGTGCGGAGAGCAGGCCAAGGATGGCCTGCGCCCCGACTTAAAGACAGGAGGTCGTCAGGAGGGCGCAGCACCCCCAGCCCGCCGGGCGGCGACTCCTTCCGAAGCCCATTTCCCGAGGGCAGGCCATGAATGGCTGGTGCCCCCGACTTAAAGACAGAACATCGTCAGGAGAGCGCAGCCACCTTCACCCCGCCGGGTAGCGACTCCTTCGGAAGCCGCTCCGGAACCTTGCACGGACAGCGATGTGGCGAGGTCGAACCGGTCCGCGCAGTTACTTGGAGGCCCACACGCCCTTGTCGTCGATGTCGCTCGTGCAGTCGTCGACATCGTCCTGGGTCATCGTCGCGTAGGGCTTGAACTGCGGCAGCGAAGCGGCGAGCTGCTGCTGGGTCGCCAGCATCGGCGGCAGCTGCCTGCACAGCAGCCTGGCCTGGGCCTTGAGCTTGTCGGCTTCGGCTTCCACGCGCTTGCCGATGGCGTCGGCGTCGCCGCTGAACAGCGCGCCCAGGCTTTCGCCGACCGCCTTGCCGGCGAGCTCGGCGCCCTTGCTGCCCAGGGTCATGCCGGCATCGGCGATGGCGATGATCTGGCCGCGGTACTGAAGCAGCATCGCGCGCTGCGCGGGAGTGACCGCGACCGCCTTGCCGTCGAGCAGGAAGTCGCCCTGGGGCGTGATCTCCGCCTTGGGCCGGGTGTCGTTGTCGGTGCGCGCGTAGTCGCGGCCGTTGATGGTGACGTCGTGGCCGTTGAGGCTGATGTTGCCGGTCGCCAGTTCCTTGCGGGCCTTGTCGATCTCCCTGGCGACGGTCTTGCCGATCAGCGTCCGCGGCTGGTCGGTACCGGCCTGGGCCGCGCTGTCGGGAGCCGTGCTGGCGGCTGGCTTCTGCTGGTTGCAGGCGCCCACCAGCGGCAGGCCGGCGAGCATCAGGAGGAGGGTGCTGAGGCGGAGGATGTTCATGCGTATGGCCCGGTAGTGGTGTGCGGAAGAGCTCAGGCGTGGCATGCCGCCCCGGCGGACCGGGGCGGTTGCGTGGCCTGGATCAATCGGCGAGCTCGCGGCGGCGGCGCAGCTGGATCGCGGCGAAGATCATCGCGGCGCCGGCGACCGCGCCGATCCACAACTGCGGTGCCAGCAGCATCGACCAGGTGGTCGCCGGGCTGATCAGCTGCGCGACCCGGTCGACGTTGTCGGGCGTCATATGGCGCAGCTCGGCATTGCCCAGCCAGCTGCCCGGCACCAGGCTGAGCAGGGCACGGGCGACGATGTTCTTCCAGAACCAGCCCGATTCCAGGTTGAACACGTTCATCAGGTCGAACCAGCTGACGAAGATGCCGCTGAACACCGGGATCATGATCGCCCACAGGAACGGCTTGCTCCTGGCCCAGGCCGAGCACAACAGCAGCCAGCCGGCGGTCGGCAGCGCCCACAGGGCGTAGACCGGGATGCTCGCCAGCAGGCTGCCGGCCATCGCGAACGGACTGCCCGCGCCCCAGGCCAGGCTCAGCGGATTGCCGCCGTGCAGCGCGATCACCACGCTGACCACCAGCAGGAAGCCGAGCATCGTCGCCAGCCCGGCGGCGACCGCCAGCACCGGCGCCACAAGCAGCGCGCTGGCGGCCTTGGACAGCACGGTTTCCGAATCCGACACCGGCAGCGATTTCCAGAACAGCACGCTGCGGTCCTTGCGCTCGTCGTACAGCGCGCCCAGGCAGTAGAAGAACACCACGAAGGCCAGCACGATGAAGGGCCAGCTGGACGCCATCAACAGGCTGATGTCGATGCCGTTGCCGAAGTCGTGCAGCTGCTTGGCGTCCATCGTGCTGGTCAGCTTGCCGATGTCCAGGCCGTTGACCATGACATCGTCCACCTGCAGCTTGCCAGAAGCGATGGCCCTGCGTGCGACGACTTCACCGACCACGATCGCCATGATCGTGAGCAGCAGCGAAATGCCGCCGGCGACCAGCGGCGCCCACAGGAAGCCGCCCTTGTGCTCCCAGAACTCGCGTCGCAGCAGCAGCTTGAACTTGTGCGTGGCGTGCGGCGCCGCGACCGGCGCGCGCTGGCTGGGCAGGGTGTCGATGACAGTGTTCATGCGTAGGTTCCCTTCATCGTGGCGACGAACAGATCGGCCAGGCCCGGGGTGCGGGTCTCGCCGAAAGCGGCGAGCCGCGGCTGCGGCACGCCGTCGAACAACATCACCGTCTTGCCGAACGGCAGCGCGCGTTCGTCGATGGGTCGCAGCGCGCGCGCGGCCTCGAGGCTGTCGGCATTGACCATGACCTCGACGTAGCGTTCGCCGACCGCGTCCATCGGCGCTTCGAGCACCACCTTGCCGTCGCGGATGAACATCACGTCGGTGAGGATGTGCTCGACTTCCTCGACCTGGTGGGTGGTGATCAGGATGGTCTTGTCCTCGTCGAAATAGTCCTCCAGCAGGCGCTGGTAGAACTGCTTGCGATACAGGATGTCGAGGCCGAGCGTGGGTTCGTCGAGCACCAGCAGCTTGGCGTCGATCGCCATCACCAGCGCCAGGTGCAGCTGCACGATCATGCCCTTGGAGAGCTCGCGCACGCGCGATTCCGGCTTGAGCTGGGTGTGGGCGAGGAAGCGTTCGCAGCGGGCGCGGTCGAAGCGCGGATGCACGCCGGCGACGAACTCGATCGCCTCGCGCACCCTGATCCAGCGCGGCAGCACGGCGACGTCGGCGATGAAGCAGACGTCGTTCATCAGCTCGTCGCGCTGGGTGCGCGGGTCGCGGCCCAGGACCTTGAGCTCGCCCTCGAACGGGATCAGGCCGAGGATCGCCTTCAGCGCGGTGGTCTTGCCGGCGCCGTTGGGGCCGATCAGGCCGACGATGCGCCCGGCGGGGATCTCGAAGCTGGTGCCGTCGAGCGCGAGCTTGTCCTTGTAGGCCTTGCGCAGGCCGCGCGCGCTGACGACGCTGGTGTTGTTGCTGGCGGCGTTCATTGCGTGCCTCCGTTGGCGGACTTCAACAGTTCGTCGGCGCGCAGGCCCAGGCGCTGGATGCGCTCCATCACCTGCGGCCATTCCTCGGTCAGGAAGCGCTCGCGCTCGCTGGCCAGCAGTTTCTTCGAAGCTTCTTCGGTCACGTACATCCCCAGTCCCCTGCGTTTTTCCACGAGCGCCTCGTCCGCCAGTTCCTGGTAGGCGCGCGAGACGGTGATCGGATTGAGCTGGTACTCGGCCGCCACCTGCCGCACCGAGGGCAGGGCGTCGCCG
>JAKFDF010000032.1:0-1957 GCA_036676275.1 Lysobacter sp.
GCGCCCGTACCTGCGCTACCTCACCAGCAACGTCGCCGACATCGCCAACTCCGGCCCGTCGCGCATGGCCGGCAGCCTCACCGCCGCGTTGTACCTGGAACGCTTCGTGCCGCCGCAACAGAAATGGGCGCACCTGGACGTGTATGCGTGGAACGACAACGACCGCCCCGGCCGCCCGACCGGTGGCGAGGCCCAGGGCCTGCGTGCGGCGTATGCCATGCTCGCATCGGGGCGACTCCAGGCGCTCGACGTCGAGACATAGCCGGTTGGCCGGGGCAACCGGCGCCTGCCCAGCCGTATCTCTTGTGCGAACTACCGCACAGGATTCCGCATGTCCTTCATCGCCATCCCTGCCATATTGGCCTTGGCAACCGCTACGACCGCGGTTGCGCCTGCGCCTGAATCCGTCCGACCTGCGCTGGTCATGCCGATCGAGCGCGCACTGGATGCGGCGCAAGACTTGCCGGGCGCGTTCCCCGCAGTGTCGGCCGCGATCGTGCAGGGCGACGCGGCGCCGTGGATCCACGTGCGCGGGCAGGCGCATTCCGGCGAAGACACGGCTGCGGACGGCGGCACGCTGTTCTACATCGCATCGCAGACCAAGTCGTTCATGGGGCTGCTAGGCGCCGAGCTAGACCGCAGCGGCGTATTGCCGCTGGACACGACGCTGGCGGACGTATGGCCATCGCTGCGCCTGCCCGCGCCGGCGGATCCGCATCGCATCACGATGGCCGGCCTGCTGTCGCACCAGGAAGGGTTGACCACCGACACGCTCAACTTCCTCACTGCGTACGTGCGCGACTTGCCCGCCGCGGACTACCCGCAATGGCTCGCGACCGAAACCGCGACGCGCGCACCCGGTTTCCGCTACGCCAACCTCGGCGACCTCATCTACGGCGCGGCGCTCGAGACGCGCACCGGACGCAGCTGGCACGACTGGCTCGACGAAGCGGTGCTGCGGCCGTTGCATCTCGAGGACGGCATATCTTCGCGTCCGTCGCGACTCGCGCCGGGGCGCATCGCCTGGAACCACCAGTGGGATGGCCAGGCCTGGCACGCTTCCGCACCGAAGCCCGATGCGCTGATGCATGCCGCGGGCGGGCTGCTGGCGTCGACCGATGCAATGGCGACCTGGATGCAGGCGAACCTCGGCGTCGCCGGCATGCGCGGCATCCTGGTCGCCGCCGACTTCGCGCGTTCGCAGCAGCCCATTGCCAAGGCGCATCTGGCCGACGGCGAAATCGATTGCGACGGTTACAGCCTCGGCTGGTACAGCTGCATGTACAAGGGCCAGCGCGCGCTGATGCATCCCGGCTCCTACGTCGGCACCGTCTCGGTGACGGTGCTGGTGCCATCCGTACGCGCGGGATTGTCCCTGGCGGTGAACAGCGACAGCGCGATGGAGGGCTTCGAACTGGAGGTGATGAAGGCCTTCATCGGCCTTGCGACTGGACAGTCCGGCGAAAACGAACGGCTCGATGCGGCGGTGGCGGCGTTGCCATCCCGGCTTGCCGGCAAGGCGGACAAGCGCATGGACGCCATCGCCACCGCGCGCGCCGATCCTTCCTGGGGCGGCTGGCACTGGAAGCCGGGCGCCCCGGAACTGCAGGCCTGCGCCGGAAGTTTCCATGACGCGCTGTTCGGCACGCTGCTGGTGCGCGTGGAGGGCAAGCGGCTGGTCGCCGATGCCGGCGAGATGCACCTCTCACTCGAACCTGCGAAACCGGGACTCTTCGCCGCGTCCGACGGCACGCTGGAGCCGCCGGAGCCGCTGGCGTGTCGGCCGAAGGCCGGAACGATCGAGTGGCACGGGCGCACGTTCGGGCGTTGAGCGTTACAGCCAGCCTTTCTGGCGGGCGATGCGGAAGGCCTCGATACGGTTGCCGGCGCCGAGCTTGCCGATCGCTTCGGACAGGTAGTTGCGCACGGTGCCGGCCGAGAGGTTGAGCAGGGTCGC
>JAKFDF010000033.1:0-4403 GCA_036676275.1 Lysobacter sp.
ACGCGCTGCACGCCGGCCACGCCGACTGCGGCCAGCAGACCCTGCTGCTGATGGCGCTGCTGCGGCTCAACGGCATCCCGGCGCGCTGGCAGTCCGGAATGATGTACGCCGGCGACAGCGCCCGGGCCGACGACGCCTACTGGAACCTGCACGACTGGGGCCAGCTGTACATCGCGCCCTACGGCTGGATCCCGATGGACGTGACATTCGGCCGCCTCGACGACCCGGACCCGGCGGTCGCCGGCTTCTACCTCGGAAGCCTCGACGCCTACCGCATCGCCTTCAACGACGACTACAGCCGGCCGTTCGTGCCCCGCAAGCGGCACTTCCGTTCCGAGACCGTCGACCTGCAGCGCGGCGAGGCCGAATGGGACGGCGACAACCTGTACTTCGACCAGTGGGATTACGACTTCGCCTGGCAGCTGCTGCCAGCGCAGCCGGACGACGTGAACCAGTAACAGCAACCGGCAATAACGGCGGGCCTTCCGCACACCACCACGAGCATCGATTGGGGAGAGGATATGAGCAGCAGTACCCGGAATTTGCGCAGGTCCGTGCTTTGCATCGCGATGGGATTGTGCCTTTCGTCCATGGCGGTCGCCCCGGCGCTGGCGCAGAGCGCCACCGGCTCGGTCGCCGGGCATGCGGCCGCGGGTTCGGAGGTGACCATCACCAACCCCGATACCGGTTTCAGCCGCAGCGTGACGGCGGACGCGGACGGCAACTACCGCTTCCCGTTCGTGCCCGTGGGCAACTACAACGTCCAGGCGCCCGGCAGCGAACCGGTGCCGATCGCGGTGACCCTGGGCAATGCCACCAACGTCGACGTCGGCGCGGGCGCGACCAACCTCGCGGCAGTGCAGGTAGTGGGGTCCCGCGTGGTCACGCCGATCGACGTGAGTTCGACGGAATCGGCGACCAACATCACCGCGCAGGAAATCGCGCGCATGCCGGTCGAGCGCAATGTCTCCTCGGTGGCGCTGCTGGCGCCCGGCGTCGCCCGCGGCAGCGCCGGGTTCGGCGGCATCTCCTTCGGCGGATCCTCGGTCGCCGAGAACGCGTTCTACATCAACGGCCTCAACGTCACCGATTTCTACAACCGCATCGGCTTCGCCGAAGCGCCGTTCGACTTCTACCGGGAATTCCAGGTCAAGACCGGCGGGTACTCTGTCGAATTCGGGCGTACCACCGGCGGCGTGGTCAATGCCGTGGCCAAGTCCGGCACCAACGAGTTCCACTACGGCGGCAAGTTCGTCTGGGGGCCGCGCGACTGGGAATCGGCCGGGCGCGACAGCTATTTCGAGGATGAGCGCTACATCACCCGCAGCTTCGATTCCACCGACTCCAAGCGCCTGAACGCCTGGGCCTCGGGCCCGATCGTGAAGGACAAACTGTTCTTCTTCGCGATGTACGAAGGCCGCGACATCCGCCCGCAGCGCACCGACGACGAAGGCGAGCCCTTCTACGACGGCAAGTCCGACGACGGCTTCTGGGGCATCACCCTGGACTGGCAGGTCACCGACAACAACCTGCTGAGCCTGATGGCGTTCTCCAACGACAACTCGACGGCATCGGAGGTGTTCGACTTCGATCCGGAGAACGGCACGCGCGGCGCCAAGATCGGCGACGTCTTCTCCGAAAGCGGCGGCAGCAACTGGGCCCTGACCTGGACCTCGTACCTCACCGACGACCTGTCGATGAAGCTGATGGCCGGCGACAACAAGCGCAACGACGTCGGCCGCTCGCCGGCGGATCCGGAGTGCAACTACGTGACCAGGGGCTCGGGGGTCCCGAACCCGGGCGTGGCGATCGGCTGCAACTTCAACAGTTCCGTCTACGACCGCGCGGACGAGCGCGAGCAATGGCGGGCGGATTTCGAGTGGGCGCTGGGCGACCACCTGCTGCGCTTCGGCCTGGACCGCGAAAAGAACACCTCGGTGCTGGACCAGCATTACCCGGGCCCGGGCCAGTACCAGTACAACGTCTATTCGACCGAGCCGGGGACCTTCATCAGCAGTTCCGGCGGCGGCATCGTGCCGGACGGCTATTACGCCTACGTGCGCGCGCGTCGCTACGAACTCAACGGCAATTTCGAAACCACCAACAGCGCCTGGTACCTGGAGGACAACTGGTCGGTGACCGACAACCTGGTCCTCAACCTTGGCATCCGCAACGAGGGCTTCGACAACAAGGACGAGCTCGGCCGCAGCTACATCGAGATGGACGACATGTGGGCGCCGCGCCTGGGCTTTTCCTGGGACATGAAGGGCGACGGCAGCACCAAGCTCTTCGGCAACATCGGCCGCTACTTCCTGCCGGTGGCCAACGTCATCAACATCAAGCAGGGCGGCGCGCTGCTGGATGAACGCACCTATTACGCCTTCGACGGCTGGGACATCCGCCAGTACAACGGGGTGGACTACGCCTATCCGATCCTGGGCGAGCAGTTCGGCTTCTACAACGGCCAGGGCGACGGAACGCTGGGCGACCTGCGTTCGGAAGTTGACGCCGACATGGATCCGGTCTACCAGGACGAGCTGATCCTGGGCTTCCAGCAGCAGATAGATGCGACCTGGTCGTGGGGCATGCGTGGCGTCTACCGCAAGCTGAACAACGCGATCGACGACATGGGCATCACCGCCACGCCTTGCGGCCGCATTTCCACCCAGTGGGTGATGGCCAACCCCGGCGAGGAGGTCACGTTCTGGGGCGACACCGACTGTGACGGCGAGGACGACGGTTACGTCACCATCGACTCCTCCAAGGAGGGTTACTGGACGGAGACCGACCATTACGAGTACATCGACGGCGAATGGGAGTACGTCAACTCCACTCCGAACGGCCAGGTCGGCTGGGAGAAGCCCAAGCGCACCTACAAGGCGCTGGAATTCCAGGTCGACCGCGCCTGGGACGAGAAGTGGGCCTTCAATGCCTCCTACACCCTGTCCTGGAGCGAAGGCAATGCCGAGGGACCGGTCAATACCGACACCAATTTCGGCGATACCGGCCGCACCGAGAACTTCGACGATCCGTTCGTGAACCTCAACGGCTACGGGCCGCTGGCCAACGACCACCGCCACCAGTTCAAGCTGCGCGGCAGCTATGCGTTCGCCGAGAACTGGCGCGTCGGCGCCACCCTGGACGCGCGCTCGGGCGGGCCGATCACGGCATTCGGCGTCGGCAGCCCGTTCGACTGGGATTCCTACCACAGCTACTACATCTGCGTGGAGAACTGCACGCTGCCGGAAAGCGCGGCCGAGGGCGATACCTGGAGCACCAGCGACCGGGTCTTCGAGTTGTCCCGTCGCAGCGGCGCGGGGCGGATGCCGTGGATCGTCGACCTGGGCACCAGCCTGGAATACGAGCGTTCCTTCGGTTCCGCGAATTTCAGGGCCAAGTTCGCGGTCTACAACCTGCTCAACAACCAGAAGCCGACCTGGGTCTACCAGGAGCTGGAGCCGGGCGTGGGTGATCGCGACGAGTTCTTCGGCCAGGAGCGCTTCCTGCAGTCGCCACGCTACGGCCAGCTGACGCTTTCCCTGGAATTCTGACGCGCCCCGGCGGCCCGCCATCCCGGCGGGCCGCCATTCCCCCGGATTGTCGCGGCCGTGCCGCCCCGGTGTTGCCGGGGCGGGCGGCCGCGCGGGTCCAGCCAGCAATGCGGCGAGGCCATGAACCTGCACCAGATCAGTCGCGGTGAAGAAGCCAGGGCCACGCAAGGCCAGGACCGGGACGGCACGGACGCCCTGCAGTCCCTCGAGCGTGTCGATCTGGGCGCCCTTGCGGCCCGCGAAGGCACGCCGCTGCACGTATATTCGGCCGCCGCGGTCCGGCAGCGCATCGATGGCCTGCAATCGGCGCTGCAGGGTTTGGATGCGACGATCTGCTACGCGGTCAAGGCCAACGGCAACCACGCCATCCTGCGGTTGATGGCGGACTCCGGGATCGGCGCCGACATCGTGTCGGGGGGCGAGCTCCTGCGCGCGCTGCGCGCAGGCATCGCGCCATCGAGGATCGTGTTCTCCGGCGTCGGCAAGCGCGAGGACGAAATCGTCCAGGGCCTGGAAGCCGGCATCGCCCGCTTCAATGTCGAGTCGCGCGCCGAGCTGGACCTGCTGCAGCGACTGGCCCGGGCCGGCGGCACCGTCGCGCACGCGGCGGTGCGGATCAATCCCGACGTCGATGCGGGTACCCACGCCAAGATCTCCACGGGAAAATCGCAGGACAAGTTCGGCGTTGCCGTGGCCGAGGCGCGGCAGTGGTTCGCCGCGCAGGCGCAATGGCCGGACGTGCGCCTGGACGGGCTGCACATGCATATCGGCTCGCAGATCCTGGAGCTGGCGCCGTTGCGACAGGCCTTGCAGCGACTGGCGCGGTTCTGGCGCGAGCTGGCGCTGGCCGGG
>JAKFDF010000034.1:0-4938 GCA_036676275.1 Lysobacter sp.
TTCCACGCCCACGCTCAACCGCACCAGGTTGTCCCCGATCCCCAGTTGCGCACGACGTGCCGGTGGAATCGACGCATGCGTCATCACCGCCGGATGGTTGACCAGGCTTTCCACGCCCCCGAGCGATTCGGCCAGGGTGAACAGCTCGGTGCGTTCGCAGAAGCGCCTGGCGGCCTCGAAGCCGCCCTTGAGGCAGATCGAGAGCATGCCGCCGGAGCCGTCCATCTGCCGCCTGGCGAGTTCGTGGTGCGGATGCGACCGCAGCCCGGGGTAGACCACCTTCTCGATCGCCGGATGGGTTTGCAGGTATTCCGCCAGCGCTCCTGCGTTGTCGCAATGCGCCTGCATGCGCAGGTGCAGGGTCTTGGCGCCGCGCAGGGCGAGGAAACTGTCGAACGGGCCCTGCACCGCGCCGACCGAGTTCTGCAGGAACGCGAGCTGCTCGGCCAGTTCGGCGTCGTCGCCGACCACGACCATGCCGCCGACCATGTCGGAGTGGCCGTTGAGGTACTTGGTCGCCGAGTGCATGACGATGTCGGCGCCGTGCTCGAGCGGGCGCTGCAGGATCGGCGAGGCGAACGTGTTGTCGACCACCATGCGCACGCCGTGCCTGCGCGCGATCGCGGAGATCGCCTTGAGGTCGACGATCTTGAGCAGCGGGTTGGTGGGGGTCTCGACCCAGACAAGCTTCGTCTTCGGCGTGATCGCGGCCTCGAACTTCGCAGGATCGGTGAGGTCGACGAAGCTGAAGTCCAGTCCCGCGCTGCGCCGGCGCACGCGCTCGAACAGGCGGTAGCTGCCACCATAGAGGTCGTCCATGGCGACGACGTGGTCGCCGCTGTCGAGCAGCTCGAGGATGGTCGAGGTCGCCGCCAGCCCGGAGGCGAAGGCGAAGCCGCGGCTGCCGCCTTCCAGCGCAGCGACGCAGCGCTCCCAGGCGAAGCGGGTCGGGTTATGGGTGCGCGAGTACTCGAAGCCCTGGTGCACGCCCGGGCTGGATTGCGCGTAGGTGCTGGTGGCGTAGATCGGCACCATGACCGCGCCGGTGCCCGGGTCGGGGGCCTGGCCGCCGTGGATGGCAAGGGTGCCGAGGCCCCAGTGCGACGCGTCCGCGGACGCGCCACCGTGTTTTTCGTTCATGCGCTCTGCACCTGGATCGAGGGCCAAATTCTACCATCCGCGCCCCACCGTCCTCGCCCGCCGGGCCTGCCTCATTGCACCCGGCGGCGCAGGTAGTTCAGCAGGTCGATGCGGGTGATCAGGCCGAGGAAGCGGCCGCCGTCGGTGACGATGGCGACGTGGCCGCGGTCGAATACCGGCAGCAGGGCCTCGATCGGCGACTTCACGTCGAGCCGGTCGAGCTTGCTGACCATCGCGGTGGACACCGGGTCGCGGAAGCGGGTTTCGTCGCCGTAGACGTGCAGCAGCACGTCGGACTCGTCGACGATGCCGACCAGCGCGTCGCCTTCCATCACCGGCAACTGGCTGACGTCGTAGAGCTTCATCCGCTGGTACGCGGTCACCAGCAGGTCGTTCGGACCGACCACCACGGTGTCGCGCTGCGAGAACGGGCGCAGGATCAGGTCGCGCAGGTCGCCGTGCTGCTCGCGCTCGAGGAAGCCGTTGTCCAGCATCCAGTAGTCGTTGTACATCTTCGACAGGTACTTGTTGCCGGTGTCGCAGACGAACACCAGCACCTTCTTCGGCACGGCCTGCTCCTTGCAGTACTTCAGCGCCGCGGCCAGCAGGGTGCCGGTGGAGGAGCCGCCGAGGATGCCCTCCTTCGCCAGCAGCTCGCGCGCGGTCAGGAAGCTCTCCTTGTCGCTGATCGCATAGGCCTTGTGCACGCGGCTGAAGTCCGAGATCGGCGGCAGGAAATCCTCGCCGATGCCCTCCACCATCCAGCTCGCGGATTTCTCGCTGATGGTGCCGCGGTTGATGTATTCCTCGAGGATCGAACCGACCGGGTCGGCGAGGATCAACTCGGTCCCGGGCGAGTGCCGCGCGAAGCAGCGCGACAGGCCGGTCATGGTGCCGGAACTGCCGCAACCGAACACGATCGCGTCGAGTTCGCCGTCCATCTGCCGCAGGATTTCCGGGCCGGTGCCGAACTCGTGCGCGGCCGGGTTGTCCGGATTGCCGAACTGGTTGATGAAATAGGCGCCCGGCGTTTCGCGCGCGATCCGCGCCGCCATGTCCTGGTAGTAGTCGGGATGGCCCTTGGCCACGTCCGAGCGCGTCAGCACCACCTGCGCGCCCATCGCCTTGAGGTTGAAGATCTTTTCCCGGCTCATCTTGTCCGGGACCACCAGGACCAGCTTGTAGCCCTTCTGCTGCGCGACCAGCGCCAGGCCGATGCCGGTGTTGCCCGCGGTGCCTTCGACCAGGGTGTCGCCGGGCCGGATGTCGCCGCGTTTCTCCGCGGCTTCGATCATGCTCAGGCCGATGCGGTCCTTGATCGAGCCGCCCGGGTTCTGGCTCTCGAGCTTCAGGTACAGCGTGCACAGGCCGGCGTCGAGGCGCTGCGCCTGGATGATCGGCGTATCGCCGACCAGTTCGAGTACGGATTGATGGATCGTCATGCCTGGCCCGCGATTGCGTGGGAAACCGCGATTATGCCGCGACGGCTGCCGCAGCAGCCCAGGCTTCGGAAGGGTGGGTGCAGGGCCGGCGCAAGCCGCGAGTCCCCCGAAAGGCGTCCGTGCTCGTGCTGCGGGAGGTCGCGGCTTGCGTCGCTCCCACGAGAGCCGGGATACCGGTTGGCCCGGGGACAACAGGCATACAACCGCGGGCGGCGACGGCCGACGAGGAAAGGCCGCCGCCGCCCGCGTCTGGACTCGGTCAGTGGTGGAGCACGTCGTAGAGCCGGGTCAGGCGATCCTTGGCCGCGAGCTTCTCGCGTTTCATCTGGGACAGGGTGGTGTCATCGACCGCCAGCACGCCGAGTTCGGCATCCAGCACCTGCTTGTCGAGCTGCTTGTGGCGCTGGTAAAGCTGCTTGAACTCGGGGTGGGTCATCAGTGCTTCGACTTCCGCCTGTGGTTGCCCTTCGAACATGGAATCCTCCTTATCTTCTGCCTTGGCGCCTTGAAAGCCGGTCGTGCCCCGTGGCTATCGGCCGGCCGGGTTGCCGCGTGCGGTTCCAAAAACGGAAACGCCCCGGCCTGGCGGCACGGGGCGTTGCGATGGAACCTTCGAAACCACATCCACGGCCAGGACGCCTCCCTCGGGAGCGTCCGCGAGCTCCTGGCTCGCGGCGGCATGCTCCCGGTCATCGAAGGCATCGGTCATGGGCATGGCTCATTGACCAGACGCTGCATGGGGAAATCGCACCATCTGGGTATCCGACCCTACTCCTCCGTTCCGGGCCCGGCAAGCCCGAGCGGCGCCTGCTTGATCGGGCGGCGGCAGGCGTCCGGACGAACGTCGCATTTTGCGCAAACGCCCGTATAAGCCACTGTTTTTACTGATATTTAACGATCGCGGCCGGGAAGCCGGGGATTCGGCCTTCGCAGGGCGCGTCGTACATGCATCGATCCGGCGCTGAGGCGGCATCCATGCGCCCACGGACCCGCGAAAAGCGGGTCATCGGCGACAACCGGGAGTTGCCCCGGACTTTGCCTAGTCGCCGGAGTCGTCGCTGTTGCCGGCCTCGGCGGCCTTCTGCGCGGCCATCAGTTCGGCCTCCTGGCGCGCCAGCTCGGCCTCGCGCTTGCGCGCCGCCTTGAGCTTGGCGGCCTGCTCGCCACCGACGTCGATGATCACGTCCTCGGCCTGCTGCCGGGCGAGGGCCGCCGCTTCGGCTTCGGCGCGCAAACGCTGCGCTTCTTCGGCCTGGATCTGCGCCTGCACCCGCAACCGCTCTGCTTCCTGGCGCGCGCGCTCGGCTTCGCGACGGCTGGCCTCGACCAGCAATTCGCTGCGGGCGCGGTCCAGGCGGTCGATCGCGCGCTCGGCCAGTTCGCTGCGCGCGGCCAGCTCGGCGATGGCTACCCGGCGCGCGGCGAGCACCGTGGCATTGGCGCGCTGGCTGCTGCGGACCGTGGCCAGCGCTTCCACCGCCTGCCGCGCCTGCAGCCGCTGGTAGGCGGCCAGCCCGTTCAGCTGCGGATCGGCGTCCAGCGCCTGCAGGCGCATGCCCGGGTCGCCGGCTTCCATGGCGATGTCGGCCGGCATGATCCCGGCATCGCCGCCGGCGTCGGTGCCCACCTGCAATTGCCGGCGCAGGTTCGCGATCTCGCCGCGGCGCTGCTGGTAATCCTGGCGCACCGTTTCGAAATGGCTCTGCGCGTAGGCCAGGTCGCCGGCCGCGGCCGCCGCGATCGCCATCGCGCGGGCGTCGGCCTGGCGGCCCCTGGCCATCGCCGCCTGCGCCAGCGTCAGTTCCGAGCGCGCCGTGGCGACGACATCGGGCGCGTACTGGTCGGCGTCGGCGTCGTTGGCGCGCGACACCGCCTGTTGCGCGGCCGCCAGCTCGGCGGTCGGTGGCGGCAGGGTCGCGCAGCCACCCAGCACCACCAGCAAAGCGGACAGCAGCAGCGGGCGCAGCGCCTGCCGGCTGCAACGGATTTGTGCGAAGCTTGCGTTCATTGGGGGTTGCCGTGGCGAAAGGGGCGTCGCGCGGCCATTTTTCACCAGCTTGCGCGTAGTCTGCAACGATAGCGCGTCGTCTACGAGGGTCCGTGAATGGATATCGGCTATTTCCTGAAGCTGATGGTGGAGAAGAACGCCTCCGACATGTTCCTGACCACCGGCGCGCCGGTGTACATCAAGGTCGAAGGCAAGCTCTACCCGCTGGGCAATACCGGGCTGCCGGCGGGCATGGTCAAGAAGATCGCCTACTCGCTGATGGACGAGGGCCAGGTGCCGGTGTTCGAGCGCGACCTGGAGCTGAACATGGCGCTGGCGCTGCAGGACTCCGGGCGCTTCCGCGTCAAC
>JAKFDF010000035.1:0-8034 GCA_036676275.1 Lysobacter sp.
CTCGCGTTCGCGGTGTTCGACAGCCGCACCCGCGACGAACTGATGGTGGCTTCGAGCGACGGCGGGCGCAGCATCTATGCCAATGCGGCCGATACCCACCGGCGCGGGCTGGAACTGTCGGCCTCGGGCCCGGTCGCGACCCGCTGGCGTTATGCGATCGCGCTGACCGCGCTCGATGCCGGGTTCCAGGGCGCGCGACGGCGCATTCCCGGCACCACCGCGCGCAACGGCTGGGCGGAACTGCGCTGGGCGCCGCGCGACGGCATCGAACTGTTCGTGGCCGGCGAGGCCGGCAGCCGGCTGTATGCCGACGATGCCAACACGGCGTGGGCGCCGGGCCATGCCACCATGGACCTGGGCGCCGAACGACGCTGGCAGCTCGGACGGATGGCGGTGGCGGCGTTCGCGCGCATCGACAACCTGCTGGATCGCCGCGCGATCGGCTCGGTCATCGTCAACGATGGCAACGGCCGTTACTTCGAGCCGGCGCCGGGGCGCACCTACCTGCTGGGTTTGCGCATCGCGGCGAAGTGATCCAGCACCGCGACCGGGCCGCGGCCCGGGCGGTAGCCGTTGCGCAGGGCTTCGAACACGTAGTCGATCGCGGCGGCGCATGCCTTCGGCAGCGGCAACCCCAGGCACAGGTTGGCGGCGATCGCCGAGGCCAGGGTGCAGCCGGTGCCGTGGCCTTCGATGTCGATCCGGCGGTGGACGAACACCGCGCTTTCGTGGCCGTCGTCGTAGCGGTCGGCCACGCTGTCGCCCTCGTCCAGGTGCCCACCCTTGAGCAGGACCGCGTGGCACCCCAGCGCGCGCAACTGCGCCCGCGCGTCATCCGCGTCGTCGCCACTGCGGATGCTGCGTCCGAGCAGGAGTTCGGCTTCGGGGATGTTGGGCGTCAGCACCGTCGCCAGCGGCAGCAACCGGGTACGCAGCGCATCGAGCGCATCGTCGGCCAGCAACTTCGCGCCCGAGGTCGCCACCATCACCGGGTCGACCACCACCATGGATGGCCGGTGCGATTCCAGCGCATCGGCGACGGCATGGATCACGCCGGCCGTCGCCAGCATCCCGAGCTTGACCGCGCCGATCTCGAAATCCTCGAAGCACGCATCGATCTGCGCGCGCAGGAAGTCGATCGGCGGCACGTGCACCGCGGCCACGCCACGGGTGTTCTGCGCGGTCAGCGCGGCGATCGCGCTCAGGCCATGGACGCCATGGGCGGCGAATGTCTTGAGGTCGGCCTGGATGCCGGCGCCGCCCCCGGAATCCGAGCCGGCGATGGTCAATGCGCTGGGGGCCATGGTCATGCCAAGGACGTCGGGAAACCACTCCACAAGGAGTGGCAAGGTGCAGGTATCATATCGGTATTACGATGTTTGATACATCATCAAATACCCGAAATCAAACCATCGCATGATCACGGCACCACAGATGCGCGCGGCAAGGGCGCTGCTGGGCATGGACCAGCGGACGTTGGCGCAGTGTGCCGGCGTGTCCGTCCCCACCATCCAGCGCATGGAAGCGAGTACCGGCCAGGTGCGCGGTACCGTGGACTCGCTGGCCAAGGTGGTCGCGGCACTCGACGCGGCCGGCGTGGAGTTGATCGGGGAGCGCGCCCCCAGCCAGGCCGGGGGCCGCGGCGTGCGCCTCAAGGCAGCCGGCGAAAGGACGCAGGCATGATCGCGGCGGTGGAGGCCTGGCGCGCGGGGCTGTTCAAGCGCGGGCATTGGCTGCCCAACATCGTTGCCGGCGCGATCGTCGGCGTGGTGGCGCTGCCGCTGGCGATGGCGTTCGCGATCGCGTCCGGGGTCAAGCCCGAGCAGGGGCTGTACACCTCGATCATCGCCGGCATCGCGGTAGCGCTGCTGGGTGGCTCGCGGATCCAGATCGCCGGGCCCACGGGCGCGTTCATCGTGATCCTGGCCGGGGTGGTGGCGCAGTTCGGCGTCGACGGGCTGTTGCTGGCCACGCTGATGGCGGGCGTGATCCTGGTGCTGATGGGGTTGGCGCGGCTGGGCGCGGTGATCCGCTTCATCCCCGACCCGGTCATCGTGGGCTTCACCGCGGGCATCGCGGTGATCATCTGGGTCGGCCAGTGGCAGTACTTCTTCGGCCTGCCGGTGGCCGGTGGCGGACCGTTCTACCTCAAGACGTGGCAACTGCTGCAGTCGCTGCCGCGGTTGCACGTGGCGACCACGTTGCTGGCGCTGGGCAGCCTGGCGCTGGCGCTGTGGGGTCCGCGGATTCCCGGGCTGTCGCGCGTCCCCGGCCCGCTGCTGGCGATGCTGGCGGCGACGGCCGCGACCATCGCGTTCGCACCGCAGGGCGTGGCGACCATCGAGTCGACCTTCGGCGCCATCCCGCGCGCGTTGCCGCAGCTGCAGCTGCCGGCAATGTCGTTCGACCGGATGATGCTGCTGCTGCCGTCGGCGTTCACCATCGCGATGCTCGGCGCGATCGAGTCGCTGCTATCGGCGGTGGTGGCCGATGGCATGGCCGGCACCCGCCACGACTCCAACCAGGAACTGGTCGGGCAGGGCATCGCCAACATCGTCTCGCCGCTGTTCGGCGGCATCGCCGCGACCGGTGCGATCGCGCGCACCGCCACCAACATCCGCAACGGCGGCACCACGCCGCTGGCCGGCGTGGTGCATTCGCTGGCTCTGGTGCTGGTCCTGCTGTTCCTGGCGCCGTACGCCGGCAAGGTGCCGCTGTGCGCGCTGGCCGCGATCCTGTGGGTGGTGGCCTGGAACATGAGCGAGGCGCGGCGCTTCCTGCGCATGGCGCGCCGCGCGCCGCGCGCGGACGTGGCGATCCTGCTGATCACCTTCTCCCTGACCATCCTCACCGACCTGGTGGTGGCGGTGAACATCGGTGTGATCCTGGCGATGTTCCAGTTCATGCGGCGGATGAGCGCATCGGTCGAGGTCGTGGAACACGACCATGCCAGCGTGCGCGAGGAACTCGCCGAAGCCGGGCTCGAGGAACTTCCGCGCAGCATGGTGGTGTATTCGATCGACGGGCCGTTCTTCTTCGGCTCGGTGGACTCGCTGGAGCGGGCGCTGTCGTGGTCGCGGGAGCCGCCGCGTTACGTCGTGCTGCGGCTGGAGCGGGTGCCGTTCATGGACGCGACCGGGCTGAAGCGGCTGGAGTCGACCATCGGCAACCTGCGCAAGCGTGGCGTGCAGGTATTGCTGAGCGGGGCCAGCCTGCGGGTGCTGCGCAAGCTGGTGCGCGCGGAAATCGTGCGCCGCGACGACCCGTCCTATTTCAAGGACCTGGCCGGGGCCTTGCGCCACGTGCAGGCGCAGCGAGCCGAGTCCGCCGCCTAGAGGACTTCGGAAGCGTAGTCCGCCAGCCGCGAGCGCTCGCCGCGACGCAGGGTGACATGCGCGCTGTGCGGCCAGTGCTTGAAGCGGTCGACCGCGTAGGTCAGTCCCGAGGTCGTCTCGGTCAGGTACGGCGTGTCGATCTGCTCGACGTTGCCCAGGCACACGATCTTGGTGCCGGGACCGGCGCGCGTGATCAGCGTCTTCATCTGCTTCGGGGTCAGGTTCTGCGCCTCGTCCAGGATCAGGTAGCGCGACAGGAAGGTGCGCCCGCGCATGAAGTTGAGCGAGCGGATCTTGATGCGGGAGGCGAGCAGGTCGTTGGTCGCCGCGCGGCCCCAGCTGCCGCCTTCCTGGTTGTGGGTGAGCACCTCGAGGTTGTCGGTGAGCGCGCCCATCCACGGCGTCATCTTCTCCTCCTCGGTACCGGGCAGGAAGCCGATGTCGTCGCCCACGCTGACGGTGGCGCGGGTCATGATGATCTCGCGGTAGCGCTGCGCGTCCATCGTCTGCGCCAGGCCGGCGGCCAGTGCCAGCAATGTCTTGCCGGTGCCGGCGGTGCCCAGCAGGGTGACGAAGTCGATCTCCGGGTCCATCAGCGCGTTGAGCGCGAAATTCTGTTCGCGGTTGCGCGCATTGATGCCCCACACCGCGTGCTGTGCGTGGTGGAAGTCGTCGACGATCTGCAGCGTGACCTTGCTGTCGCCGACCCTGGCGACCTTCAGTTCGGCCTCCTCGTCGCCCGGCAGGTAGAGGAACTGGTTCGGATGCCAGTCGTCGCCGTCGGCGCGCGCGATCTCGTAGAAGGTACGGCCCTTCTCGGTCCAGGACTTGAGGTCCTTGCCGTGCTGCTGCCAGAAATCCGCCGGCAGCGCGGTGGCGCCGGTGTAGAGCAGGCTGAAGTCGTCGAGCGCGCGGTCGTTCTCGTAGTCCTCGTTGGTGATCCCGGCGATCGATGCCTTGATCCGCAGGTTGATGTCCTTGGACACGAACACCACCGATGCGGCGGGCTCGTCCTCCTTCAGGGCCAGGATCGCGCCGAGGATGTGGTTGTCCGGGATCACCGCGCCGAAGCGCTTGCCGGAGTCGAAGTCGCGGGTCTGGAAGCGCAGCTTGCCGATGCTCTGCGCGCCACGCAGCTGCAGCCCCTGCGGCCGGCCCAGGGTGATGCCGGCGGTGATGTCGCCGTTGCCGTGCGCCTCGATCAATTCGTTGAGGAAGCGGCTGACCTGGCGCGCGTTGCGGCTGGCTTCCGAGGTGCCCTTCTTGGCGTTGTCGAGCTCCTCCATCACCTGCATCGGCAGGTAGACGTCGTGCTCCTCGAACTTGAACAGCGCGGTCGGGTCGTGCATCAGCACGTTGGTGTCGAGGACGTAGATGCGCTTGCTACGCGTCATGCGTGTCGTTTCCTGCGGTCGGACAGCGTCTGGCCACCGCATCGCGCCGGGCGGGGCAGTGGGGCGAAGGGGAACGCCTGCGCGCCCTTGGCGCGCGCGAAGACGGCCACCCGGCGCGCTGCGCCGGGCGGCATCGGTTGAAGGCAATCACGGTCACTGCGTCTGCGCAGCCTTCAGTGCATCGAGGACGGCCTGCGCGTGGCCGGGAACCTTGACCGGGCGCCATGCGTGGCGAACCACGCCCCGCGGATCGACCAGGAAGGTGCTGCGCTCGATCCCGACGTACTCGCGGCCGTAGAGTTTCTTCGGCTTGATCACGTCGAACGCCTTGCACAGCTGCTCGTCCGGATCGCTGGCCAGTTCGAAGCCGAAGCCCTGCCTGGCGCGGAAGTTCTGGTGCGACTTCAGCGAATCGCGCGACACGCCGAGGATTTCCGCGCCGAGCTTGCGGAACTTGGGCAGCAGCGCGTTGAAGTCGAGGCCCTCGGTGGTGCAGCCGGGGGTGGAGTCCTTCGGGTAGAAGTACAGCACCAGCCACTTGCCGGCGTAGTCGGCGAGGGTCGCGGCCGTGCCGCCGGACAGTGCCAGCGGCAGCGACAGGATCGATTCGGTCAGCGGCTTGCCGGTCTGGATCATCGTCAGAACTTCATCGGATCCATGATCGCATCGAGGTTCAGGTGGTCGCAGAATTCCAGGAAGTCGTCGCGCAGCGCGGCGATGTGCATGTCGGCGGGGATGCCGATGGTGACCTGCGCGGTGAACATTTCCGCGCCGGTCTGCATCGCCCGGTAGCGCGAGCAGTGCAGGCTCTCGATGGTGATCGACTGGCGGTCGAAGAAGTCCGCGAGCTGGTACAGGATGCCGGGCTTGTCGGCGGCGACGACCTCGACCACGTACGGCAGCAGGTTGGACTGCACCGGCTTGGGCCCGGTGCGGTACCAGACCAGTTTCAGGCCTTCCTCGCGCTCGAGCTTGCCGAGCATGGTTTCCAGCTTGGCGACCGCGTCCCAGGAGCCGGTCGCAAGCGCGGTCACCGAGACATCGCGGCCGACCGTGGACAGGCGGGTGTCGACCAGGTTGCAGCCGCTGTCGGCGATCCGCCGCGTCACCGCCAGCAGCGGGGATCGCGGATGCGTCGTGTAGGCGTTGATCAGCAGGTGGTTCTCGTTCGGCGACGGACGGGAGGCAGCGGCGGAGTCGGTCGGGGAATCGGTCAAGGCGGCGTCCGCGGGGATGAAGGTCTGAACGGCGACCGGCGTGGAACCGGAAGCCGCAGCCAGCATACTTGCCCGCGCTTTGGCGCCGCAAGTAACATCGGAGGCTATCGGCGACCGGATCCAATGCCGGCGCGCGGGGCGACCCGCGGACCTTCACGCCGGCGCGCGCGGCTCCTCGGGCCCGCCCGGGCAGGCGTTTACCAACCTGGGACCATCTGCTTGCGATTTTCCGGCAGCATCACCGCGCTGGCGACGCCCTTCACGGCCGCCGGCGAGATCGACCTCGACGCCTGGCGCCGGCTGTTGCAATTGCAGCTCGACGGCGGCACCCAGGGCGTGGTCGTCGCCGGCTCCACCGGCGAAGCGGCGGCGCTGTACGACGTCGAATACGACGCCTTGCTGCGCATCGCGGTGGAATTCATCGCCGGCCGCATCCCGGTGCTCGCCGGTACCGGCCTGTCCAGCACCGCCAAGACGATCGAACAGACCCGCCGCGTCGCCGCGCTCGGCGCCGATGCGGCGCTGGTGGTGACGCCGCCCTACGTGCGCCCGACCCAGGCCGGGTTGCTCGCGCACTATCGCGCGGTCGCCGACGATGGCGCCCTGCCGGTGGTGCTGTACAACGTGCCTGCCCGCACCGGTTGCGACCTGCTGCCCGCGACCGCGGCGGAACTGGCGGGCCATCCGCGCATCGTCGGCATCAAGGAAGCGCGCA
Source organism: Lysobacter sp. (assembly GCA_036676275.1). Classification (GTDB taxonomy): domain Bacteria; phylum Pseudomonadota; class Gammaproteobacteria; order Xanthomonadales; family Xanthomonadaceae; genus Cognatiluteimonas. The sequence goes on from JAKFDF010000035.1 coordinate 6,662, forward strand.
ACGAGCCCGAGCGCATGGCCGCGTTGCTGCCGTTGCGCGGCGACGGCTTCGCGGTGCTCAGCGGCGACGACCCGACCGCGGCCAGGGCGATGCTGGCCGGTGCCGATGGCGTGGTCTCGGTGGCTTCCAATGTCCTGCCGCGGGCGTTCCGCAGGCTCTGCGACCTGGCGCGCGCCGGCAATCGCGCCGAGGCCGAAGCCTGGGATGCGCGCCTGCGGCCGGCCTGCGAATTCCTCGGCGTCGAACCCAATCCGATCCCGCTCAAGGCTATCCTGTCGCGACTGGGGATCGGCCACGGCGTGCGCCTGCCGCTGACCCCGTTGTCGCCGGCCCATGCCGAATCCGCGCAGCGGACCACGGACCTGACCAAGCAACTCGAACAATCCTGCCGCGACATGCCCGCGGCCTGACCTGGAGATACCGATGCGCCAGCTGGACCGTTCCACCGCATTGCGCTCGCTCGCCCTTGCCGCCGTCGTGGTCGCAGTTTCCGGCTGCCACTGGTTCGGCAAGGACGACGCCTACCAGCAGAGCCCGGAGACCCGGCCGCTGGAAGTGCCTCCGGACCTCGACCTGCCCAACACCCAGGGCGCGATGCAACTGCCGGCGGGGGAAACCCGGTCGGTGACGCGGTCCTCGATGGGCCCGTCGGCGGCCGCGGCCGCCGCTTCCGGCTTCACCGTCGCCGGCGAGCGCGACGACATCTTCGCCAAGGTCGGCGATGCCCTGGCGGCCACGCCGGGACTCACCATCGCCAGCAAGGCGCAGATCCTGGGCACCTACGACGTCAACTACGAAGGGGCCGACTTCCTGGTGCGGGTGACCAAGGTCGATGCCGGCGTCTACGTTTCGGCGGTCGATCCGCGCGGCATGCCGGCCAGCGCCGAGGCGCCCGCCAAGCTGATCGCGGCGCTGAAGGCGGCCTTGGGCGGCTGAGGCGGCCAGGGCCGTTCCGGGCGGCAAGAAAAACGGGCGCCTGGCGGCGCCCGTTTTCGTTGCCGGCCCGGGCGTGGCGCCGGGTTTCAGCGTTCCAGCAGCGGCAGCTTGTCCGGCTTGCCTTCCCACTCCTTGGCGTCCGGCGGCGGATCCTTGCGGGTGGTGATCACCGGCCATGCTTTCGCCAGTTCCGCGTTCAGCGCCACGAACTGTTCCTGGCCGCCGGGGACGTCGTCCTCCGGATAGATCGCGTTGACCGGGCACTCCGGCTCGCACAGGGTGCAGTCGATGCACTCGTCCGGATCGATCACCAGGAAGTTGGGGCCTTCATGGAAACAGTCCACCGGGCAGACTTCGACGCAGTCGGTGTACTTGCACTTGATGCAGTTGTCGGTGACGACGAAAGGCATGGTCGAAGTCCGGTGGCGGTGTTGCCG
>JAKFDF010000036.1:0-13166 GCA_036676275.1 Lysobacter sp.
TCGAGCTTGAAGCTGATGTAGTCGGCCGGGCCGCCGTCGGCGCGCAGGCCGTCCTTGTAGGCGATGTAATAGCTGGTGCGCAGGGTCGCGTCGATGCAGCCGATGAAGCTGCGCAGGATGCGGTCCTGGTCGAGGCTGGAGACGCGATCCATCAGCCCGAGCAGCGTCGCACGCGTGGCCTCGACCTGGCGCTCGCGGGCACCGTCGCGGGCATCGACCACGGCCTGCAGCGCCGCCAGCGTCGCGGCCTCGTCGCCCACCAGCGCCTGGAACTGGCGCTGCAGCGCCTGCTTGCCCTGCTGGATCGCGTCCTTGTCCTCGCTGCCGGTGGCCGGGTCGAAGCGCGCCTCGAACAGTTCCACCAGCAGCCGCGCCAGCAGCGGGTAACGGCTGAAGGTTTCCTCGACGTAGCTTTGCGAGAACGGCACCCCGACCTGCTGCAGGTACTTGCCGTAGGCGCGCAGCATCGCCACCTGGCGCCAGGTGAGGCCGGCGCCGAGGATCAGGCGGTTGAAGCCGTCGTTCTCGGCCTGCCCGCGCCACAGCTGCGAGAAGGCTTCCTCGAAGGATTCGTCGATGCTGTCGACGTCCAGGTCCGCGCGCACGGACTCGACTTCGAAATCCTGGATCCAGGCCGCGCCATCGCCGTCCTCGCCGGGCAATTCGATCCGGTAGGGGTGTTCGGTGATCACCCGCAGGCCCATGTTCTCCATCATCGGCAACGCGTCGGACAGCGGGATGTCGTCGCCGAGGCGGTAGAACTTCAGGCGCACCCCGCCTTCCTCGCCGCGCGAGCGGTAAAGGCTGATGCGCAGGTCGTCGGGGCCGGACAGCGATGCCAGGCATTCGACGTCCGCGGCGGCGATCGCCGGCGTCACCTGCTCGATGTAGCCGGCCGGCAGCGCCCGGCCATAGCGGTTGGCGAGCTTGAGCCCGCGCTCCTCGCCGTGCGCCTTGACCAGCGCATCGCGCAGGTCGTCCTGCCAGTTGCGCACGATCCGGGCGAGCTTGGCTTCCAGCGCGGCGATGTCGACCTGCGGCGCTTCACCGGCCTTGGGACGGATGATCAGGTGCAGCTGCGCCAGCGGCGATTCGCCGACCTGCACCGTGGTGTCGACGTTTTCGCCGTGCAGCGCGCGCTTGAGCATCCTCTCGATGCGGTGGCGGACCTCGGTGTTGAAGCGGTCGCGCGGGATGTACACCAGCGCCGACCAGAAACGGCCGTAGCGGTCGCGGCGCAGGAACAGCTTGCTGCGCACGCGCTCCTGCAGGCCCAGGATGCCGGTACTGGTGCGCAGCAGTTCTTCCTCGCTGGACTGGAAAAGCTCGTCGCGGGGCAACGTCTCCAGGATGTGGCGCAGCGCCTTGCCGCTGTGCCCGCTCGGCGCCAGGCCCGAGTTCTGCATCACGTATTCGTGGCGCTCGCGAACCAGCGGTATTTCCCACGGGCGGCGGTTGTAGGCACTGGAGGTGTACAGGCCGAGGAAACGCTGCTCGGCCACCGGCATGCCCTTGGCGTCGAACTTGAGCACGCCGATGTAATCCATGTAGCCCGGGCGGTGCACGGTGGCGCGGGCGTTGGTCTTGGTCAGGATCAGCGCATCGACCGAACCCGACTGCGGCATGTAGTGCGCGGCCAGGGTCTTGAGGTCGCGCGGCTTGCCCGCCTCCTTGCCGCGCAGCAGGCCCAGGCCCGAGGATTCGACCGGGCACAGCAGCTCGCTGGCGCCCTTCTTGACCACGTCGTATTCGCGATAGCCCAGGAAGGTGAAATGGTCGCTCGCCGCCCAGCGCAGGAATTCCTGGGCCTCGGTCCGGCCGGCATCGGAGGCCGGCATCCTGCGGGTCGCCAGGTCGTCGGCGATCTGCAGCATCCTGTCGCGCATCGCGCGCCAGTCGACGACGATCGCGCGCACGTCGTCTAGCACTTCGTGGATCGCGCGCTCGATGCCCGGCATCGCCGCGGCCGTCTGGCGGTCGATCTCCAGGTGCATCAGCGACTCGCCCCGGCCCTTGCCGCGCGCGGCATCGCCGACGGCGACCAGCTTGCCGGACTTGTCGCGCTCGATCTCGACCACCGGGTGCCCCAGCACGTGCACGCCGATGCCCTTGTCGGCCAGGGCCATGGTCACCGAATCGACCAGGAACGGCATGTCGTCGTTGACGATCTGCACCACCGTGTGCGGCGATTCCCAGCCGTTCTGCGGCAGGCTCGCGTTGAACACGCGCACCTCCGCCGTGCCGGCCTTGCGCTTGTGGGCAAGCTCGAGGAAGTCGTTGGCCAGTTCCGCCCAGCCCTGGGCGCTGTGCTGCGCCATTTCCTCGGCCGACATGCGGCGATAGAAGACACGGGCGAAGGCCTCGGCCTGCGCCTGCCGCGCCTTGGGCACGCGCTCGTTCAGCGCGGCGATGATCGGGTCCAGGGAAACAGAATCGCCTTCGGCGATCGGCGGCGCGTTGCGGGAAGCCTTGGCGGCGGGGGATTTGCGTGGAGTGCTCATGGAAACGTGATGTCCAGATAGAGAGAGGCCCGCGCTCGCGCACGGGCCATACAGGAGTCAGCGCATCGGTTTCTGCGGGCGCGCGCGCACGGTGTCGGCAGTAGGGCTGCGGCCGGCGCGGGCGGCGATCATGCTTGCAATGGGGATGTCGTCGCGGCGATCGCTGCCGCCCTGCGCATGGCAGGCGACGATCCTCCGCAAGACCACGGAACGCGGCCGGGCGTGCATGGTTCAGCGCAGCCCGGTCTCGTGGCGGGCGATCACCAGCCGCTGGATCTCGCTGGTGCCCTCGTAGATCTCGGTGATCTTGGCGTCGCGGAAATAACGCTCGATCGGCATTTCCTTGGAATAGCCCATGCCGGCGTGGATCTGCACCGCCTGGTGCGCGATCCACATCGCCGCTTCCGACGCCGTCAGCTTGGCGACCGCTGCCTCGGTGGTGAATTTCTCTCCCTGGCCCTTGAGCCAGGCGGCACGCAGCGTCAGCAGCAGCGAGGCGTCGAGCTTGCACTTCATGTCCGCGATCTTGGCCTGGATCATCTGGAACGCGCCGATCGGCTGGCCGAAGGCCTTGCGCTCGCGCACGTATTCCAGGCTCGCCTCGTAGGCCGCGCGGGCGATGCCGATCGCCTGGCTGGCGATGCCGATGCGGCCGGCGTCGAGCACGCCCATCGCGATCTTGAAGCCGTGGCCTTCCTCGCCCAGCACCTCGTCGGGCTGGACGACGTAATCCTCGAACTCGATCTCGCAGGTGGCCGAAGCGCGGATGCCGAGCTTGGGCTCGGTCTTGCCGCGGTGGAAACCGGCGCGGGTGGTGTCGATCAGGAACGCGGTGATGCCGCGCGCGGCCTTCTCGGGGTCGGTCATCGCGAACAGCACGATGTACCTGGCCACCGGGCCCGACGTGATCCAGCTCTTCTTGCCGTTGACGACGAACGTGCCGTCGCCCTGCTTCACGGCGCGGCAACGCATCGCGGTGGCGTCGGAACCCGATTGCGGCTCGGTCAGGGCGAAGGCGCCGATCTCCCTGCCCTCGGCGATCTCGCGCACGTATTTCTGCTTCTGCGCCTCGGTGCCGTGGGTCAGGATGCCGTTGCAGAACAGCGAATTGTTGACCGACATGATGGTGGAGTGCGCGGCATCGGCCGCGGCGATCTCGACCATCGCCAGCACGTAGGCGACCGGGTCCATGCCGGCGCCGCCGTATTCGGCCGGCACCTCGATCCCCATCAACCCGTTCTCGCCGAGCAGCCGGATGTTGTCGAGGGGGAATTCGCCGGACCTGTCGAAATGTTCCGCGCTGGGCGCGATTTTTTCCTGGGCGATGCGGCGGGCCACGTCCTGGATCAGCAATTGCTCTTCGGTGAAGCGGAAATCCACGCGGTGCACCTCTGGCCAGACGGGAATCGCAATTGTACCGGGGCACGCCGGATAACCGAACCCACGGCGGTTCCGCGGCGATGCCTCGCCGCCTTGCTTGACCCCGGGGCGGCAACGGCAGAAACTTATATCCTTGAATCGCGATGGAAAGATATTCAATGGACCTCGAAGGCTGGTCGAACCGGCTCAAGGTGTTCGCCGACGCCACCCGCGTGCGCCTGCTGGCGCTGCTGGAAGGCGAGGAACTCACCGTCGCCGAACTGTCCGCGATCACCCAGCTGGCGCAGCCGCGGGTTTCCACGCACCTGGCCAGGTTGAAGGAAGCCGGGCTGGTGCGCGACCGCCGCGCCGGGGTCTCGGCCTACTACCGCTTCGACGACGCCGCGCTGGATCCGGCGCAGCGCGCGTTGTGGCAATCGATCAGCACCGGCAGCGACGACCCGCTGCTGCGCCAGGACGCCGAGCGCGTGGCCGCCGTGCTCGCGACCCGCGCCGCCGACCAGAACTGGGCCGATTCGGTCGCCGGCGACATGGAACGCCACTACTCCCCCGGACGCACCTGGGAAGCGCTGGCGCGCACGGCGTTGCCGCTGCTGGAGACCGGCGACGTGCTCGACATCGCTTCCGGCGACGGCGTGCTGGCCGAACTGCTGGCGCCCCATGCGCAACGTTACGTCTGCATCGACACCAGCCCGCGCGTGGTCGCCGCGGCCGCCGAACGCCTGCGCCGTTTCCCGAACGTGGAAGTGCGCGAGGGCGACATGCATGCCCTGCCCTTCGCCGACGCCGGTTTCGACCTGGTCGTGCTGATGCACGCACTGACCTATGCGGCCAGGCCCGCGCAGGCGGTGGCCGAAGCCGCGCGCATGCTCAAGCCCGGCGGCCGGCTGCTGCTGAGCAGCCTGGCCAACCACCAGCATCGCGCGGTCGTGGAGGCCTACGGCCACAGCAACCTGGGGTTCAGCGCCAAGGACCTGCGCAGGTTCTCGACCAGGGCCGGACTGCAGGTCACCAGTTGCGAAACGGTGACCCGCGAGAAGCGGCCGCCGCATTTCGAAGTCATATCGCTGATTGGAGTGAAGCCGTGAATTCCCCCGACACCCTGGCATGGCTGCATCCCGGGCGCGTCGCCAGGCTCGAAGCAGCCCTGGCCCGGCGCATCCTGGTCATCGACGGCGCCATGGGCACCATGATCCAGCGCCACGAGCTGCAGGAGTCCGATTACCGCGGCCAGCGTTTCTCCGAGGGTTTCGACGCGCTGTTCGCCGCCGACGGCCATGCCCATGGTCCGGGCTGCGGCTGCGAGGCGCACGACCAGCGCGGCAACAACGACCTGCTGACGCTCACCCGCCCCGGGCTGATCCGCGACATCCACGCCGCCTACCTGGCCGCCGGCGCGGACCTGGTCGAGACCAACACCTTCAATTCGACCGCGATCTCGCTGGCCGACTACCACCTCCAGCACCTGGTGCGCGAACTCAACCGCGAAGGCGCGAAACTGGCGCGCGCCGCCTGCGACGCGGCGGAGGCCAGGACCCCGGACCAGCCGCGTTTCGTCATCGGCGTGCTCGGCCCGACCAGCCGCACCGCGTCGCTGAGCCCGGACGTCAACCGCCCGGGTTTCCGCGCGACCTCCTTCGACGAACTCGCCGCCGCCTATCGCGAGGCCGCCGCCGGGCTGATCGAGGGCGGCGCCGACGCGATCATGGTCGAGACCATCTTCGACACGCTCAACGCCAAGGCCGCGCTGTTCGCGATCGACGACGCCTTCGCCGCCGCGGGCGGGCGCCTGCCGGTGCTGATCTCCGGCACCATCACCGACGCCTCCGGGCGCACGCTCTCGGGACAGACCGCCGAAGCCTTCTGGTACTCGCTGCGGCATGCGCGGCCGCTGTCGGTAGGACTGAACTGCGCGCTGGGAGCCAGGGACCTGCGCGCGCACATCGACGTCCTCGCCCGGGTCGCCGACGTCAACATCAGCACCCATCCCAACGCCGGCCTGCCCAACGCCTTCGGCGGCTACGACGAGACGCCCGAGGACATGGCGCGCGACTTGCGCGAATTCGCGCAGGCCGGCCTGCTGAACCTGGTCGGCGGCTGCTGCGGCACCACCCCGGAACACATCGCCGCGATCGCCGAAGCCGTGCGCGGCCTGCCGCCACGCCTGCTGCCACGACTGGAAGCGGCGGCATGAGCGACGCCAACGCGAACCTGCTGGCCCGCAACACCCGCCTCAGCGGCCTGGAGCCGCTGCAGATCACGCCCGAAAGCAACTTCATCAACGTCGGCGAGCGCACCAACGTCACCGGTTCCAAGCAGTTCAAGAAGCTGATCCTGGAAAACCGCTACGACGAGGCCGTCGCGGTCGCGCGGCAGCAGGTCGAGAACGGCGCCCAGGTGCTCGACGTCAACATGGACGAGGGCATGCTCGATTCGGAAAAGGCGATGGTGGAGTACCTGCACCTGATCGCCGCCGAGCCGGACATCGCCCGCGTGCCGGTGATGGTCGATTCCTCGAAGTTCAGCGTGATCGAGGCCGGGCTGAAATGCCTGCAGGGCAAGGGCATCGTCAATTCGATCTCGATGAAGGAAGGCGAGGAGGAGTTCCTGCGCCAGGCGCGCCTGGTGCGGCGCTATGGCGCCGCGGTGGTGGTGATGGCGTTCGACGAGCAAGGCCAGGCCGACAACGCGCAGCGCAAGGTCGAGATCTGCGCGCGCGCCTACAGGCTGCTCACCGGACAGGTCGGGTTCCCCCCCGAGGACATCATCTTCGACCCGAACGTGTTCGCCATCGCCACCGGCATCGAGGAGCACGACAACTACGCGGTCGACTTCATCCGGGCCGCGACCGAGCTGCGCAGGCGCTTCCCGTTCAGCCACATTTCCGGCGGCGTGTCGAACGTGTCGTTCTCGTTCCGCGGCAACGAGCCGGTGCGGCAGGCGATCCACGTGGTGTTCCTGTACCACGCGATCCGCGCCGGCATGGACATGGGCATCGTCAACGCCGGCGCCCTGCCCCTGTACGACGACCTTGATCCCGAACTGCGCGAGCGGGTCGAGGACGTGGTGCTCAACCGCCGGCCCGACGGCACCGAGCGGCTGCTGGAGATCGCCGACAGGTACAAGGGCAAGAAGGGCGAGGTGAAGGTCGAGAACCTGGCCTGGCGCGAAGGCACCGTCGGCGAGCGCCTCACCCACTCGCTGGTGCACGGCATCGACCAGTACGTGGTCGAGGACACCGAGGAGGCGCGCGCGCAATCCACGCGGCCGCTGGACGTGATCGAAGGCCCGCTGATGGACGGCATGAACGTGGTCGGCGACCTGTTCGGCGCCGGCAAGATGTTCCTGCCGCAGGTGGTGAAGTCGGCGCGGGTGATGAAGAAGGCCGTCGCCTACCTGCTGCCCTACATCGAAGCCGAGAAGCTGCGCACCGGCGACACCGGCAAGTCCAACGGCAAGATCGTCATGGCCACGGTCAAGGGCGACGTCCACGACATCGGCAAGAACATCGTCGGCGTGGTGCTGGCCTGCAACAACTTCGAGGTGGTCGACCTCGGGGTGATGGTGCCGGCGCAGGTGATCCTGGATCGCGCCAGGGCGGAGAACGCCGACATGATCGGCGTCTCCGGCCTGATCACGCCTTCATTGGAGGAGATGGGCCACGTCGCCCGCGAGATGCAGCGCCAGGGCTTCACCATCCCGTTGCTGATCGGCGGCGCGACCACCTCGCGCGCGCATACCGCGCTGAAGATCGACCCGCACTACAAGTCGGCGACGGTGTGGGTGAAGGACGCCTCGCGCGCGGTCAATGTCGCGCAGTCGCTGCTATCGCCCGAGCTGCGCGGTCCGTTCGTCGCCGCCAACGAGGCGGACTATGCCGAGATCCGCGAGCGCCATCGCAAGAAGGACGGCGGCAAGCGGCTGGTGCCGCTGGACAAGGCGCGCGCGCAGCGTTTCGACGGCGGCTGGGCCGATTACGTGCCGCCGACGCCGGACAAGCCGGGCATCACCGTGTTCGCCGACTATCCGCTGGCCGACCTGGTCGAACTCATCGACTGGGGTCCGTTCTTCAACGCCTGGGAGCTGGCCGGCAGGTATCCGGCGATCCTCGACGACGCCATTGTCGGCCCGCAGGCGCGCGAACTGTTCGACGACGCCAGGGCGATGCTGCGCCGGATCGTGGCCGAGAAGTGGCTCACCGCGCGCGCCGTCGTCGGCCTTTGGCCGGCCAACAGCGTCGGCGACGACGTGGTCGTGGACGTCGACGGCACGCCGACCACCCTGCACTTCCTGCGCCAGCAGGCCGACAAGCCGCCCGAGCGCCCCGACTTCTGCCTGGCCGACTTCGTGGCGCCACGCGACAGCGGCCGCCGCGACTGGATCGGGGCCTTCGCGGTCACGGCCGGGCTTGGCATCGAGCCGCACATCGAACGCTTCCTGGCCGACCACGACGACTACAACGCGATCCTGCTCAAGGCCCTGGCCGACCGCCTCGCCGAAACCCTGGCCGAACGCATCCACCAGTGCGTGCGCAAGGAACTGTGGGGATTCGCCGCCGACGAGGCGCTGGATACCGAGGCGCTGATCGGGGAAAAATACCGCGGCATCCGACCCGCGCCCGGCTATCCGGCGTGCCCGGAACACAGCGAGAAGCAAACCCTGTTCCGCCTGCTCGATGCGACCGCCAATACCGGCATGACCCTGACCGACAGTTTCGCGATGTATCCGGCGGCATCGGTGTCGGGGTATTACTTCAGCCATCCCGGCAGCCAGTATTTCGTGGTCGGCCGGGTGTCGAAGGAACAGGCCGCCGACTATGCGCGGCGCAAGGGCGTGGGCCTGGCGCAGGCCGAGCGGTGGCTGGCGTCCAACCTGGATTACGATCCCGAATAACGCGGATCGGAGCCCGCCAGCGGAAACTTCGCGCGCGGCGGCGCGGTGCAGCCGCATCGCAAGGGCGGTCCCGGGCAACCAGCACGAGGAACCCGCCATGCAAATCCTGATCCAGACGATCTGCACCAAAGGCCGCAGCCTGCGCGAGGCGATCGCCAGCGATGCCCGCATCGGCCGCCACGACCTGGAGGTGGTGCAGCAGAAACGCCCGGGCCGCCCGCGCGGCTGGGCCAAGCTCAAGAGCACCCTGCCCGACCGCCACGGCGCGATCAACCTGGAATGGGACGCCGACACCAACGTGCTGATCAGCCGCGTGGTGACGCGCGGCAAGGGACGCCCGAACCTCATCGTCGGCGATTACATCGACTACCTGCTTGCGCGCCACGCGCGGCGGATCCAGGCGATCAACGTCATCCCGCGCGACTGAGCGGCTACGCAAGCGGCGCGCGCCAGCCGGCTTCGTCGTGTGGGCGGCTCCCACACGAACCGCGCCGCAAGGGGAATCGGGGGATGCCGCCTCGGCCGCTACGGCCGCCCGTGCTCGATCGGCCGGTCGCGATGCATCAGCGCCCATTCGGCGTGTTCTTCCAGCGCCGCCTCGCCCAGCGCGCGCAGGATCTCGCGGCGTTCCTTCATGCCGCCGGCGGCATCCAGCGCCGCGCGCGCGTTGCGGTAGATGCGGTGCATGAAACGATATTGCTTGACCAGCTCCTTGTCCGCCTTGCGATACGCATAGGCCTCGCGCACCGCGGCGACCAGCGACAGCGCGCCCATCGTGGTCACCAGCAGGTTGCGCGCGGCATCTTCGAGGCCGCCATGGAACAGCGCCAGGAGCAGGCTGATGCCGATACCGGCCCACAGGCAGGCGGCGCCGAGCGCCTGCGTGCGCAGGTGGTGGCGCGCGCGCAAGGCCGCCTTGCGCTCGTAGTAGGCCAGTTGCCCCGATTGCCCGGGCCGCCCGACCCAGTCCTCGACCACCTCGTCGAGCGCGCGCTGCGGGTCGTCGATGCGCGGCAACGGCAGCAGCCCGACCTGGCGCATGACGTTGCGGATCCAGCCCAGCTCCACGTCCTGCTTCTGCATGAAGTTGTCGTGCGCGAATTCCGGGTCGCCGGTCATCGACAAGCCGGCGCGGCGCCAGAACGCCTGCACCCGCAGGCCTTCGGCCAGGGCGCGGTAGTCGATGTACTTGCGGTGCCAGTCGCGCCGGCGCGCCAGCACCGCGATCGCCAGGCCGACGACGAAGAACGCGAGGAATACCCACAGCATCCAGTCCGGCGCGCCGAGGTCGGAATACAGCAGGAACGCCAGGCCCATCAGCGCCGCGAGTCCATGGATCGCGCGCATCGCCGCCGTGGTCCGGCGCTGGTAGGCGACCGCCATTGCGTCGACCACCTGCGCCTCGGCCTGGGCGGGATCGCGCGCCGGCGCCGGGCAGGCCTGGGCCACGTGCTTGAGGCGGTCGCGTTCGAACACCTGCATGCGTTCGAAGATGCGGCGATAGTCGGGCGGCATGCCGGACGCCAACGGCCGCTGCCCGGCGCTGGTGAGCCAGCGCGGCTGGGCGTCGAACGCTTCGGTTGCGCGCGCCGACGCCCGCTGCACCGGCAGGTGCAGCACCAGGCTGTCGTCGTCGCCGGACAGCATCTGCCGCAGGTTGTCGCTGGCCCGGCGCGCGCCTGGCAAGGGCCCACCGAGGTAATAGCGCACGATCTGCGCGGTACCGCCCGTGCCGCCCGCGTCGGAGCCGTCCCACAGCGCGAACAGCACGTGGCAGTGGCTGGCCACGTACAACCCGGCCAGCAGGTATTGCCGGTCGCGCAATGCCCCGCGGACATGCAATGCCTCGATGCCATCCTCGCCGTCGGGCAGGGGCAGCGCCACGACTTCGGCCTGTTCGAGCAGGTATTCGAACTGCGCGCGCGACTGCGCGGTCGGGAAATCCTGCGCGTACACCTGCGCCGGCAGGGGCAACGGCACGATCAGGCGTGCGCCCGCGGCCAGCCCTGCTTCCGCCACCAGGCGATCGCCGCCTTCGGCCAGCGGCGACAGCACGACCAGTTGCAGTTCCGGGAAGCGGTCCCGCAGCGCGGAGAAGACATCCTTGAGCCGTCGCCGCAGTTCCGGCAATTGCCCGGGGGCGAGGTCGCGATGGCTGGTGACGCCGACCACCAGCGCGGTCCTGGGCGCCGCGGGGCCATGTTCGGCACCGCGGTGGCTGCCAGCATCCATCGTCGGCCACCGCGACGGCGCGGATCGCGCCGACAGGTCAAACGCCGGTGCCGCGCGGCTGCGGCCAGTTACCAGACCAGGTCGTCGGGTACCTGGAAACGCGGGTCGGCGTAGGGGTCGTCCTGGGCCCGGGCCGAAGGATCGACCTTGAGCGCGATCGCGGGCGCGAAGATCGCCTCGGCCTGGGCCAGCAACGCGGCGTCGACCAGCAGGTAACGGCCATCGAGCTGGACCACGCCGAGTTCACCGGCATTGAGCGCCTTCAGTTGCGCCGGCGTGACATGGATGCGCTTGATCTTGCCGCCGTAGTCGAAGTGGCGCGCGATCTCGGCGACCGGATCGTTGAGCGCCCTGCCCTCGAGCAGCGCCGCGAGCCTGGCCTTGGCTTCGCGGCGCTCGCGCGCGGCTTCCTGCTTCAGGCGCTCGGCCTCGATGCGTTCGTCCTTTTCCTTCTGCGCGCGGATCGCATAGGCCTTGGCGAGGTCGATTTCCTCGCGCGTCCTGGACTTGCCGTGCTGTGGCGGGCGCGCCTTGCCGCGCGGGCGCTGCGCGTCGGAAGCGGACTTGCGCGCACCCTCCGCCGTTCGGGCCCCTGTGCCGTGGCCGGGCCTGTTCGCGGATTTGCGCGCCGGCTCCTGCGCAGGCTTGCGTTCGGGCCTGGCCGGCGGCTTGAAGCCGAGGCCGAGCAACTGGTCGCGGAGGGAGTCGCTCATGGTCGGTCAGTAATGCGGGGGCGGCGGTTCGCTGGCCGGATCGGCGAAGAAGTCGCCGCGCGATTGCCTGAGGTCGTCAAGCGCGCGCCGCAACAGTTCGGCGTTGCGCGCGGTTTCGATGCGCGACGCCGCCAGGGCATCGCCGAGTTCGGCCAACGCGTGCTCCTGGAACGCGAGTCGCGTTTCCAGTTCGGTGAGCCTGGCTTCCAGGATCGTCGTGTCCATCAGGCCCCCGCCCGCCCTTCGGGCAGGATCGAGCGGCCGCGGCCGATGCCGTAATAGGCCAGGCCCGCGGCCTCGACCTCGGCCGGGTCGTAGAGGTTGCGGCCGTCGAACACCACCGCGTCGCCGAGCGCGGCCTTCACCGCGGTGAAGTCCGGGCTGCGGAACTGCTTCCACTCGGTGACCACGACCAGGGCATCGGCGCCTTGCAGTGCAGCGCCGGCGGAATCGCACAGCACCAGGTCGGCGCGCTCGCCGAAAACGCGCGCGGCCTCGTGGCGCGCCTCCGGGTCGTAGGCGCGCACATGGGCGCCTGCGTCCCACAACTGCTGCAGCAGCCGCCTGCTGGAGGCTTCGCGCATGTCGTCGGTGTTGGGCTTGAACGACAGGCCCCAGACCGCGAAGGTCTTGCCGCGCACGCCCTCGTCCTCGCCGGTGTCGTAATGGCGCTGGACCAGTTCGAACAGGTGGCCCTTCTGCGCGTCGTTGACGGCTTCGACCGCGTCCAGCAGCTTCGCCTCGTAACCATGCTGGCGGGCGGTCTTCGCCAGCGCCTGCACGTCCTTGGGGAAGCAGGAGCCGCCGTAGCCGGCGCCGGGATAGATGAAGTGCCAGCCGATGCGCGGATCCGAGCCGATGCCGTGGCGCACCATCTCGATGTCGGCGCCGACCTTCTCGGCGATGTTGGCGATCTCGTTCATGAAACTGATCTTGGTCGCCAGCATCGCGTTGGCGGCGTACTTGGTCAGCTCGGCCGAACGCACGTCCATCGCCACGATGCGATCGTGGTTGCGGTTGAACGGCGCGTACAGGCGCTTGAGCTTCTCGACCGCCGCGGGGTTGTCGGCGCCGATCACGATCCGGTCCGGGCGCATGCAGTCCTCCACCGCCGCGCCTTCCTTGAGGAATTCCGGGTTGGAGACCACGTCGAAGCCGATGTCGGCGCCGCGTTCGGCGAGCGTGGTCGCGATCGTGGTGCGGACCTTGTCGGCGGTGCCCACCGGCACGGTCGACTTGTCGACCACGACCACCGGCCGCGCGAGGTGCAGGCCGATGGTGCGCGACACCGCCAGCACGTACTGCAGGTCGGCGCTGCCGTCCTCGTCGGGCGGCGTGCCCACGGCGATGAAGATGAGGTCGCCATGCGCGACCGCTTCCGCGGGATCGATGCTGAAATGCAGGCGGCCGGCGGCATGGTTGGCCTTGACCATCGGTGCCAGGCCCG